>CALHXW010000166.1 GCA_938040325.1 uncultured bacterium | reverse complement strand
ACCAGGGGGACTGGTCCTTGCGACCGGTGGCGGTGCGCCCTGTCAGCCTGGGGCGATGACGGAGCTAAGCCAGCACGCCCGCGTCGTCTGGCTTCGTGCCCGTCCTGAGACCCTGGCGAGTCGCGCGAACGGCGGCGCTGGGCGCCCACTGCTCGCCGGCAAGAACCTTGAGCGTATTCGTTCCGAGCTGGCTGCTCAGCTCGTCGAGCGTCACCCCTTCTACGCGCTCGCGGCGCTGACCATCGACGTCGACGCACTCACCATCCCAGCGACCGTGGCGCTCATTGTGGAGCGTCTTGGCCTGCTGACCAGCGGGTCTGTTAGCCTCACTGGCTCTATGACATCGACGCCGCCATCGCCATCGCCCCACCCCGCGCCAGTGCACCACGTTGCGCTCAGCGGTACCGCACCTCGGTCCTACCCGATCTACTTCCCCGAGGGGGGGTTCGGCCCCGCGCTGCAACACGCGCTCACAGCCCATGTCCCAAAGGCATCCCGAGCGCTTGTGGTCACCGACAGCAACGTGGGCCCCCTGTACGCTGCGGCGGCAGAGCAGGCCGTAACGCGTGCTGGGCTCGACGTCGAGGTCCTCACGGTCGCAGCCGGCGAGGCGTCAAAGTCACTGAGCTGCTTGAGCACGGTCCTCGACACCGCGCTTGGCAGCGGACTCACACGCTCTGACGTCCTCGTGGCGCTCGGCGGTGGCGTGGTCGGTGACCTGACTGGGCTCGCGAGTGCGCTCCTCAATCGCGGGACCGCGGTCGTTCAGGTGCCAACGAGCTTGCTCGCACAGGTGGATAGCTCCGTTGGAGGCAAGACGGCCATCAACCACGCGACCGGCAAAAACCTGATCGGCGCGTTCTGGCAGCCGCAGGCGGTCGTCGCAAGCCAAGCCGTGCTGGCGACGCTTCCGGCGCGCGAGGTCCGCGGTGGACTGGCCGAGGCCCTCAAGCACGGGTTCATCGCCGACCCCACCCTCCTGACGTTCGCCAACGCACACGCCGACGCCCTTCGCGCACTCGACGCGACGATCCTCGGCGAGCTCATTCGCCGCTGCTGTGTGATCAAGGCCGCGGTGGTGGCCGCCGATGAGCTCGACAAAGGCCAGCGCGCCGTCCTGAACTTTGGCCACACCTTCGGCCACGCGTTTGAGCGCCTGGAGGGGTATGGCGCCCTGACCCACGGCGAGGCTGTCGGCCTCGGGATGGTGCTCGCCGCGCGGGTGTCAGCGCGAGCTGGCAACGCGGACCAGAGCCTCGAGTCGGAGATCGTCGCCACGCTCGTCCGGCATGGGCTGCCGGCCGAACCGGATGCGCTTGGACACTCTCCAGCCGAGCTGGTCACCGCCGCACGCAGCGACAAGAAGGCGGACGCCAGCGGCGTCCGGTTCATCCTCCTCGACGCCATCGGCGAGCCACGCATCCAGCACATCCCCTGGCAAGAGCTCCAGGAGTGGGTCGCATGACGGAACCGAAGACCAAGACGCTGGCGGCGATCTACTACGCGCAAGGGCACCTGGCAGAGGCGCTCGACATCTATGCGCGCATCCTCAGCGACGATCCGAGCGACGCGGAGGCTCAAAAGCGGCACGACGCGATCCGACGAGAGATGCGTGCATCCGGCACGCTCGCTGAGGTGTCGACCCAAGTGAAGACGCTGCGCCGGCTACTCCGACGCGTACAACGGAGGCGCAAGCGATGAACTCGAAGACCATTCACATCATCCATGGCCCAAACCTCAACCGGCTCGGCAAGCGCGAAGTCGCGATGTATGGGACGCTGACGCTGGCCGAGCTCGACGACGGACTCAAGGCCCTGGGGAGCGAGCTCGGGGTCGCGATCGCCACGAGTCAACACAGCAGCGAGGGCGGCTACGTCGACGCGATCCATGCGGCGTTCGACGAGGGCGCTGCAGGCCTCGTGCTCAACCCTGGCGCCTACACTCACACGTCGATCGCCATCCGAGACGCGATCCTCAGCGTCGGCCTCCCGGCGGTCGAGATCCACATGACGAACGTGCACGCCCGCGAGTCCTTTCGCCACACCAGCACGATCGCCGACGTTGTGGTCGGCCGCATCATGGGATTCGGAGCCGACAGCTACGCGCTCGGTCTGCGCGCCATCATCGCCAAGCTCGACGGCGCGTAGGTCGACCGACGATCGGAACGGCCACGACATGGCGATGGTTTGCTCGGTCAGCCGGTGTCGATCGACCGACCCATGACCAATTTCTGCTTAGGTTGCATCGACAATCGGGCGAAGGTGATCAGGCGCACCAGGGTCGGTAGCGCGCCTGCGGAAGTCCTGATATGTTGCCCCAACCCGGTATCCGCGCCGGCCTGACTGAGGATGCATCGACCGACGTGATGGAGACAGAAAAGCTCCGCGCCTCTGCGCGACGGTATGTTGAGAAAGGCCAGCTGAAGAAAGCGGTTGGCGATTACGAACGACTCGTCGCTGCCAACGGCAGTGATGTCCGAACCCGGCTTGAGCTGGCGGACATGTACATGCGCACCGACGCGCCCAAGAAGGCCATCGGCGAGTGGTTGGCGTGCAACGACATCTACAAGCGAGACGGCTCCGGCGTGAAGTCGATCGGTGTCTTGCTGCAGGTAGTGCGTGCCGACCCCAATCACCTCGCCGGCCACCAGCTGCTCGGCAAGGTGTATGCCGACCACGGCTTGCTCGACGACTCCGCCCGACACTTCGGCGAGGCACTGCGGTGTGCGACCTCAAGCCCGAACAACGACGTCGCCCGCTTTGAGGTCGTCGAGGCCATCCTGAGCCTCGACGAGGACAACCTCGCAGACCGTCTCCGGCTTGCGGAAGCTTACAGCGGCATCGGCCAGGTCAACGACGCCGGTCGCATGTTCCGCACGGTCGCAGAGGTGGTCGCCAAGAAAGACGGCGCCGAGGACGACTACCGGGTCGTCGTAGAGCGGCTGCTCTACCACCAACCCAACGAGGGCGCCGCGGCACGCAAGCTCGGCGACTACTACCTGAAGAAGGGAGAGCCGCAGCGAGCACTCGCGAAGCTGCGCCACGCCTACAAGGCGGCTCCCGAGGACCTTCAGGTGCTTGGGCTACTCGCCGAGACCTTCAACCGGCTGGGCCAGTCCCACAAGTCGGTCACCGTGCTCAAGGTGATGGCTGAGCACTACCAGAGCGCAGGGCTCAGCGACGAGGTGCGCGACTGCTACGAGCGGGTCCTCGCACTCGAACCCAACGACCAGCTCTCGCGCGACAAGCTCGGGCTCACAAAGACCGACGACGCGGGACAGCTCATCGAGTTTGACCCAGAGGCGCTCGACGAGCCGGCACCCGCGCCACGCCCAGAGTTCAAGCCGGCACCGAAGCCGACGGAGCTGGTGCAGGCAGCGCATAGCGACGCCGACGACGATGACGACTTCGACTTCGACTTCGATGACGAGGAAGAGATTGGCTTCGGCGAGACCGCCGAGAACACCATCGTGGATGACGCATTCATTCCAGATGACGTTCGGCAGCACCTCGCCAACAAATCCGGCATCACGCTTGCGATTCCAGGTGCCGCCGATCCCGAGACAGCCGCTGCGCAGACCGCCAGCAACGCTCTCCAAGAAGACCTGCGCGAGCTCGACTTCTACATCGAGAATGGGCTCGCAGACGAGGCTCGAGCGTTGGTCAACGAGCTGAAGCAGCGTCATGGCGAGCACCCGGCTCTTGGCCGCCGCGAGCGGTCCGTTGAGGGTCTTGCGAGTTAACGTTAGCGCTTTGCACTGAAGGGGAAAGACGATGGGACAACAGGATTCTCTGCGGGCTGAAGAGCACGCGATCTTCCAGCAAGAGCAAGGCCTCATGGAAATGGAGGCCCAGCTCCAGTCGCAGGAGGAAGGCGTCTGCGAGATGGAGCGCGCATTCCGGAAGCGGAACAAAGCACTCGTCAACTTGGCCAAGTACGTCGGAGAGCAAGAGACCTCACTCAAGTCGCGCGCCAAGGCGATCGGACCCAAAGCTCAAAAGCTTGTCGGCGACATGCTGACCGGCTCGGACTCCGATGTCGGCAAGGTGGACATCGGCATGCAAAAGTCGCGGCTAGCGATCATGGAGCGACGACGGGAGCTCCTCGGATCGCGCATGGCGCTGGTGGAAGAGCGTGAAGCACTCCTCGGCCAACGCCATGAAGGGCTAGAGACCGCCGAGGGGACAATCGCAGACCTTGAGCAAGCACTTCTCGCTCGTGAGCGCGAGGTCTCTGAGGCCCTGCGGAAGCTCATCAGTGAGGCCACCGACCTCATGGACGACGACGACGACGACGACGACGACGACGACGACGAACCTGCCAAAGAGCCAGCACCACCCCCAAAAGCAAAGACCAAGCGCGCGAAGACGCCGACTAAGAAGTCGGGCAAGAAGTCGCCGCCGGCCGAGGAGAAGCCTCCCGGCGAGAAACGCGGAGGCAACGCAAAGCCGGCCGGCAAGATCGCCGCTGGAGAGGTCGCAGAGGACGCAAAGGTCCGCGCGCAGCCTGCTCGCACGGCGAAGAAACGCCAAGGCGCGGGACAGTCGCGATCGAACCAGTTCCGAATCACGCTCGAGGCGGATCTCGACAACGGCGAGTCGGACGGATTCTTCGTCTACAGCGACGACGGGCCCGAAGACACGCCTGGTCTGTTCAAGGCGACGCCTAACCTTCTCAAGGTTGGACGCGAGGTTCGCGTCCGGATGAAGATGCTAGAGAAGACGCTGGAAGCGACAGGCATTGTCGCCTGGCGACGCCAACGCGGTGAGAAAGGCGGGCCGCCCGGGATGGGCGTGGAGCTGCTGGAGCTCGACGATGCCGACCGCGAGCGGATTGCATCGTGGGTCAAAGACCATCCAGCGACGACGATCTAACGAACACGCTGTGGCCCGGCAACGATTGGCCACACAACGCGCGGAAGCCCCTGTGGCCGATCCGAACATGGAGAGACAGACATGAGCAACGTCATTGAGCCCGTCGAAGTGGGGCTACTCACGGCCAACAGCGCACTGCCTGACCAGGGCACCATCCTGGAGCGGTTTGCTGTCCATTTTCGTGACGGCTTGGAGACAACGCGCGCTCTGACCCGCGTGCTCGCGACCCAACCACAAGAGATCGCTGAGGACGTGCACACCGAGATCGCAGGCCTCGACGAGCTCGTAGCGGAGGCGGAGACGAACGGGCTCGCAGTCGAGCAGGAGGCCACGGCGTTCGACGACGATCCGCTCGTCGACGAGTCTGGCGAGTCCGCTGACGACTTCTTTGCGGCACTCGCCGATGAGGGCGGAGACGCGCTTGAGGGGACAGCAGACGGCGCCGAGCAAGCGCTTGAAGGTGCCGACGATGGGATCGCTGCCTTCCTTGGCGACGCGCTCGACCACGACGCGACCGCGGAGCTCGACGTTGCTCAAGCTGCGGGCGTGGCGGACGCCTTCGAGGACGGCGCGGATGGACTTGCCGCCGCTGCCGAGGCTGAAGCAGGCGAGCTCATCGAAGCCGCCGACGACCAGGCCACCGAGGCCGTCGAGGCCGTCGAGACGGAGGCTGCCGAGGCGGTCGAAGCCATCGAGACAGAGGCTGCCGAGGCCGTTGAGGCCGTTGAGGCAGGGGCTGCCGAGGCCGCCGAAGTGGTCGAAGCTGAAGCTGCCGAAGATGCTGATGCGCTAGCCGCAGCAGCCGAGGCAGAAGCAGAGGCTGCCCGCCAGGCGGCCCAGGCCGAACTCGACGCGCAAGTCGCCGAGGCCGCCGCCCTTGCCGAGGCGGAAGCTGAAGCGGCGCGACAGAAAGCTGCGACCGAGGTCAGCGGCGCAGCGGAGCAAAAGCCCAAGTCGACGCGCAAGCCACGCAAGTCACGTCGTTCGAAGAAGAAGAAGAACGCCAACTAGCACAACGTCACGACTCGTTGATGCCAGAGACGCACACAGTGCTATCGACCGTTGGAGATAGCGTGAACCCGACGAGGACCTTCGGCTCGGTATGGCCGAGCGCTGTCGGAAGCACCGCGCGAGTAACCGAGCTGGCCCTTCGCTCGTACAAGCGCTGGAGACGCGAGTCGCCGCGACGCGGTTTGCCCAGGAGATTGCGATGAGTAGCCATCAAGGATCTGGGGACCGCACGCGGATCCGCCACGTCGACCAGCTCGTGGCCCACCACGCCAAGGGAGAGCGGCCTGCAGACCAGTGGGTTGTCGGCACTGAGCACGAGAAGTTTGCGCTCCTGGGGCCGTCGTTTCAGCCTGCTCACTACAAGGGTCATGGCGGGATTGAGCAACTTCTCGCAGGGCTCGCAGACTGTTGCGGGTGGGCCCCGGAAGTGGATGCTGGCGCACTCATTGCGCTCTCGTCCCCAGAGGAAGGCTCGGTCGCTCTTGAGCCCGGCGGGCAGTTTGAGATGAGTGGACGTCCACTCGCGACCGTCCACGACACCAAGGCCGAGCTCGACCGCCACCTCGCAGAGCTGGAAAAGCTCAGCCAGCGGTTCGACGTCCGCTGGATGTGGCGCGGCTACCAGCCGGTGCATGCCCTCGACAGCATCGACTGGATGCCCAAGCGTCGCTACACGATCATGCGCGCCTACCTCCCCACGCGGGGACGTCATGCCCGCGAGATGATGCAGGGCACCTGCACCGTTCAGGCCAACCTGGACTACGGGTCCGAGCAGGACATGGGGCTCAAGTTACGTGCGGCGATGGGCGTCAGCAGCATTGTGACCACGCTCTTTGCGAACTCGCCGCTACGCCTGGGCCGACCGAGTGGCTTCAACAGCTACCGCGCTCAGATTTGGACCGACGTCGACAACGACAGAAGCGGACTGCTTCCGTTCTTCTTCACAGGCAACGGGCCGACGTACGAGGAGTACGCGCGCTGGGCACTCAAGGTTCCGCTCTTCTTCATCATGCGGGATGGCGAGTACCTGAGCTGCGCCGGCCTCCCCTTCGAGACGTTCTGGCGGGAGGGCTTCAAGGGCCATGAGGCGACGATGGAGGACTGGGAATTGCACCTGTCCACGCTCTTTCCTGACGTCCGGATGAAGACCTACTTCGAAGTGCGCAGCGCGGACTGCGTCCCGCCCACCCATGTCCCGGCGTTGCCTGCGCTCTGGAAAGGGCTGCTCTACGACCCGGTAGCACTGGATGCTGCCTGGGACCTAACGAAGTCCTGGTCATTCGCCGAGCGCCAGACCCACCGCACCGAGGTGTGCCGTCGGGGGCTGCAAACCGCGACGCCTAAAGGCTTTGAGACCCTGGCGCTCGCCAAAGAGCTCGTCGACATGGCGCGTTTTGGCCTGGATCGACTCGCGAAGCGCGACGGCCATCCGACCGAGTCCATCTACCTCGATCCGCTCGACCGAATCGTCGCGTCAGGTCAAAACCTCGCCGACGAGACGCTCGCCTGGTTCAACGCGGCGTCACGCAGTGAGGCGGAGATCCTCGACCATCTCTCGGAGACCCGACCACCGTCATAGCGAGCGCGCTATCGATCGATCAACGCGACCTAACGGACACGCCACCGACGCGCTGAGACGTTCCGCGGCGGCGAAACACCCTGTAGTCGAGCTCGGCAAAGAGCGAGTCCCGTTGCTCAAGCACCGACAGCTGGTGCTCGTCGACAGCGTCCCGTGCCAGCCCGTCGAGCAAGCTGTTGAGGGCGTCGAGGTGGGTCGTTGTCCGGGCAACGGCGTACTCGACGGTGGTGTCCATGGTCACGATGAATGCCCAGTCGCTCGACTGAGCTAGGAGTAGCTCACGAGCTGCCTGAGAGAGCACGCGCTCAGCGAGCGCCGACCGCTCTTCCGTGGCGCTCACCGCTGCGACAAGACGCTGCTCGGCGCGCTGCAGATGGGGATAGATCCACGCGTTGTGCTCGTTGAGCCACACATCGTACCAGCCGCCATCACCCCACGATGATGGCGACGGCGTGACGATCTGACAGCTCGAGTGAGCGCCGAGCCACGCCACCGGCGTCGTCAGCACGAGGCCGGCCTGAGCCGCACGCCTCACAACGGCTTCCAGAAAGAGTGGACCCTCGTACCACCAGTGCCCGAACAGCTCCGCGTCGTAGGGAGCGACCAGCAACGGAGCGGTCTCAATCTCGCGGTGCACGCGGGCGAGCTGGGCGAGCCGGGCATCCACAAAGTGCTCTGCATGAGCGGTGGCGCACTCCTCGGCCCACGAGGGTACATATGCGGCCTTGTCGGCCAGCGGTACGGAGCCTGTGATTCGATGGTACTTGAGACCAATGTCGCGGCGCGGGCTGCCTTGGAAGATCGGCTCAACCCAGGCGTCCGGCGCTTCCCAGCCGAGGTCGCGGTAGAACTCCCGGTACCTCGCGTCGCCAGGGTAGCCTTCCTCGGCCGACCAGACCTGCTTGGAGCACTCCGGATCCCGCGGGAACACAGCGACTCCTGCATCGCTCAGCACCGGCCGGTAGTGGCCGAACTTTGGTCGTGGGCTGGCGAAGTTGACGCTGTGGGTCTCGCCAAAGAAGTAGACCAGACCGCTCTCGCGCATCAGGACATCGACGCCTTCAGCATACGCACACTCCGCCAGCCAGATGCCGCGGGGCGACTCCTCAAAGTGCTTGCGGTAGCTTGCGGTCGCCACCTCGAGCTGTGCTCGCCGACCCTCTAACGTCGCGATCAACGGCATCAGTCCATGGGTCGCGGTGCAGGTCACGATCTCGATCCGACGTGCCTTCAGGTGACGGCGAAACCCTGCAATCAGGTCGCCGCTGTAGGCTCGGTAGACGTCGCGCATGGCATGGAGCTTGTCGACGTAGTGACGACCTGCCTCGTCGAAGTCCGTGTCGCGTACCTCGTCGCGTTGCTGCTCGGCGACCGCGATGAGGGCGTCGAGGCGGGCCGCATAGCGGGTCTTGAGGAGATCGTCGGCCAGCATCTCACAGAGCGGCGGCGTCATGGTCATCGTGAAGCCACCGGCGACCCCGTCCGCCTCAAGGCGATCGAGCATGCCGAGAAGCGGCAGGTAGGTCTCGGTGATCGCCTCGTAGAGCCAGTCCTCTTCCATGAACGAGGGATACTCTGGGTGACGCACGAAGGGGAGATGCGCATGCAGTACGAGCATGAGGGCGCCGCGTTCCATCAGCGTGCCTCCCCGTCGACAGGCTCGCGCCTGAGGACTGATGCGCTGCCGTACGTGCTGCGTTCGGCAACCCACTGCCCAGCAAGTGCCGAGACCGCCTTGCCCTCAACGGGCGGCGCATCGCGGTGGAGGTTTCCGTAGGCATCGAGCCGCCCCCAGCGCGTCGCGCTGCTCGACGAGGGTCCGTCGACCGGGGTGGCAAAGGGAAGCTCGGCCAACCGCACGTTTCCGTCTGGCCCGACGGCGTCGACGGTTAGGACCCCGCGGCTGCCCGGCCAGACCGTGACCCACGCGTCGCGGGAGTGACCGGGGACCTCCACACAAGACACCTCGGTGGTGCCGTCGACGAGCGCGCGTAGCACGAACGAAGATGCATGGTCGTGCCGACCCCACTCTGCCCACACCGTGGTGGGGTTGGCGACAAGCACACGCGCCTCGGCTGTTGGGTAGTCCACCGGCAAGTCAGCGCCAGCACTGGCCCCCGTGGTCGTCACTTTTCGGCCTCGTCGCACCAGTCTGCTGCTGTTCACAGATACCTCCCCCGCGCCGGTCCAGTGGTACGCCACGAGCAGGGTACGTCAAGGCTGTGGCGCGCCGAGTTGGCACCGAGCCAGTGACGACGCGCTCAACGGGAGGTCCAGCGATCGACCGACCGCGAGCGCACCATGGTGCACACCACTCGGATTGGGGAGCGCTAGCGTGTTGCCTCCCCTACGGCTGTCCGGCTACTCAGCCCCTGCGTAGGGACGTGCGGTGGCGATAATGCATGTGTCTGCAAGCGCCATCGTGGACCCGTCGTCCTTTCCGATGCGTGGGCACTCGGTCTGACGGGCGGACGGGCTCGTGTAGCCGAAGTGTCCTGTCCCGCAGTGGGTGTAGGCACTGGCCAGCTGCTTGCAGTCATCGAGCGACGCACAAGTCTTGGCGTAGATCCGCTGGCCAGTTGGCTCGAGGTCACACTCGGACGGGAAGACCAGCGAGACGTAGCCGTCGTTGGACGACAGTGAGTTGTCGGCGATCTTTGTGCAGAAGGAGAATCCCTCGTGGTACGGCCCGGAGTAGCAGGTGAGCGGCGCGCCCGGGAGGTCCTGGCGGCACTGACAGTCTTTCGTGCAGGCAGCACCAACGTCACCGCGACCGACCTCATCAGCGCTGCAGCCCGTGTCGACGGTGTCGACGCCGCCGCCACCCGTGTCGTTCGGGCCACCGGTGTCTGTGCCGCCACCGGTATCTGTCGGCGGAATGAACGTGTCCTGGAGGTTCGGATCGGGGATGCAAGCGCCGCCACTCTCGATCGTCCCTGCACCACAGGTGACACCTGATGAGTCATCGTCGCCGCAGCCTGCGACGAAGAGCGCTAGGGCGAAGATGCTGCAGATTGCGAGAGTGGACGATCTCATGAGGTCTCCTAGACGTAGCAGTGATGGGCGCTGTGGCGACCAAAACAGAGGCGCCGCCGATCAAGGACCGGGGCGCCGCTGCAGTATTGATTCTCGGGACGCTCGGAGCAAGTCGTCGTGTACCGACGCGCCTCGAAGGTTGTTCTCAGCTCAGCCTATGCGAGTAGATCAGCAACCGCTGCGCGCTCGCCGACCAGCTCGTCGGCCGACGCGTTGATACGTGCTTGGATGTCGGCGCTGACGGGCAGCCCCTGCACAATCTCGTAGGTCCACGGCGCAGTGATGCGGCACGGGAACGAGAAGATGATGCCCTCTGGTACGCCGTAAGAGCCGTCAGACGGCACAGCCATCGACACGAAGTCGTGGTCGCCGGTGCCAAGGAACCAGTCGTGGACGTGGTCGATGGCGGCGTTGCCCGCGCTGGCCGCACTCGACTTGCCGCGGGCGTTGATGATGGCCTTGCCGCGAGTTCGGACGGTCTTGTCGAACGACTCAGCGAGCCATGCGCTGTCGACGGCATCGGCAACCGACTTCCCAGCGATCGTCGCCTGGCTGACGTCCGGCACCATCGTGGGCGAGTGGTTGCCCCAGATGAACATGTTCTTGACGTCGCCAGGTGCCGCGTTGGCGTGCTTAGCGAGCTGGCCGATCGCGCGGTTTTGGTCGAGGCGGGTCATGGCCGTGAAGTTGCGTGTCGGCACGCGCTTGGCTTGCGACATCGCGATGAGGCAGTTGGTGTTACAGGGGTTTCCAACCACAACGATCTTGGCGTCAGCTGCAGCGTTTTCGTCAATTGCCTTGCCCTGACCGGTGAAGATCGGCCCGTTGCCCTTGATGAGGTCCGCACGCTCCTGCCCCTTGCCGCGTGGCTTCGCGCCCACGAGCATGATGACGTCGGCGTCCTTGAAACCAGCAGCCGGGTTGTCGGCTAGCTCGATGCCGTGGAGCAGCGGAAACGCACAGTCGTCGATCTCCATCGCTGTGCCTTCGAGCGCGCTCATCGCGACGGGAAGCTCGACCAGCTGGAGGATGACCGGCTGGTCGGGTCCCAGCATCTCGCCGGCAGCAATCCGAAAGAGCATGCTGTAGCCAATGTTTCCGGCAGCGCCGGTGATCGCGACTCGGATGGGCTTGGTCATCGTCGAATCTCCAAGGTGTGTATGGGTTTGGTGACCGGCGGCAGCGCCACCAGAACGGCGCTTGGGATACCACCACCACGCGCCTGTGTCATGCATCGTCGTCGGACAGAAAGATACCCTGGCCGACGTCGCTGCGGCCGCCCCCGCACGGCGTCGCGACGCCGAAGCGCCGCAAACAGCGCTGTCTCCCAACGCTGCTACCAGCGTTGGAAACGAGGACGCTACGTCGACCGGAGGTGTGCCGCTGGGGTCACGACCGAAGGAAACCTGAACGCAAGTCGCAGGGACGTCGTCCCGACGTGATCTAAGATCGACAGACGCTGCGCCGTGGGCTCCACGTTGAGCCCATCGCGACGTCATCAAATCTCTCGTTTCGCCGAACCGTTCTACGAACCGAGCAGGCTCTTGATGTTGGCGCGCGTGCCGGAGATCTCGCCCTTGCGGTAGCCCAAGACACGGTGCTTGATCACGCCCTTTTGGTCGATGATGAAGCTCGTTGGCATCGCGTCGATGTCGAAGTCGCTCATCGAGCGTGCCTCCGGATCGAGCGCGACCTGGAAGTTCGGGTCGAGCTGATCGATGTAGACCTTCCCCTTCTTCGGGTCGCGGTCAACGTTGATCGCCACAACCTGGAAGCCCTTGTCGCCCCACTCTTTCTGCCAGTCCTTGATCGCTGGCATCTGCTTGCGGCAGTTGCCACACCACGACGCGAAGAACGTTAGGTAGGTGACCTTGCCCTCAAAGGACTTCGGCTCAAGCTTTCCACCCTTGTAGCCCGCCAGCACAAGGTCGTCCGGAACGGTCTTGCCCACAATGCTCGTCACCGACGTCGCGGCGACGTCTGACGCCTTCGCAGCGACCTTCTTCTCGGTGTCGGCGCAACACCGAAACCCGGTCGTCTTGTTCTTGATACCGGCCCCATAGGTCGTTGCCCTGCGACGGCAGGTGGCGCCGGTCTTGCCCCGGTAGTCACCGCCGATCTGTGCCGCCTTGGTCGAGTCCACGCCGATCCACTCGTAGGCGTTACCCGCAAGGTCGTAGACGCCCTCGGCCGTTCGACAGCGCGGCTTGCTGCCGGTCTTGCCCGGCTTGCCCTTGTGCTTGTCTTCGCTCACCCGGCAGGCGCCTTCCTCGAAGTACGACCCGTACGGGTAGAGCCGACCCTGGACGGGTCCGTTGATGAAGAGCCCGTTGTTGCCGTGGTCAACCGCTGGCTGCCCGATGCAGGCCGAGACCCACTCCTCCTGGCTGCATAGGCGCTTTCCGGCCTTCTCACACGCGGCCTTGGCCTCAAACCAGCTCGCACGCGCGGGGAGCACGCCAGGCACGCTCAGCGCGGTGCCGTCGGCGTCGACGGACGCCTCGAACGCGTCGATCCAGAAGTCGCCCTTGCTGGTGGCCATCTTGACCATCGACGGCGTCGACTCCGTAGGCTTGACGGCCGTCAACGCAGCGGGTGGCTCAGGGTGCTTGATCGCCATCTGCACGTAGTAGTCAAGCACGTCGGTCGCGGTCGAGCCGGTCACCATTCGGTTGTTGATGTACACCCGAGGCGTGCCGTTGATGCGCAACTTCGCCGCCAGCTTCACGTCCTCTTTGATCTTGGCTTTCGGACGGTCAGAGGCAAGGCACTCCTTGTACTTGTCCATGTCGAGGCCGACTTTGGCTGCGTACCCCGCGAGCTGCTCGTCGGAGAACTTCTTGAAGTTGTTGTAGAGCATGTCCTGCATCGCCTCGAACTTGCCCTGCTCATGGGCACAGTGGGCGGTGTACGCGGATCGGCAGGCACCTTCGTGCATGCGGCTGGAGCCCATCCGGTAGTTGCAGTCGGCGTTCATGGGGAAGTGCTTGAAGACGACCCGCACCTTGTCTTTGTACTTCTTCTTCAGCGGCTTCATCTGGTTGGTGAGATGCCGGCAGAAGCCGCACTCGAAGTCCTTGATCGCCACGATGGTCACCGGGGCGTCCATCGGGCCACTCACGTAGTCGTCGGCCCCGATATCAAACGCGTGGTAGTCGTAGCCGGCGTCGAGCAGCTTCGGCTCCCGAGCAGGTCGTGTTGCGGTCGCCGGCGACGCGCCTGCATCCACCTTCTGGGTGTCGTTCGTCGAGGCAGCCCCGCCTCCAGCAGCGTCGAACTGCTCGGCAATCACGGCCTGGCGTGCCTCTAGGGCCGACTCGTGCGCCATGTTGTAGCCCAAGAGCGCCGCACCGCCGCCAAGCACGAGGGCCAGCGCCGCGCCGAGCGCTGGCTGCTTGAACGACGCGAGCCCGCTTAGGGCCTCTGCGTAGGGCGCCTTCAGTCCACCGCGGCGGGCCGTGAAGAAGAGCGCCAGGACCACGAAGTGCATGACGTGATTGGTCACGCACCAGGGGCAGATCTCGCCGAGCGTGAACAGGAGCGTGTAGAGCAAAAAGAGCGAGTAGCAGCAGACGAGCGTCAGGATCCCAATGCCGTAGCTGAGTGCGCGACGGGCTCGCTCCGGATGGGCCTTGCTGAGACCAAAGAGCGCGAGCACGATCAGCACCACGTAGGTCGGCATCGCCAGCACCGACGAGGGAATGCCAAACACCGTAGAGTACGAGCTGGTGAGCGCCGCTCGACAGCCGAAGCCCTCGCCAATCGCGCATCCGGCGTCGAAGCCGGTCGACAGCTCGAACCCAAGCTTGATGTCGGTCAGCCACACGGCAACGCCGATGCCTCCGACGAGAAGTAGGCTGGCCACCATAAGGGCCCAGCGACGAATGGGTGCGTGAGTGTCGACGGTCTGCATCTTGCCTCCAACGTGCTCGAACGGGCGGGTTATACCGGACAGTCGATCGCGGGAAAAGACGCGACTTCGACAGCAGCTGAGAACTCCGTGTTCCCGGCGTCCGAGTGGACGCGTTGAGCCCGCGGCAGCAGGCCGCAGCGGGCGTGGAGAGTCGTCAACTGGTGGAGATTCATGGCCGTTCAAACGCCGGACTCATGGCAGGAGTTCACCGGCTCGTCGATTCCGTAGTGATCGCGACGCGTGGTGTACCCCCCGCGGTACCAAACCTGGTCGCTGCTAGCAGCGTTCGGGTGGGTAGCGTGCTCTAGAGCCCGAGCAGCTCGCGTACCGACTGCGTGGCCACGACGACCGGATCGTCGTCGTCGGAGAGCACGACAAGCCTCTCGGCCACAACCGTCAAACGCTGAAAGACCGCGTCGACGTCCACGGGTTCAAGGCCTTCCAGCGCAACGCTCGCGACGTGGCTGACACGATGCGCGCCAGCAGCCGCCAACCCATTGTCGATCGCCAGCAACAGGACGAGGTAGTCAAGCTGTGACAGGAGATAACGCTTCGCGAGCATGTGCGTCGGCAGCTGCGCTCCGCGCGCGCTCAGCTCAGCAAGCGGCCCCTCAAGCTGGGCGTCGATGGCTGCCACGTCAGCGGGCGAGGCATCCCTATCGACGATCGCCCGAGCACGTTGAAGCTCGAGCGCGAACGCAGCTCGAAGCAGCTCCGGCGTCGAAGGCGTACCGCTCATCCCGCTTAGACAGGACGAATCTGCTGCGCGAGGTAGTTCTGCTCGCCTACGCGCTCGATCAGCTCAAGCTGAGCTTCGAGCCAGTCGAGGTGCTCCTCCTCGCTGACGAGAATCCCTTCAAGCAGCGCACGCGTGCCCTGGTCGCCTGCTTCGACGCAGGTCGCGATCGCCTTGTTGAGGCGCGGCACCGCGTCGAGCTCAACGGCAAGGTCGCACGCGAACTGCTCCTTGACGGTCTCGCCGATGTTGACCTTGCCCATGCGTTGCACGTTGGGCACGCCGCCCAAGTAGAGGATGCGGTCGATGAGCTGCTCAGCATGCTTCATCTCGTCGATCGACTCCGCCATGACGTGTTTCGCCAGCGCGGCGTAGCCCCAAGCCTCACACATCTTTGCGTGCAAGAAGTACTGATTGATCGCTGTCAGCTCGGCCGTCAGGATCTCATTGAGGAGCTTGACGATTTTCTTGTCGACAGGTCGCTTAGCCACAGTCTCTCCAAGGGGTGTGAGGAGACCGAGCGGTGCGCCTGTCAGCTGACGGGGGCGACCGAGCTCGGCCCGCGGGCGTCTTCTTGCGCTTCGTCGGCGCGACTCCCGCAGCTCTTCTTGAGCAGGCCGCGCAGAGTCGCGCGGCAGCGGCCGCAGTCTACACCAGCCCGGCAGTCTCGACCAAGGGCATCCACAGAGTCGGCGCCGCGGCGGATCGATGCGTGAACTTCGCGGTCGTTAACTCCCTCGCAGACACACACAATCACGCTTGCCTCACTCCTCAGATAGCGCCGATTTCGCGCCTTTCGTAACTGATAATCATTATCACTATCAGGGTCAAGAGGCGGGCATAAAGTCGGTTTCATTTTGCGCCCGCGGCCAGACAAGAACCCGCTGCGTCGGGTATCGATGGTTCGACCGCACCCGACGAACTGGACGGAGCCCTCCTTGCAGACAAAAAACGCCGACTTTGCGATCGCCACCCAAGGCCGCGGTCTCTACCGCATCGATCGACAGGTGCAGCAAGCCCTCGTCGCAACGCGGGTCCAGAGCGGTCTCTGCCATGTCTTCATCCAGCACACGAGCGCGTCGCTCGTCATCACCGAGAACGCGGACCCGGACGTCCATGTCGATCTTGAGACGCTGTTTGGCGGCCTCTTCCCAGACGGCGACCCACGCCTCATTCACACCGCGGAGGGGCCGGACGACATGGTGTCTCACGCTCGCAGCGTCGTGACGGCCACAAGCCTCACCCTCCCAATCCGTGAGGGTCGACTCGCCTTAGGTACCTGGCAGGGGCTCTACGTTTGGGAGCACCGCCATGCGCCGCATCGACGACGCCTCGCGGTCACGTTCCAAGGCGAGTGACCGGCGCGGCCCTCACTCGCTCCGCGATGGGGCAAGCTTGGCATCGCCCGTGAACTCCGCGATGATCTCGTAGCCGCTGGGTGCCTGTGTTGGCGGGACTCGCAAGCGCTGACGGTACGTGCCGTCGGGCGCAATCTCGGCCGTCTCAAGGAGCGCCACCTGCCCGTCGGGGGAGATGAGCAGGAGCTTGACCATCCCGCTTGTCACGGCGCGCCCGTTGGCAACCACCGCGCCGCTTGCCATGAGCGTGTCGCCCCGGAAGACCAAGCTCTGGTCGATCGCAAGCGTGGTGCGCGTAGCGACCGCATCCGGGGCCACCTGGCGTGCCGGGCCAGGCATCCGTTGGACGGCCTCCTGCATCGCGCGGGCGGCGCCGGCGCTGCTCCGCTCAGCAGGATGAGCCGGTGGTGCACCAAGCTCTCCAGACGTGGTGGGCTCCGGCAGACCGCCGGCAGCAGTGGGCTCCCCCGACGCTGGCTCGCGCGAGGCCGACGGCAGCCCTTGCACCCGCGTAGCCCCGGCGGCTTCGCCGTTTCCGACCGACCGAGCGTAGGACTCGGGCTGCTCGAACGGGTCGCGCCCTTGCACCCGGTGAAGCGTCTTGTCATCACCACCGTGGACGTTCAGCTCGTCTGCGCCGCCGCCGAGATCGATGCGAACCCAGCCCGCGCGCGCTCCAGGCACCCACACCTCGACAAAGACGTGGGCCTCGTTAAACACATACCGCGCGGGTATCCCAAGCCCATGAGCGGTGACCACGAAGGCGTACCCGCGGTGGCGGCACACGCCGACCTTCGCGATGCACAGGTCGGCGTAGACCGAGCCCCGAACCGGTGGCGGCTCGCCAGGCTCGAACTCCCGGAAGTACTTCACCAAGCGGTGCACGATCCGTGCGTAGTCATCGCGGGGCCCGAGCCCCAGCAGTCGCGCGACCTCCCGGGCCGACCGCTGCAATCCCGCGGGCAGCTTGGGCTTGAGGTCGGCCGGGACATCCGAGCTGCGAAAGCCGGTCGGTATCGGGCGAGCGAAGTACGAGGTGGCGGCGTCCATAACGAAGACCACGCGGTACTGCCCGCTCGCCTTCGCGGTGACATAGAAGTTATCGGCGCGGTCTTTCTCAAAGAGCAGCTCAACAGGCGGCGTCGCTTGGTAGCTCAGGATGCGGCTGTCGGGCGACACGCTCGGGAGCGGCACCCGCTCGCCAGCGGCGGCCCGGATGACGATCGTGCCCCAAAACGGCTCGCGTCCGCTTGGCAGCGAGTTCCCCGCGATTGCTATGGGCCGTATGCCGCGCTTGTCGACCCGCAACGTCTCGTCGTCGGCGACCCGGTCGAGCGCGCGGTTCCGCTTGAACGGAAGCACCGAAGGATCGAAGACGGTGCGGTAGTTCAGGGTCCGCTCGCGCCCCGTGGAGCGGTCCGGGTGGGCGACATCCCCCAGGGTCTGGCGCGGGTCCATCATGCTGGCCGCATCGCCATCGCCCGGCGGCCGCTCGCCGGGTCCACCCGCGCTCGGGTTCGGCATCATGCTCGGCGCGGCCAACCCGTCGGACGTAAAGCCCTGGGGCGAGTGGATCGCCTCGTTGTCCCGGGCTTCAGGCGGCACGTCCGGCCGTGGCAGCGACTGTCCGTCGCGCTGCATCTCACTGGGCAGTGCCCCGCCGTTGATCGGATCGTAGACGAAGACAGGCGGCCCGGGGCGTCCACCCTCTCCGTCGACCGCGCTGCCGAGATCGCCGCGCGCCGGGACCCGGGCATGGAGGACGTGCGCGCCGTCGGACGACCGGCTGACGTCGCCGGGAGCTGCGCCTGCCGGAGCCGCGACCGCGGCGACCAGCACAACGCCAGCGAGCTGGTTAGCCCAGGCTCGAGCAGCAAAGCGTGGCAGTGTCGTGTTCATCGAGGCGCTACGATGGCGGCGGCGCGATGCCGTCGTCAAGGAGCGGACGTCTCGAGGCTGCCTTTGCCACGGGCTTCGGCCGCCTCACGCTCCGCCGCTCGTCGATCGGTGCATGTGTCTCTCGCCAGCCGGCAAGACGATGGTCGGACAGGAGCCCGAACGCGCGACAGCGCTCCTCACAGCTCGGTCTACCCTCCTCGACGTGCATGCTCCGGTAGCCATGCTCGCCTGATCGCGATAAGCGGTCGTCTGCACCAAGCGTCAACCCCCACGGCGACAACGCCGTCGCACCGCACCTATGGAGGCCCAATGAAGCTGGCAACCCTCGACGACGGAACCCGTGACGGGACCCTCATCATTGTCCACCGCAACCACGGTACCGCGGTCAGCGCGCGCGACATCGCACCAACGATGCAGGCCGCCCTCGACACGTGGGCCGAGACGGCGCCCAAGCTGACCGCCCGCTTCGACGCCTTGATGGCTGGCGATGCCGCGACCGTTGCAGAAGCCTTCGAGGTCGACGTCGACAAGCTGCGCGCTCCCCTGCCCCGCGCCTACCAGTGGATCGACGGCTCGGCCTACCTCAACCATGTCCGCCTCGTTCGTCGGGCGCGCGGCGCCGAGATGCCCGAGTCGTTCCTGACCGATCCCCTCGTCTACCAAGGCGGCTCCGACACCCTGCTGGGCTCGACCTCCGACATCGTCCACGCCACCACGGACTGGGGCATCGACTTCGAGGCGGAGCTGGCCGTGGTCACCGACGATGTGCCTTACCGCACCGCCGCGAGCGACGCCCTCGGCCACATCAAGCTTGTGATGCTGCTCAACGACGTCTCGCTCCGCGGTCTGATCCCGAGCGAGCTGAAGAAGGGCTTCGGCTTCCTCGTCAGCAAGCCTCCTACCGCCTTCGCGCCGTTCGCCGTGACGCCGGACGAGCTTGGCGACAGCTTCCGCGATGGCCGTGTGCACCTCGATGTCGAGTGCCACTGGAACGGTGAGTGGTTCGGCAACCCCAACGCGGGTCGCGAGATGCAGTTCGGCTTCCACGAGCTGCTCGCCCACGTGTCGCAGACCCGTCCGCTAGGCGCCGGAACCATCCTCGGCTCAGGCACCATCTCCAACGAGCAGCGCGACAACGGCAGCTGCTGCGTTGCCGAAAAGCGCATGATCGAAAAGATCGAGACCGGTGAGTTCATCACCCCCTTCATGCAGTTCGGCGACACCGTCCACATCGAGGTGAAGAAGGACGGCGCCAGCGTCTTTGGAGCGATCTCGCAGAAGGTCGTCGAAGGCAACATCCCGACACCAGGCGGACGATGAGCGCTGGCAGCGACAAGGCCCAAGGGCGATACACACTCCACGGGTACTTCCGCTCGAGCGCGACCTACCGCGTTCGCATCGGTCTCAACCTGAAGGGCATTCCCTACGAGACAGCCCCGGTTCACCTGCTCAACGACGGCGGCGAGCAGTACTCGGCTGGCTACAAGACGCTCAACCCCATGTCGGAAGTGCCGACGCTGGTGGTGACGGAGCGACGCGCACGCCATGGCGCGTCGGTCGCCATCGCTCAGAGCGTCGCGATCCTCGAGTTCTTGGAAGAGGCCCACCCTGCCCCCGCGTTGCTGCCAACCGACGCGCTCGAGCGAGCACGCGTCCGACAGCTCGTCGAGTCGGTCAATAGCTCCATTCAGCCGATCCAAAACCTCAAGGTGATGAAGCGTCTCAGCGCTGCGTTCGGCACCGATCGCGCCCGCAACTTTGCCTGGGCTAAGTACTGGATCGACCGCGGGTTCGAGGGGCTCGAGGGGCTCCTCGCGACGACGGCCGGCAAGCATGCGTTCGGTGACACGCCAACGCTCGCTGAGGCCTTCATTGTCCCGCAGGCGTACAACGCCCGGCGCTTTGAGTGCGATATGAGCCGCTACCCAACCATCGCTCGCGTGGTGGCTGCTGCCGAGGCGCTGCCCGAGGTTGCTGCAGCGGCTCCGCACCTTCAGCCCGACGCCCCGCCAGACCTCGAGATCGTCTAGCGGTTCGTGTCGGGATGTGGATGGTTTGGCGCGCGTTGACGTCGTTGGTGGCCGAAGGCTGTGTCGTCGCGGTCGTTGCGCGGGGCGACGTCGTGTCGCCGGCACCGTCTTTGTCTCGCCTGAGGTCGCCGCCGAGCGCTGCTACGGCGACTTCGGCTCCGTCAGCGGCGGCATCCACAGCAGGTTCGGCTTACCGAAGTCCCGGTCGAAGCCCACGACGACCGAGCGATCCGGCAGGAAGGTGAGCCCTTCTGGCTTCAGCTCGTCGCCCGGCTCGCCGAGCGCCGGCAGGTCCCACCCTTTGTCGATCTCGAAGGTGTCGGCCGACGAGCTCAGGGGGAGCACGATCCTTCCGACGCGGGCGCTGCGGCTGCTGATCACGTAGAGCTGGCCGTCCGGTCCGCGCGCCAAGTCCGACAGGTCCTCGAAGTGGTCACGCGCCTCGACGGCAAGCTCCCACGTCGACAGCGGCACGATCTTTCCGCCGGCCGCGCGGCCCGCAGACTGGACCTTTCCTTGGCGAACCCCGATCGGCTGCGCGCCAGCAGGTCCGAACTCGATCAGCAGACGTGGCTTACGCTGCTTTGCCACGAGGAAGCGGTCAGCCCCCAGCACGAGCAATCCCTCGCCACGGGCGTTCTCTGCGGCCTTCCAGCGCTTGGCGATTGGGTGGCCGCCCACATCGAGCTGCCAGCGTAGCTCGTGCTTGGCCTTCTTCTTGCCGTCGCCGAGGTCGTAGCGGGTGATCCGCCCGCTGCCCTCGCTCATGACGTAGACGCGGCCTGCCGCGTCGGTCGCGATCGCCTCGAGACCAGCGCTCTTGGCTTTGAGCTTGGGCAGCGCCACTTTCATCGCCTCGCGGAGACCAGCGCCGACGACGCCGGGAAAGCGTGCGATGCTGGCGGTGTCATCACCGACCGCGACCAGCTCCGCAGGTGCACCAGGCAACGTCGCGAGGCCGCTCACCTCGGCGATAGGAAGGGTGGACAGTCGCCACGGAACCGACGGCGAAGAGCCGTGCGGCGTCGGGCGTGACTCGCCGCACCCTAGCCAGGTAGCAGCGCAAAGGATCGATATTCCTGACAATTGGCCGACCAGCGTCATCATTGGCCGCCATGATGACACGACTCGCCATCGCATGCAGCGCCATCTTTGCCCTATTGTCGCTCGGTAGCTGCGCTAGCCAACGCACGGCGCCTGCTGAGGACCGCAGCGCAGCGACGGCACCTCTCCCAAGCCTGCCGAACGCGGCGACGCCTCTAAGCGACGTGCCGGCGGCGCCCGCAACCGCCCTACGGGCCCCGCCTCGAGCGCTCTCGTTGATCTTTGGTGGCGACGTGATGTTTGGCCGCTACTTTGCCGCCGACCTCCGGCAGACGGGCGGTCCCGCGCCCTTCCAAGGCATCGAGCCCCTGCTCACTGAGGCAGATCTAGCCATCGTGAACCTCGAGACGCCGCTCTCGGACGTCGACCCCCACCAGATCATCGATGCCGACTCGTTTCCTAAGCGGCACCTGCGTTTTCGGGCGCCTACACGATACGCCAGCGAGCTCGCTGCCAACGGGGTCGACGTCGCCGTGCTGGCCAATAACCACGCCGAGGACTGCAACAAGCTCGGCCTGGTTCACACCATCGACGCGCTCGCACGCGCCGGCGTGACCTCGGTCGGAGCGAGCGTGGACGGCGATCCCTTCAAGCCAGTGCGCGTCGCCCTGGGTCCCGACCACCATGCGACGGTCCTCGCCGCCACCACGCGACGCAACCGAGGCACGCCGCGGCCGGGCCAAGAGGTCCCCGTTGCGTTTGGGACCACCCGCCAGCTGAGCAAGCTCCTGCCACGGCGCGTGGCCGAGCTGCGCGCCGACAAGCCAGGCGACCTGATCGTGGTCACGCTTCACTGGGGCGGCGAGTTCTCGCCCCTGCCCCACCGATCCCAGACCAAGCTCGCACGTCGGCTCATCGACGCTGGCGCCAACGTTGTTCACGGCCACCACGCCCACATCCTGCAGCCGGTCGAGGTCTACGAGGGGGGCGTTATCCTCTACAACACAGGCAACCTGATCTTCGACATGAACGACATCCGAGGCCGCCGGAGCGCGCTCTTCGGGGTCAGCTTCCGCCCCACGCCGCGCGGCTTCGTGCTTGAGGATGTCGAGGTGACACCGCTCCTCATTGCCCACCCGGACGCCGGTCCCATGCCGGTGGAGGGTGACCGCGCGACGCCGATCCTTGGCCCGCTAGCCGCACGGTCAGACCAGCGATTCGCGACAACTTTTGCCCGTGATGGCGATCGTCTCCGGTGGCCGCTGGAGCTTGAGGCCGCGCTCGAGCCCTGAGCGAAACCACACCCGATGGTGCCGAATCCAGTAGGAGTAGCCATGCCGTGGCCTGGCAAGGTGGGAACACCGAACGCGCTGCCGGCGCTCAAGCGAGCAAGCAGTCGGTTCTTTGGCGACGACGACCTCTTCGTCACGACCGAGCTGGCGCGGCGGCAGATCAGGTCGCGCGGCTCCGGCGCCACGCCGCCGGCGATCGTCATCGGCGATCGCTCAGCACGCCTGTCGTCATGACGAGAACATCGCTGCCCAAGCGGCCTGCATCTCCTCGGCGCTGACGTCCCGTTGGTGAGTCGAGATGAACCACTCATGCCCGAACGGATCGGTCAGCGCCCCCGACCGCTCACCAAAGAACTGGTCTTGTGGCGCACGCACTTCCTTAGCGCCGAGCTCCAGGGCGTGGGCAAACACTGCGTCCACGTCGTCGACGTAGAGGTGGAGCTTCACCGCCGTGCCTCCAAGCGTCTGCGGACTGGTCGCACCCATCTCGGGATACTCGTCAGCGATCATCAGTGTCTCGCCGCCGAGGCCAAGCTCGGCGTGTCCGATGCGGCCATCGCGTGGGTCGACCAAGCGGTAGCGCTCTTCGGCGCCGAACGCTTTGCAGTAGAAGGCTATCGCTTCGCTAGCATTGCTGGCGCAGAGGTAGGGGGAAAGTCCGGTGCGTCCTGCCATGTGCTGGTCTCCGTGGTCGAGGAAAGCGGTCAACATTGAACGTCTCGCCCGTCTGGGTTGTTGCGCTAGTTGCACCGGCGGCGAGCAAACGTGACGGTAGAGCGTCCGGGAACATCATGCCCTGAGAAAGTCACCCTTGCACGTCGACACGACCGATTCCCCGAGAGCCGAAAGACCTGCACATCTCGCGTTCTAGGGCGACGACGACGCCGTTGCCGCACCACTAGGCTCGTGGTACCCAACACCTTGCTTCCCCACGCTGACGAGCACCGCGATGACGACATCCTTTGAAGCCCGTGTCCCCTACGAGCGCCGCATTTTCTGCAATCGCAACCTGCGCCTCGACCGCGTTCGCTTCATCGGCTTCGACATGGACTACACCCTCGCGCTCTATCACGAGGCGATGGAGCACCTTCAGGCCGAGTCCGTGCTTGCGCGTCTCGTCGAGACGTTTGGCTACCCCAAGGCTGTGCTCGAGGCCAAGTACGAGCCAGGCTTTGCGATTCGCGGCTTGGCCGTCGATATGGAGCACGGCAACATCTTCAAGATGGACCGTCACCGCTTCGTGGGCCGCGTCTGGCACGGCACCAAGCCACTCGATCGCGATCTTCGTCGGGACACCTACACAAACCGGAAGATCTCGCCTGCCGATCCATCCATCCTCATGGTCGATTCGCTCTTCTCGCTGCCCGAGATCAGCCTCTACGGGCAGCTCGTCGACTACTTCGACAGCCTGCCGGAGGGGACGGACAAGCCGACTTATGAGCGCTTGTGGAAGGACCTCCGCCAAGCGATGGACTCGCTCCACCGCGACGGCACGCTCAAAGCCGACCTGATGGAGAACATCCCGAAGTACATCATGAAAGACGATGCACTGGCGGAGACGCTCCACCGCTTTCGCTCGGCCAACAAGAAGCTCTTTCTCATGACCAACAGCGAGCCCATCTACACCGAAGCGGTGATGAGCTTTCTGCTCGATGGCGCGCACGCTGCTTATGGCAACTGGCGCGACTACTTCGACATCATCATCACGAGCAGCCAGAAACCGAGCTTCTTTTCATCGGACGACCCGTTCTTGGAGGTCGACGACGAGACGCTCGAGCCCGGCACGGAGCCTGCAACTGCGCTCAAGCGCGGCACGATCTATCTGGGCGGCAACGTCGCTGAGCTCCACCGACTCACCGGCATGGAGGGCGACGACGTGCTCTACGTCGGCGACCACATCTACGGCGACATCCTGCGCTCGAAGCGATCAACCAGCTGGCGAACGGCCATGGTGATTCAGGACATGGAGAAAGAGCTCGGCCAGCTCCACGATATGTCAGCGGAGATCGACCAGCTCAATGTGCTTGAGGAAACGCGATTCCAGCTTGAGCTTGAGCGCGCCGCCCAAGCGCTTGACGGTGTCCGCGACAAGGACTTGCTCCAGCAGATCAGCGGCCTCAACCGCCAGCTCTCCGAGCTCGAGGCGCGCATCGCGCACGCGTTCAATCCCGCATGGGGCCCGTCGTTTCGTGACCGTGGCGAGCTGAGTGCGTTTGGGTCGCAGGTTGAGGGGTACGCGTGTGTCTACACCGGGCGCGTCACGAACTTCCGCTTCTACTCCCCGTTTTGGTATTTCCGGTCGCCCCGCGATCGCATGGCTCATGAGATTCGCCGTTGAATGATGCTTCTGCTCAGCGCGTCCGCCCCATCGCCCAGCTTCGTGCCTGGGGCCTCGGGGGGCTCTTCTTTCTGCTCGTGGGCTGCTCGTCGACCACTTGGACGTCGGCCAGCGCAGACGCGATCGGCGCGACGACCGACGCGTCAGCTCAAGTCACAGGCCCCATGTGGCTAGATGCCGCCCATGCCCAGCTCCTCGTCGAGCACGACATCACTCGCGCCGAAGAGGCGTTAGACCAAGCGTTTGGGACCGGCTTGGCCGGTCGGGATCTCGCACGCGCAGGGCTCTTGCAGGCGCACCTCATCGCGCTGCGCGAGCCAACAGCCACCGATGTTGACCGGCTCGCGCAGGCGCTCGACGCAGCCCGCGACCCGGTGGTTGCTGAGCTCTTGGCCTTTGGCGCTAGCCGGCTGTGGGGGAGCATCCCAGGCGCGGACGCTGCACCCAAGCAGCTCGTCGCGGCCCTTGAGCGGGTCGCTGGCGACCAGGATCTCGCCTGGGTGCACGCCCGCAGCGAAGCATCGCGTCAGCTCTGGGCGGGTGCCCAAGCGGCGGGGCCATACACGGCCGCAGAAGCGGCCGAGGCCGCTGGCATCCTTCGGGACTGGCGGGTCAGCGTGCCTTGGGGCCGAGCGCCGCTCAGCGACTTCGAGCGCGACCTGGGACCCGAGACCCGACCGCTGAAGGCCGCGGAGACAACCGGCGCTAGCCTCGGCAACGCCCCTCGTGCGACCTGGTCGCAGCGCTACTCCGACGGTGAGATCATCTTCTTCGGCCTCGGACGTGAGGGCGGCGTCGCGTTCGCGGAGGCCACTCATGCGGGCGCGGCGGGCGCCCATGTGCTCGAGCTAGAGACCAACCGGTCGGCCGCGCTCTACGTCGATGGCAAGCAAGCCCTGCGCCTGGATCGCTTCCGCGCGCGGGCGCCATGGCGGAGCTCCGCGGTGGCGACGCTTGCGGCGGGCGCGCGGGTGACCGTGAAGTTTGCCAGCCATGACCAGACGGGGTTTGTCCGCGTCCGAGCACTGCCGGTGTCCGTCAACGCCACCGCCGCGCTCCCGGCCAGTGCCGGCACCCGGGTCGCTCGGCCGGCCAAGCCAGGCGAGATGACGCTCGTCACCCAGCAGCTGCTGGCAGCCGATCGCGCGCGCCTCCGACCCGATCGCGACAGCGCCCTTAGCGCGAAGCTCGTTGACCTGCTGGAGAGCAGCATCGTGGACTACCCAGGCGTCGAGCTCGCGGCAGCACGTGCAGTGGATGCCGACCCGGATCTTGCGGGCGACCGCATCCGCGCCCGCAAGCGCGAGCGCTACGAGTTCGTGCGAGAGCGCTGGCCCAAGCACGTCCGAACGCTCCGGGCGCTAGGCCGGATCGAGATGGCAGAGACCCGCAAGGACCAGGCGCTGGCGCTCTGGCGCGAGGCACTCCGCTACGAACCAGACAACGCCGTGACGCTCGTCACGTTGATGCAGCACTATGCCGGCCGCGGCTGGGAGGCCGAGGCCATGGCCATCGCCGACACGCTCCGCGGTCTGCGCGTTCCCAGCGGTCGCCTGAACCGCTCGATCATCGACGTGTATCGGCGCTTCGGTCGGATCGAGGACGCCAGAGCAACCGCTCTTGAGCTCGAAGCGCGCAGCCCGGGCTCTGGGGCGACGCGCCTCGCGGATCTTGCAGCTGACCGCGGCGAGCTCTCGACGCGGGCCACGCTCTTGGCGCGCCGCTTCCGCGCCGTCCCGGAAGACCACGCTGCGTTGCGCGGCGCTGTCGCCGCATGGCGGGCGGCCGGTGACTACAAGAGCGCACGGGACGCGGTCGACGCGTTCCTGGTCAAGCGCCCGCAAGACGGCTGGGCGCTGAGCGAGCGTGCGCGGATCGCGTTAGCGCAAGGTGACGATCGGGAGGCCATCGCGCAGATCGACGCGACGCTCAAAGACGTGCCGGACTTCGCTCCAATGGAGTCCTTGCGTGCGTGGCTTGGCGAGCGCGGCGAGAGCCTCGATGCACTCACGGATGGCCGAGCACTGGTCCGCGAGTTCCGCGCGAAGCTGGCGTCCGGCGAGGCAGCCGAGTACGCCAAGTTTCCGCTGATTAACCTGCTCGACCGAACCCACTACGACATCCGACCTGACGGCTCGACGGTGGAGCTGTCGCACAAGGTACGCTTCATCCAGACCAAGTCGGCGGCGGACGCTCTGGGCGATGTCAAGCCGCCGGGTGGCGCAAGGCTCTTGGCGGTCCGCACCATCAAGGGCGACGGACGGGTGCTGTGGCCGGAGCGAACCGAAGGGAAACCAGACCTGTCGTTTCCGGGCTTGGAGCCGGGCGACGCCGTCGAGCTGGCATGGGTGGTACGAAGCCGCGTGCAGCCGGAGCTTGGCGGCTACATCGGAGGCGTGAGCTTCGCGAGCTGGAACATCCCGACCCTTGTGAAGCAGGCCCAGGTGGTGACGCCCGCCGGGATCAAGGTGCATCCCTTCAGCTTTCACAACGCGCCGCAGCCCAAGGTGCACCGTGCGGGCGATGGCACCACGACGACCACATGGCGCCTCAACCACGTGCGCCCAATGCCGCGGGAGCCAGGCGCGGTCTCGCCGCGTAGCTTCTTTCCCTTCGTCGACCTCATCATCACGGACGCGAGTGATGACGCCGACTTCAAGGCGCTCTCGGCGTATTACCACGACCACATCACCCGGCTGACTCGGCCGGGACCCAAGACCCGCGAGGTCGCCAAGCAGATCGCCGAGCACGTCGGCGGCGGCGCCAAGCCAGCGACGGATGCGAACGCGCGGGCACGTGCTCAAAAGGTCTTTGCTTGGGCACAGGAAGAACTCGATGAGACCGAGCGCTTCAACAGCTTTCGCACGAGCGCCGAGCGCGCTGCAACCACGGGTAAGGGCAGCCGGGCCATCGCGGTCGTGTCCATCGCACGCTCGTTAGGCCTTGAGGCGTCGCTGCTTCTGTGCGCGCCCCGGCAAGACGGTGTTCCTGAGGATGAGGCCCGACCGGTACCGAACACGAACCGGTTCTTCTTCACGGTGACGGCGGTCCGCGGCCCAAGCGCCACCTATTACATGGACATGTCGCGGCCCTACAACCCGTTCAACATCCTGCCCGAAGAGCTGTACGGCGCGCGATGTCTGGACACGTCCGTCGCGGCAGGACCTGCCTGGCGAGTGTTGCCGGCAGAGGCCGACCCGACACTTCCGACCTCGGGCTGGGAGCTCGCCATCGACCTCACCGTTGACGCGGCGGGCGACGCGAAAGGGACGCTTCACTTTAGCGGTTTCGGACCGACCAGTTCCGGCCTGCGTCGGGCGTTCCTCAACGCCGACAAGGGGCGACAGGAGCTGATTTGGCAGCAGTGGACGGCAACCGTGTTCCCCGGTGCCAAGGTCACCGCATCGAGTGTTCACAGCGCTGAGGACGCAGACGTTGGACTCGACGTTCAGCTCTCGGTCGAGGTGCCATCGTACGCCGACGTCGGGAGTGAGGGACTGACCGTTCGCCAGCTGGCACGACCACTCATCGCCAATGACCTCGCAGGCGTTGCGGCGCTGGAGCAGCTGGTGGCCGCACCGAAACGCGAGACGCCGCTGCGCCTGCAGCCCCACCGCGAGTCGCTGGAGCTCACGGTCCGCGGGCCAGCAGGCATGGAGCCGGTGCTCTCGGGCGACGCGCTCGCGTTCGATCTCGATGGCGTTACCATCGAGCAGGGTGTGACGGGCGAGAGCGGGACCGTGTCGGTCACACGACGGTATGTCGCGCGCCCCGGTCGCGTCACGCCAGCTCGCTACCCTGCGTTCCGGGCGGCCATCGGTGGGGCGCTCCGTCAGCTCTCCGCCGGGCTGGTGTTCCAGCCTGCGGGGCCAGCGCACCGAGGGGACGGGACATGAGGCCAACGCGATGAGCGACGACGGAACCAAGGTAAGCGAGAGTGAGGCTATCGCCCTCGCGGCCAAGCATGAGCGCAACAAGCTAGCGGTCGTCTCCCTGCTGATCATCGCAGCCGTGGCGCTCGGTGCGGCCGCGGTGTTCTTTCGCTCTGTCGCGATTCCGTTCGTGATGGCGGTGTTTCTCTCGTACTTGGTCAGTCCGCTTGTCGACTTTTTGCAGATGCGTGCGAGGCTGCCGCGCTGGCTAGCGATGATCCTGACGCTGACGGTCACCACCGGCATCATGCTCGGCATCGTCGCGCTCTTCGCCCAGTCGATCACGGGGCTCGCCGACAAGGCCGACCTCTACCGGGAGCGCCTCGCGCTCTTCGGAGCAGGGATCGGAGACTTCCTGGCAGGGTTTGGCGTGCAGCTCGATGCAGAGCAAGTGCAGGGCTACCTCAGCGACCTGCCGCTGCAAGAGTGGGTCACGGGCGCCGTCGGGTCGATCGCAGACTTTGTCTCGAACGCGATCCTCACCCTTCTCTTCTTCATCTTCCTCGTCGCCGGCGCCAACCCTTGGGAAGAGCGCGGCGGCGTCTGGGACGACATCGATCTGAGCGTCAATCGCTACCTGCGGGTGAAGTTCATCACCTCGCTGGCGATTGGCTTGGGCATTGGGCTCACGCTCTGGGCGTTCGGGGTCGAGCTTGCGTTCGTCTTCGGAATCATTGGGTTTCTGCTGAACTTTGTCCCGACCGTGGGCTCGATCCTGGCCGTTGTGCTGACGCTGCCGGTGGTGTTCGTGACCGTTGAGCCGACCACGGGCCTCGCGTGCGTTGGCATCATCGTCGTGATCCAAAACGTCATCGGCAACGGACTGGAGCCAACCATGATGGGCACCGGACTGGACTTACATCCGGCCACGGTTCTGCTCGGCTTGAGCATCTGGGGTTCTCTCTGGGGTATCGTTGGGATGCTGTTGAGCGCACCACTGATGGCGATCATCAAGATTGTGATGGCGCGCTACGCCACGACCCGGCCCTTTGCCGAGGCTCTTGCTGGCCGACTCGGTGCCCAGGCACGCGTGACAAACATCTCGCTGTGATCGCTCACGGCGGCTCGGTCCTGCGATGCCGAGCCCTCATCTGAACCCGAACCTGGAGAGTGCGCTATGGCGCTGCCGAGCCGCCTGTGTCGATTCGAGATCGAGCTCGCTGACGTCGACCGCCACGTCTACGAGACCCTGAGCTGGCGCGTCCCCCAGCACCCGTCCGAAGACACGCCCCGCCTGGTGACGCGCGTTCTCGCCCGCGCGCTTCTCTTGGAAGAAGGCCTCGACTTTGGTGGTGGCCTCTCCACAGCCGACGAGCCCGCCATGTGGAAGCGAAGTCCACACGGACGCGTTGAGCTGTGGGTCGACATTGGCTCACCGAGCGCCGAGCGCCTTCACAAGGCCAGCAAGGCCGCGACGAAGGTGATCGTTGTCAGCCACAAAGCGGAGCCCCTGCTCGCACAGCAGTGGAGCGGCAAGCGGATCCACAAAGCCGAGGACATTGAGGTCGTCACGCTGGACCCGGCGGGGATTGCAGCGCTCGCCGACGACATCGAGCGCCACGCAAGCTGGGTGGTGAGCCGAACCGAAGGACAGGTCCACGTCGCCACCGGCAGCATCGACGTCGCACTCGAGTGGGTGACGCGCCCGCTGACGCAGCTGCTCGCGTAGGCAGAGGCGACGCACTGACCCAGCGCTTCCCGCGGCGCGCTACGCCGCGCGAAGCCCCAGCATCTCCCGGGCCTCCGCCGGCGACGCGACGCTTCGCCCGGCGTTCTCCGCGCACCTCGCCAGCGCCTCGATCAGCGGTCCGTTGCCGGTCGTTCGGTCGCCCGATGGCAGGTAGAACGTGTCTTCGACGCCGGTCCGCAGCATCCCGCCAAGGTCGGCAGCACGCTGATGGGTTTCCCAGATCTCAGCGCGACCGATCAGCGTGCACTGCCAGGGCGCATCGGCCGCCTTGTAGCCAACCAGCAGCTCGAGCAGGGCCGGGTCAACGGGCATGCCGCTCGCCACGCCCATCACGAAGTTGTACTGCGCGGTGTGGCTCATCCCTGAGCGCACGTATAGCGCCACCGACCGAACGATCCCGACATCGAAGCACTCGAACTCTGGCAGCGCACCGACGGCAACCATCGCGTCCAACATCTCTTGGATCTTGTCGATGGTGTTGTCGAAGAGCATCGGCGGCCACGCCCACGTGTTGTCCCGCTTGAGCTTGAGATAGTTCAGGCTACCGGCATTGCACGCAGCGATCTCCGGCTTGAGGCGGTCGATACACGCCACCGGGCCGGACACGTCGCGGCCGACGACACCGGTCGTCTGGTTGATGATGACGCCGGGGCAGGCCTCACGGATGGCGTCGCTACACGCCAGTGCAACCTCTGGATCCCAGCTCGGCAGATGCCCCAGCCCCGGCTCCTGCCGCCGGAAGTGGATGTGCATGATCGACGCCCCTGCGTCGTAGGCCTCGCGCGCGGACGCGGCCATCTCAGCGGCAGTCACCGGGACCGGATGCGTGTTCGGATTGGTCAGCACGCCGTTGAGCGCACACGTCAAGATCGCCTTATCCATCGCTTTCGTCCTCCTGCGGCGCCACCGCCAGCGTCACAACGACCGCACCGGCCTCGACCTGGTCGCCAGCCTGAGCGCGTAGCTCTTCAACGCGCCCAGCTGCCCTCGCGGTCAGCGGCGTCTCCATCTTCATCGCTTCAACGACGGCGACCACATCGCCGGCCGAAACCACATCGCCGACGCTGACGCCGACGCTCACGACCTTACCCGCCACGCTCGAGACGACGACCGTCGCGTCCTCGGTATCGGCGGCGCTCGGCACCGCCGACGGCTCGGCGACATAGGTCACGGCGCCTAAGTAGCCGAGCCACTGGCCACCGCCTGATGACGCACCCACGACCGTGACCGACAACGACCGTTGCACCCCGCCATCGCTCTCACACAGGGTCGCTCGCCGCGTGGTCCCTTGGCCGACCACCTTGGCCCGCAGCTCGAACCCGTCGAACGACCACCAGCCGTCCCCCGAGCGCGTCGCGGCCAGCGTGCGCTCGGAGCCATTGACGATCACCGGCAGCTCAAAGGTCACCTGCCCGCTGCTCCGAAACCAAGCGCCCTGCCCTTCGGCAAGCACCGCACCGCTCAGGACCCAGTCCCGATCCGACACGTCCGGCGAGGTGACGATCGGCGCGCCCGCAGCCGTCCACTGATCCAGGGTCGACGTCGACAGCGTCGCGCCAACGAAGTCGTCGCTCCGAAGCAGCTCGACCAAGAAGCGCTGGTTCGTTTTCGGACCGACCAATGGAGCGTCGGTCAGGGCCAGCGCGAGCCGGCGCCCCGCTTCGGCGCGCGTCGCGCCAAAGGCGATGAACTTGGCGACCATCGCGTCATAGTGAGGCGTGATGATATCGCCCTCGACAACGCCGGCGTCGATCCGCACGCCAGCCCGCTGCGCCACCTGGTCGGGCCGGAAGTGCTCGATCCGGCCGGTCTGAGGCGCAAAGCCCGCGTAGGGGTCTTCCGCGTAGAGCCGCGCCTCGATGGCGTGGCCCGTCATGGTCACGTCGCTCTGCTCGAAGGTCAGACGCTCACCGGAAGCAATGCGCAGCTGCTGCTCGACAAGGTCGATCCCGGTGACGAGCTCTGTGACTGGGTGCTCCACCTGCAGGCGCGTGTTCATCTCCAGAAAGTAGTACGCGCCGCTGCGGTCGACGATGAACTCGACGGTGCCTGCGCCGACGTAGCCGATTGCACGGGCAGCAGCCACCGCGGCCGCCCCCATCGCATCGCGCAGCGCGCGATCAATGCTCGGCGATGGCGCCTCTTCGATCACCTTCTGCCGGCGCCGCTGGGCCGTGCAGTCACGCTCACCAAGGTGCACGACGCCACCATGAGCGTCCGCGAGCACCTGAACCTCAATGTGGCGCGCGTCGGCCACAAAGCGCTCGAGCATCAACGCGCCATCTCCGAACGCGCTCTCGGCCTCTCGCGCCGCACTCGCGATGGCACCGGCCAGCTGAGCGAGCTCGGTCACCAAGCGCATCCCGCGCCCACCGCCGCCAGCCACCGCTTTCACCAGCAGCGGCACGCCGAGCCTCTCAGCCTCCACCAAGAGCTCATCGACGGTCGGGACGACGCCCTCGGCGGCCTTGAAGTAGCCAGGAACCGTCGGAACGCCCGCAGCCTCCATCGCCGCTTTCGCCCGTGCCTTGTCGCCCATGGCCGCAATGGCCGAGGACGGCGGACCGATGAACACAATCCCTGCAGCAGCGCACTGCTCGGCGAAGCCCGCGTTCTCCGACAGAAAGCCATACCCAGGGTGGATGGCGCCTGCACCGGTTAGGGCTGCCGCCTCCAAGATCGCTTCGGCTCGTAGGTAGGACTCCGAGGCCGCCGCGCCGCCGATCGCCACCGCCTCGTCGGCGAGCCGCACATGCAGAGCGTCGCTGTCGGCATCGCTGTAGACCGCGACGGTCTGGTAGCCAAGGGCCCGGGCGCCACGGATCACGCGCACGGCGATCTCGCCCCGGTTGGCGATCAGGACCTTGTCAAAGCGCAAGCGGCTGCCGTCATGGCGCGATGGCTCGGGCCTCATGCTCACCCCTTCTTCTTGCGGCGCTTCGGGGTCGTTCCCTCCAGCTTGGCGATGATGCCGAGCATGATCTCGTCAGCACCGCCTCCGATCGAGATGAGCCGAGCGTCGCGGAACGCGCGCGAGACGAAGCTCTCCTCCGTGTAGCCCATGCCGCCCCAGAACTGCATGCAGCCGTCGGTGACCTCACGCGAGAGCCTGCCGCACTTCAGCTTCGCCATCGATGCCAGTCGCGTGACGTTCTTGCCGGCCACGTAGTCGTCGGTCGCTCGGTAGACCAGCGAACGAAGCAGCTCCACTTCGGTTCGAAGCTCCGCGAGCCGGTGATAGACGACTTGGTTGTCGAGGATCGAGCGGCCGAACGCCTTGCGCTCGCGCGTGTATTCGATCGTCTTGTCGATGGTGCGGTCCAACAGGAGCAGCGAGTTCGCTGCGCCCCACAGGCGCTCCTCCTGAAACTGCATCATCTGGTACATGAAGCCCGCGCCCTCTTGCCCGACGATGTAGCGGGCCGGCACTCGGACGTTGTCGAAGAAGAGCTGGGCAGTGTCTGAGCACCGCATGCCCATCTTGATGATCTTCTGACGACTGACGCCCTTGGCGTCGAGCGGCACGATGACCAGCGACTTGTTGGCGTGACGGTTGTCAGAGTCGTTGCTGTTGACGAGCACACAACACCAGTCGGCCTTCATGCCGTTGGTGATCCACATCTTGGTCCCGTTGATGACCAGGTCGTCGCCCTCGCGCCGAGCGGTCGTGCGGATCGACGCTACATCCGAGCCTGCGTTGGGCTCGCTCACGCCGAGTGCGCCGACCATGTCGCCGGCAATGCTCGGCGCGAGGAACTCAGCCCTCAGCTCGTCGCTGCCAAAGCGCGCGAGCGCCGGCGTGCACATGTCCGTGTGAACACCGATGGCCATCGGAACGCCACCTGCGTCACAGGCGCCCAGCGCCTCTGCCATCACCACCGAGTAGCTGAAGTCGAGGCCGCTGCCGCCGTACTCCTCCGGGTACTTGATGCCGAGCAAGCCCAGGTCGCCGAGCTTCTTGAAGAGCGCGTGACTCGGGAACTCCTGCGCCTCCTCCCACTCATCGAGGTACGGGTTGATCTCGGCGTCGACGAAGCGCCGCACGGTCTCGGCGAGCTGCTTATGCTGATCGGTGAAGTTCATAGCGTTCTCGTTACTGGGAGAGGGTTGTTCAGCCGTCGCGATGCGACGCGCCGTGCCGAGGGTTGCTCGGCGGAATCGTGAGGCCCACTAGAACCTCGCCACGCCGAAGGTGTTTGGCCGCAGCACCCGAGCGCGGCCTTCTGCGACGGTGTCGAGACAGAACGCGAGCACCTGGCGGGTGTCGCTCGGGGCGATGACGCCATCGTCGAAGAGGCGCGCGGTCCCAAAGAGCACGTGCGCCTCGGCATCGAGCTGCTTGCTGAGCGGCGCAAGCATCGCTCGCACCATCTCGGGCTTGGTGTTGAGGCCCTTGCGCGCGTGCTTGGCGAGCGTGATGATCTCGATGACCTTGGCCGCCTGCTCGCCTCCCATCACCGCACAGCGAGCGCTAGGCCAGCTGAAGATGAAGTCCGGATCGAAGCCGCGGCCGCACATCCCGTAGTTTCCGGCCCCAAACGACCCACCGACCACGACCGTGAGCTTGGGCACCCGGGCGTTGGCGACCGCTTGGATCATCTTGGCGCCGTGCTTGATCGCCCCACCGCGCTCTGCGGCGCTTCCCACCATGAAGCCCGTCGTGTTCTGCAGAAACACCAGGGGCGTCCCGGTCTGGTCGCACAGCTGAATGAACTGCGCGGCGCGGGTGGAGCCGGTGGGTTGGATGGGACCGTTGTTGCCAATGATACCGACCGCGTGCCCGTTGATATGCGCGTAGCCGCACACCGTGTCGGGAGAGTAACGCTCCTTCACCTCAAGAAAGCGTGAGCCGTCGACCACCCGAGCGATGACCTCGCGGACGTCATAAGGCTCTCGGTTGCTTGCCGGTACCACGCCCATCAGCTCAGCTGGATCGTAGGCCGGCGGCTCTGGCGCGGCGTCGCTTGGCCGGCCTGCGCCAGCAGCCCCGACCTTGTCCCAACGCAAGGTGCCGACTAGCTCGCGAGCAAGCGCCAACGCGTGCCCGTCGTCTTCCGCGAGGAACTCACCGAGGCCCGTCACCTTCGCGTGCATCTCGGCCCCGCCAAGCTCCTCGTCGGTGCTCTCTTCGCCCATCGCTGCTTTGACGAGCGGTGGGCCGGCAAGGAAGACCTTGCTCGCGCCGCGCACCAACACGACATAGTCCGACAGCCCGGGCATGTAGGCGCCGCCTGCGGTCGACGAGCCGTGCACAACGGCGATCTGCGGGATGCCGGCCGCCGACATCCGCGCTTGGTTGGCAAAGGTCTTTCCGCCCTCGATGAAGATCTCGCTCTGGTACTTCAGGTTTGCGCCGCCGCTCTCGACCAGCGAGATCATTGGCAGCTTGTGGCGGGCGGCAATCTCTTGCAAACGCAGGGCCTTTTTCACGCCCATCGGCGGGATCGTACCGCCCTTGAGCGCGCTGTCGCTCGCGCTGACGGCGCAGCGCTTACCGCTAACGATGCCGATGCCGGCGATCGCGCCCCCACCCAAGATGGTCTTGTCGCCGTTGTCGTCGTGCATCGACAGGCCGGCCAACGTCGATAGCTCGACGAACGGGGCCCCGCGGTCGAGCAGTCGCGCCAGGCGCTCTCGCGGCAGCAGCTGGTTGCGCTTGTCGAACTTTGGCTTCTTGGCGGCCGACGCTTGACGCACCCGAGCCTCAAGGTCTCGAACCTCGTCGAGCTGCGCCTGCATCTGTTCGGCGTTTGCGGCAAACGCGGCGCTTCGAGGATCGATCTTCGACTTCAGCTCAGGCATGCCAGCTGTCTCCGGCGTCAACGTCGTTATCGAAGCTCTCACGGTCGTTCATGTCGACATGATGACCACCGGCTGACGTTAACGTCAAGCAACTACCACATCGGTCACCAACCTGTTGACCGAGGAACCCAAATAACGCAAGGTGCCGCATGGACGACGCCAAGACGCCCAGCTCGAGGGCAACCGATCACCCAGGAAGCTTCCTTGACGCGCATCGACAGCGCGCAACCCAGGACGTCTTCGGCATCGCTGACTTGGCGACAGAGCTCGGGACGACCCACCGGGCGATCCGCTTCTATGAGGACAAGGGACTTCTCAGCCCCAAGCGCGTCGGGACCACTCGGGTGTACGGGCGGCGCGAGAGGGCGCGACTCATCCTGATCCTACGCGGCAAGCGCTTGGGCATGTCTCTTGACGACATCCGCGAGTATCTCGATCTCTACGGCGAACACGGCGAGGGACGCGTCAAGCAGCTCGCACGCGTCGTCGAACGCTCAAGCCAGTTCATCGACGAGCTGGAAGAGCGCAAGCAACACCTCGAGCAGACCCTGACCGAGGTTCGCTTCATCCGGGACGTGAGCCAGAAGAAGCTCGACCAGCTCGCGCGGACGAAGCCGACCGATCGCACGGGCTGAGTAGCCGGCCGTAACAGGCACCTGAGCTGATCCAAGCCGACCGCGACGCGTCGCCAACTCCAAGCGGCGGCGGAAGCGCGGAGCACGCCGGGCGGCGGTTTGAGCGCACCAACCTGCCTGGGAGTGACAAATGTCACAAGACGGCACTTGACTGGCACACTTTCACGCACTATTGTCCGCTCATCGCTGGACGAAGCCCGGCTAGCGAGCAGAACACGACCCTCTCGGATGCACCGAGACACACCCTCTCGACAAGGAATCATCAACTTCAATGCGCGCTTGTTTCACCAGACTTATCTCGTTCCAGCTCCCCATGGAGGCACTCGCGGCCTCATCGATGAGCGTCCCAGCGAGTGCCAGCACCGGCGGAAGCCGCTTAGCGTCTGGGTGGAAACTACGCGGAGCCTCAGCCGACTATGCCGACCCGACGGGCAGCATCGTTGACGACATGAACGCTCAAGCACGCTTCGAAGACATCCTGAATGTGGGCCACACGGCCACGAATCCCAACCGGGGTTCCATCACCTAACCCTCGCACGACGCGAGTCACGGGCCGGAACTCCAACGAGTTCCGGCCTTTTTTTTGGTCACCACAACAGCAAGAGAGACATCTGAGAGCACGAAACACCACCAGCGAACGTCAACAAGGACATGACACTGCCATCCAACGCAGCTCATCCGACCCACGAACACAAGCGGTCTGGAGCTTAAAGTGATGCAGATTCACGTCCAACGGCGGCGACTCGCGGCGCGCTACGGCGCGATAGAACACGGCCGTCAAAGCCGTACCAACAAGTGCCTCACTGTCAAACGGCACTCTCGCAGAGTTGCGCGGCAATCTCGAGAGATGCGATCTTTCACAACCGAATACCCGGACGGCCCATCACGGTCTGGACTCTGCGGCGTCGATCTTGGCGCGAAGAGCGGAGCAGGCCGCGATGGGACTTTACGAGTGCCGTCCAGCAATGTCCCGGAGAGTCCGGGCGTGCTGGACGGCATCTCAACCACACACCCGCTGGTCGACATGCATTCTGTGCGTGTCGGCCGGCCGCGAGGCGACTCCGGGGGGCTCCTTCGTAAGGCAACGACGACCCACCTCCCGCACCGACTATCCTCGCTCCCGATGGTGGACCGACACCCCCCACACCAGCAGCGCTTGATTTGGGTCTGGCGTTTATCCGCGAGGACACTTCCGCTCGACGAGATAACGGGTTTCGGTTCGCCGCAGTGTACCCAAACGTCGGCGACTCGCCCGCTGTGCTGAGCAGCCGAACGCCTACCCCACCAAGCCCCCTAACCTGCACTTCTCACAAGAATTCGGCTGCGGAGAGGCGACGGAGACTGGCTGAGCCGTATTCGTTTGCTAAACGGACGGGCCGATAGGCCCTGTGGGTTCGATTCCCACCCTCTCCGCCACCTCCATCCTCGTGCGCAGCCCCCCCTGCTTCCACGCCGCCGTGGCGAAATTGGTAAACGCAGCTGGCTCAAACCCAGTGGCCTCGGCATGTAGGTTCGACTCCTACCGGCGGTACTCCTTCTTGATCCGCGTGCATTCCATGGGACCCAGCCCATTGAGACAGCGCCATTGACTCGCTGGGTGTAGCTCAGTCGCGAAGAGCGCCGGCTTTGGAAGCCGGAGGCCGCAGGTTCGAGTCCTGCTGCCCAGACCAATCCGTCCGAGTTGACGAGGCGATACATGGAGATACTTCGACTCTTAATCGCCAGGACGCAGGTTCGAATCCTGCCTGCCAGAGTCTGGCAGTAGCTCAGTGGTAGAGCAGGACATGTGCTTCATGGCCACCACCCTCGTCTTCTCGGGCCTCCCCCCATGCCGCCGTGGCGAAATTGGTAAACGTAGCAGGCTTCGCACGCATCTGTTGCGAAACTTCGGCTGCGAGCGTCGGATGCGCTGCACTCGTGCGACCGTGCTCACACCGGCAGGACTCAAGGGGTCTCGACACATTATCGCCTACCGCTGCTCCGCGCGCCCGCACGAGCACAACGCCTCCTTGCTCTCGCGCGAAGTTTCGCAACAGATGCAAGCTCGACCCTGTGGCTTCGGCATGTAGGTTCGACTCCTACCGGCGGTACTCCTTCTTTTTCCGCGTGCGTTCGATGGGCTCCAGCCCATCTGCGGATATCTCCGATGCTCCATCCCCGATGTGGAAGGCGTGAGACGGCGGAGCCCCTCTGACGTGCGCCTGAATCTTGGTTGCGCAGTGGCTGTATGACGCCAGCGACGAGGAGATCGAGGCGTCCATGATGCGTCGGCGATTGACCTGCTGTGCCCTCGCCGATGTCGTCGCGGGCGCGGGACATCGGTGCCCGCCTGGGATGTCGATTCGCGCAATGACGATGTAGCTCAGTGGCAGAGCAGCGGCCTGTTAAGCCGCCCCGCATGGGTTCGAGTCCCATCATCGTCTCTCCTTTCAACGTCCCGATAGCTGAGCTGGCTGATGACGGCATTTGTACACGCTGTGCCGCTAGCACACCGGCGCCAAACGAGCTTCTTCGTTGCTCGGGTTTGAATTGGCCCGCCAGTCCTGCACCCTCGCGCCTTGAATCTCGACCGGCGTCGGCGCGCCAACGACGCAGCCTGCACAAACGCCGTCATAGCGCGCGCCTGAACAGCGCGAGACGGAGGTTCGAGTCCTCCTCGGGACACCACACTCTCTACGAAGTCGGCGAGGCGATTCACGGAGCTACTTCGACTGTAAATCGCAGGGTGCACCAAACCTCGAACCACCAACCAGCGCCCTAAAGCGGCCCGCGCACCACCATCAGGATTCGAGTCCGAGAGTGATGGTGGTTGGGGTCGCGACGCGCGGCGGGTGGGGTAGAGGCGGGGTGCTAGGCGCCGGTTCCGGAGGGGAGCGCAGCGACCAAACCCGAGGCGTGGCGGAGCCACGTTGACGGTGACGGGACCAAGCATAGCGCTCCGCATCTGCCCCACCAGCCGTGTGGGGCGACCCCATCCACCATCACCAACAGGAGGCTGTCATGCGACACCTGTTCTCTGCGCTTGTACGTCGGCTTCGTCAGCGCGCGCCTCTTGAGGCGTATGAAAGCCATCACTACGCGGGACGTCCCGCACATGCAGCGGCCGAAGTTCGGCCCATCACGAAGGGCGGTGTCGTCTGATCCGAAGTTCGGGTCAGACGGCATCGCCGAACTGCCAGCAATGGAGGCAACCATGACCCGGCTACGTCGACTCTTCGGTGCCCGCGCTCGCAGCGCTGGCGCTCCCGCTACCAACCACGACCGCTACCCTGCTTGGGAGCGCTCGCCGCATGAGCGGTACCTTCAGACCCTGTTGACCAACACCTTCGGCCAGACGTTCTACGCCTCACAGCGCGAGCTCGTCGCCGACGCAGCCTCGGTGCACCGCGAGATGGTCGCGCTCGACCCGGCGTTCTGCGCCGACGCGCTCGTCTACGCACGCTCGGAGGGCTTCATGCGCAGCCAACCTATCTACGGGCTGGCGATGTTGGCATCGGTCGACGGTCCGCACTTTGAGCGAGCGTTTGGCGGCGTGATCCGCACGCCGAACGATCTCTGCGACTTTGCGACCGTGACCAAGGCACTGCGCGGCAACCACGGCGGCCGACGCATCAAGCGTGTCGCGGGTCGCTGGCTGGCCGATCGGATGACGCCGTACTGGGCCATCAAGTACGGCGGCGCGTCTCGCGGCTACAGCCTCAAGGACCTGGTGCGGATCTACCACCCGAAAGGCGCCTCAAAGGCTGCGCTCTTCACGCACCTAGCCGGCAAGTCGACGTCGCTCGCAGAGCTGCCACAGCTCGCTGCGTACGCCGACCTCAAGCGTGCAACGACCGACGACGACCGTGCCGCAGCGATCGTCGCAGGCCGTCTACCGCACGAGGTCGTCACGCCCTTCATCGGCTCGTCGCGTCGGCTCTGGTCCGCTCTGGTGCCGCAGCTGCCGGTCTTCGCGCTGCTGCGTCATCTCGCTGCCCTTGAGCGACACGGCGTGCTCGATGCCCACCGGGAGCACGTGACCGCGCTCTTCACCAACCCGCGGGTGATCGAGGCGTCCAAGATCCTGCCGTTTCGGTTTCTGACCGCTGCCGGCAAGGTCCAGAGCGCCTGGGTCAAGGATGCGCTGCGGGAGGCCCTGGAGCTCTCGTTTGCAAGCGTGCCAAGCGTAACCGGCCGCACGGCCGTGATGCTTGACCGCTCCGGTTCGATGAGCGGCTTCATGCAGACGGCGGCACTCTTCGCCATCTGCACGCTCCGCAAGGCTGAGCTCAACGGTCGCTTGCTTGCGTTCGACCACGAGCTCGAGGAGGTCAGCGTCTCAGCCCGCGACTCGGTGCTGACCCAGGCGCAGGCCATCAAGGCCCGTGGCGGCACCAACGTGGCGCTGCCGATGGAGCGCCTGCTAAAGGACCGCGACCGTGTCGACAACATCGTGATGATCACCGACGAGCAGCAGAACCAGGGCACGCCCTTTGTGGACGTGCTCGACCGCTACCGCGCGAAGGTGAACCCGAACGTCAACGTGTTCATCATCGATGTGTCGCCTTACCGCCACGGTCTGACGCCTAAAGCCGACGCGCGCACCTGGTACGTCTACGGCTGGTCGGATCAGGCACTGAAGTTTGTCGCCCTAGCGGGTCAAGGCTTCGGCACCCTGGTCGACCACGTCCGCAGTCGTGCCGGCGCCGCGGCCTGAGCGGCTTGCTCGACTCGCGCGCGTGCGGCTTGAGTTTTCTGGGAGACGTCGCCCCAACGGGGTGGGAGCGACGTCAGCGATGGGTGCGACCGACCCAGCCATAAGCGGTCGCA
>CALHXW010000165.1 GCA_938040325.1 uncultured bacterium | reverse complement strand
GCGCGCGTCGCAGACCACAGCACCAGCCACGATCCGTCCAAGCGATCGTCCGCGTGGGCTCTGCCGCGCGCGCAAGCGAGCCCGCGCGACCGCCCAGACGCTGGGCGATGCGCCCTGACGCCACCACAAATACGCCCCATTAATCATGACTTATCTGATCTCAGCACTCAACCTTCTGCGCGTAGCCGCCGATGGGATCGGAAGCAACCCAACGCCCATAGGCACGTCTAGATGAACTCCGCCCACTCCACGACAGAGCTGCCGAGGTCGACGCCTCGACCGTTCGAGGTCGAGACCGCTCAGACCATCAACGGGCGCTATCGGGCAGCGAGGTCAGCACTGACCCCACGGGACGAGCCTTGGTTCATCGAGGCGCTCGATGTGACACGCGGACGGGCCGTGCTCTTGCGGATGCTCGCGGGCAACGTTCATCCCGCGGCCGCCGCACGCATCGCCAAGCGCACGGCAACCATTGTCCACCCAAACATCGCCACCGTGCTCGGCCACGGCCAGCACGACGGCCGAGGGTTTGTGGTCCACGACTTCTTCCAAGGCGTCGTCCTTCAAGAGCGCGTTGGGGACCGTCGGTTCAGCGTAGGCGACACCATCGAGATCCTTAAGCAACTGGTAGACGCCTTGATGGCCGGCCGGCGGCAGGGCGTCGGCCACGGTGGCTTGAACCCAGGGTGCATCATGCTCGCGCGTCGCGGCTCAAGCCGCGACCACGTCACGCTCTGTGACTTCGGACTGGCGCTCGCCGACCCTCAAGATCCGCGGGTCGACATCTTTGGCGTGGGCGCGGTGGGCTACGCCATGGTGATGGGCGAGCGCTTTGTCGGCAACTTCGACCGCGACGCCTTCATCCGTGCGATTCCTGTGACGACCGAGCGCGAGCAGGTCTGCGCCACCCGCCTTGGGAAGGTGATCGCCAGCTGCGTTGCGACGCGACACAACCGGTTCCGAGCGCTCGTCGATCTCGACCAAGCCCTGCTCGACACCACGACGAAGGCGCGTACCGACAAAGCAAAGCGGGTCGCCGTGACCACGGTCCCGGGCGGACTCAAGACGTCGCGTGCCCGCAAGCGGCCTTCAAACGTGCGCCCCACCGGCACGTCGCATCCCTCGGCCGAGGTCCGAGACACGCTCGATGCGGTCGCCGGGCGACACGCGCTGCTCGCGATCGATCCCCGCAAGCTCACCGCGCCAAAGCCGCAGGCTGCACCGGCGCCAGCGCCAGCGCCTCCGGCAGAGACCGCCGAGCCGGCAGCAACGCCAGCCGTCGGCATGTGGGTGATGGCTGCGCTCTTGGTAGCGGCCGCCATCGCCATCACCGTCGTGGGACTCGGAATCGGCGGGTAGCGCTACGCCAGCAGCGTCACCCGCGCGAGCTCTTGACCCACGCCGCGTAGTCCCCGTCGAAGCCAACGGCGGCTTGTCGGGCGCGGATCCAGGCTGCGGCACGGCCGACGCGAGTCGCTGAGCTGGCTTCGGCAAGCGCAGCCTCGACGACCGCTGCAATCGCTGCGTTGTCGTCCGCTTCAGCGTCCAGCGAGAGCTCGCTTGTGAGCAGCTGACCACCGATCGCCCGCGCGTTCTTGCGGCTTGCCTTGATGTTGCCCTTGCCGGTCAACACGTTCCCCAACCCGTAGATGGGGCGCGCGTCGTCGAGACGACCGGTGTCCCAGTCCCGCCACGCGTAGAGCTCGCCCTTCATCGGAAGGTCGGCGATCGGCTGCGGAATCGAGCCGATCGAGCTCACAACCAGCGAGGTTGGCAGCGTCTCCACGGCGCCCTCGATAGCGATCACGCGACGCCCTTCCAAGCGCGTCGCCTGCAGCGAGATACCGCTCACGCGGCCATGCTCATCGGCATGCAACGCCACCGGCTTGGACAGGGGCCGAAAGTTCACGAGGTAGCGGCGCCGCACCTTGTCGAGCAGCTTCACGCGCGTCTTTTGGAGCTTCGCGAGGCGCTCGGGCGTTGGGTTGTCCGCCGTCGCCAGCGGCATGTCTTCGGCGCGCCGGCGGTAGACGAGGGTGCAGCCGCTCACGCCCAGCTCGGCTTGTGTGAGACCGTGGTCGACCAGCGTCTTGTCGATGCCGCGGTGCTCGAGCGCCACGAGGTCCACTTCGATCCCCCGGTCCGCGAGCGCGCGCTGGTAGCTCACAAGGTTGAGGATCTTGGCGACATCGATGGACGCGAGCCCGCCGCCGATGACGTAGGCACCGTCCGCCACGTCCAGCGGCGGACCGCTGTAGCTTGCTTCATGCGCGTGGTTGAACGCGTAGACCAGGGCGTTCTGGTAGACGAGGCCGTGGCCGACGAGCTGCTCGGCGTCTTCAATGGGCAGCGGACGGTCGCGCCACGCGCCGTTGGCGAGGATGAGCGCGCTGAGTCCGAGCTCGCCAAAGAGGGCGTCGACGCTGACATCCTTACCGACCGCAGTGTTCGGCAGGTAGAGGACACCCGGCTGCGTGAGGTTCGCGTCGATGCGATCGTACTCCTTCGCTCGCAGTGCGTCGTGCCAGCGCGGGAGCCCGTCTTCGATCTTTCCGTAGGGCGCTCGGTTCTGCTCAAACACGACGGCGATCGCACCGCGCGCTGCGCAAAGAGCTGCCGCTTCCGAGCCTGCGACCGCGCCCCCTACGATGCCGACGACATGAGGTCCATCCATGACGTTACCTCCATCTTGAGTGGCAACCACGACGCGCTTGGCACACCGCGTTCTGTGGGAGCATCCTAGCAGCGTTCGGGGAAACGAGAAATCCGATGACTTCGCGACGCGCACAACGCGAGGCCCAGGGGCGGAGCTCCTGTCGATCTCAGGATCACTCAGAAGGTGCACTCAATAGCGACCACGCGTGGAGGCGACCATGAACATCCTCATCCTGTCACGCGGCACCCACATCTACTCGACGCGCCGCCTCGTGGAGGCAGTCCGAGAGCGTGGCCACGAGGCCCTCGTGCTGGATCCGACCCGATGCTACGTGGTGACCGAAAAGAATGCGCACGCGCTCTTCTTTGGGGAAACGCTGGTGGAGGACGTGCAAGCCGTCATCCCGCGGATCGGCGCCTCGATCACGAGCTATGGTGCGGTCATCGTGCGCCAGCTCGAGATGATGGGGGTGTACACGTCACTTCGCTCGCTAGCGCTGCGGCGCGTGCGCGATAAGCTTCGCACGCTTCAGATCCTCGCTCGCAAGGGGATCGCGATCCCAAAGACCGCCTTTGCGATGCGGCCGCGCGACATCGACCGATTGATCGCCGAGGTCGGTGGGGCACCGTTGGTGATCAAGCTCATCGAGGGAACGCAGGGCTCCGGCGTGGTGCTCGCAGACACCGAGGTCGCTGCACGATCGACGATCGAGGCGTTCTACCGGATGCAGGCACAGATCTTGGTCCAGCGCTTTATCGCCGAAGCGAAGGGCGCCGACATCCGCGTCATTGTCGTCAACGGCAAGGTCATCGCCAGCATGAAGCGCCAGAGCAAAGACGGCGACTTCCGCTCAAACCTGCACCAGGGCGGCAAGTCCAGCACCGTGAAGCTGACCCGCGCCGAGCGGGCGATCGCCAAGCGGGCGACCAAGGCGCTGGGGCTCACCGTCGCTGGCGTTGATCTGCTGCGCAGCAAAGACGGCCCTCTCGTTCTTGAGGTCAATGCATCCCCTGGCCTCGAAGGAATCGAGAAGACGACCGGCGTCAATGTCGCCGGCGCGATCGTGGACTACGTCGTCGAGGCTGCGCTGGCGCCGCCGCGCCGCGACACGGTTGGCTCGTGAGAATCGCCCTTTGGTGCGGGTGCGCTCGGTCTCTTTAACCGAACCTCCCGACTTGAACGTCGCCAGGGACGGTGATTTTTTTTACCGTGCGCGCGTCCTGGCGGATAACCGGGGCCACCTGAGCGGAGGGCTTTCATGACATACCGATGGGCCATCGCGTGCGCGGTCGCCGTAATGTTGGCGGCTTGCGGCAGCGGAAAGGCGTTTTATGCGCACGGAACATCTACCTCGGTCGGCGTCGACGCGCTGATCGAGATCGAGCAACAGTCCGAGGACGTGCACGTCGTCAACGTTGACCTGATGAACCTGCCGCCACCGGAGCGGCACGATCCAAACATGCGCAACTTCGTCGTTTGGGTCACACCCAGCGCGCGCACCGGCGACAGCTTCCTACCCGCCGCGAACTACGCGCCGCAGCGGATGGGGCGCCTTGCCTACAACCCGGACGAGCGACGCGGCACCTTGAGCTGCACGACGCCCAACGAGGCAGTGTTCATCCAGGTGACGGTCGAAGACACGCCGAATCCTGCGGCTCCAAGCCAGATGGTCGTCGTCAACAAGCACGTGTTTGTGGGCTCCGGCCAGCAGTGAGCGCCGACACATTCTCGATCGGCGACGTCGAGATCGCGCGCGGGCAGACGAAGCTCATTCGCCTGCCGATTGCGAAGCTGCCCACCGGGACGGTCATTGACCTCCCGGTGCACGTGTTTCGGGGCAAGACTGCTGGGCCGACGGTCTTGTTGCTCGGTGGCCTTCACGGCGACGAGGTCAATGGCGTCGAGATTCTCCGTCGCATGCTGCGCCAGGGCCTCTGCCACGTGGAGCGCGGCACGCTCTTGGTGATTCCGATCCTCAACATCTTCGGCTTCATCCACTTCTCGCGTGACGTTCCTGACGGCAAGGACATCAACCGAAGCTTCCCAGGCTCACGCCGCGGCTCGCTCGCGTCGCGGGTTGCCTGGACCTTCATGAGCGAGGTCTTCAAGCACGCTGACCTGGCGATCGACTTTCACACGGGCGGCGCGCGACGAGACAACTACCCGCAGGTTCGCTACACGGCCGGCGACGACGCCAGCTTGCGCCTTGCACGGCAGTTCTCAGCGCCCTTCATGCTTGAGTCGTCGCTCATCGCCAAGTCGTTCCGGTCCGTCGCTCGCAAGCGCGGAAAGCCCGTCATCGTGTACGAGGCCGGCGAGAGCCTCCGCTTCAGCGAGCGGGCCATCGACGAGGGCGTTCGCGGCGCCCGGCGGGTCCTCAAAGCGCTCGATATGATCGACGACCCCATCGACGCCGCACCCTCAACGCGACACGTCAAAGCCAGCAGCTGGGTCCGTGCGCCGCGGGCTGGGCTCTTTGGGGTCGAGGTCGAAGCCGGCCAGTGGGTCGACAAGGGCCAGGTGCTCGGCCACCTCAGCGACACGCTGGGGGCCTACGAAAAGGCCATCAAGGCCAAGAAAGCGGGCTGGGTCATCACGATCAACCACCTGCCGGTGGTCAACCGCGGGGACGCCATCGTGCGGCTTGCCGCCGAGATTCCCGGCGGCTGAGCGCGACGACCGAGACTCGCCGCGAGAAGCCACGTGCCGGCGCAGGGCCGGACAGCGCCTTGAGTTGAGCGAGCAGGTCCACGCCGACGTCCGCTCAGGGGCGGCTAAACCTCGCAACTCGTTGCGTGTTTCGCTATGGAACCCTGCATGACACACATGGGACGAACGTTTTGTTTGCTGGTGGCGCTCGCGGTCGCTGGCTGTGGCGGCGACGATGGGACGCAAGCCGGCGACGGTGATGTGCTGTCCGGCGACGGCGGCGGCGGCGACACGGTGATGCCGGACACGGGTGCCGACACCACGCCCGCTGGCGACACCACCCCAGGCATCAGCGCCGATGACAGCGACCAAGACGGCATCCCGGACGCCATCGACAACTGCGCCGGCATCTTCAACCCGCTCCAAGAGGACGCCGACTTCGACGGGATCGGCGACCCTTGCGACCCAGAGGGTGGTGACTCCGACAACGACAAGGTGCCGGACGACGCCGACCTGTGGCCCGACGACCCCGACCGCCCCGGGACCGTGCGGCCCAACACCATCTACGCACACACCAGCAGCACCCTCTTTCACCTCGGCGTCAAGCAGCTTGAGGTCTACGAGGTTGGCGACTTCGTCTGGCCAGGCAACACCGTCGGCGCCCCCGAAGAGATGACCGACATCGCCATCGACCGCTACGGCGTGCTCTACGGCATCAGCTTCGACAACTTCTACACCTGCCATCCGGACACAGCCGTCTGCACGCTGCTGGCACCGCTCCCTGGCAACTCGCAGTTCAACGGCCTCACGCTGATTCCGAAGGGTGCCATCCACCCTGACCGCGACACGCTGATCGGCGTTGGCAACGACGGCAGCTGGTGGCAGCTGGAGCTCGACGGCACCCAGCTCTTGGCGACCTACCGCGGCGAGTATGGCAGCAGCTGGGAGTCGAGCGGGGACGCGTTCTCGATCAGCGGCGAAGGCACGTTCGCTGCCATCGACCAAGGCCAGAACAGCCAGGACACCCTTGCCGAGATCAACCCGAAGACCGGTGAGATCATCCGCAACATTGCCACGCTTCAGGGATTCCCCGACGTCTTTGGGCTCGCGGGCTGGGCCAACCAGGCCTTCGCCTTCGACGACAGCGGCTCGATCCTGGTCATCGACATCGCACTCGGGGCTATCACCGCCACCAAGCCCACGCCGCATCAGTGGTGGGGCGCCGGCGTTCGCACGTTCCTCGACCCCTAAGGCAAACTCGCGTCGCGCTCGCTCTTGCATTGCAGGTCATCGACGTACGGCCAGCGCGCCTCGCGCGCTGCCACGAGCCACGTGCCCGCCCGGTCCGTTTCTGTGCGCGGTGCTCTAACGAGACGACGCTTTGAGCCGTGAGCGAACTCGAACGCCAAGGTGATCCGATGGCCGCGGCGCGCTCGCCTGCGGTGTGGCAGCACCGACGTGGTCGGCAGGTCGCCCGAGCCCGCTGAGCCGCTCGCCACCGACGACGCACATCGACAGCGGCTCGACGCCTGCACCGACAAACACCCGGTCAAAGCGAGACTTGTACGCGTCGTCTTCGCCGCCGTACCACGTCACGCGACAGTCTTCCGGCTCCCCGAGGACTTCAAAGGCGTCACGCATCGTGAGGCGTGACGAGCGCTTTTCCCACTCGCGCACCCGGAGGTTCGCGTCACCGCCGAAGATGCCGTGGTCGCCGAGCTCGTAGGCAACGTGCCCGAGCTGCTTCTGGCGAATATCGCTGGCGTCTTTGCCGCTGTCGAAGTGCGCCGTGACGATGCGCGCCGTCAGGTCGCCTGCAGCCAGATCGACGCGGGTGAGCCAGCGGCCGAAGAGGGAGCGGTCGAGCGGCTCAGCGTGGATGGCGTGCACCGTCCATGGCGCGCGGACCGCCACCACCTCGAAGTAGTTTCGGTGCGCGGACGGCGCGTCGGGAATCAGCACGTACCCCGCGGCGCTGAGGTGTGGCTTGAGGTGGGCATGGTAGGTGCGCGCGACGACCTCTTGCAGGAGCAGCACGTCAGGGGGAACCCACGGCTGCACTCCCAGCGTGAGGCCTGCCACGGTCGTGCCTAGCACCATGAGAGACGCCGCGACCTCGGTCCGCTCGTCGCGCAAGGACTCATCGAGGCCGTTGAGGTTCCAAGTCAGCACGTCGATCGTGGGCATCGCTACCTGCTCGAGGGGGACGGGGGCGTGAAGCTGCTCACGCTTGGAGGGGCGCTGGCACCGAGCGTGCGCTGAGGCAAGGCCGACTCAGCGCGCGTCAGCGAGGCGCATCGGCGTCGGGACGAGCGAGCTCAAGCTCCACCATGAGATCGTTGGCGAGCCCTTCGAGCGAGGTACGAATCGCATCGATGTCGGTCGCCGGTCCAGCCTGGAGCGTGGCGCGCGCGCTAAACATCGGCTCGCCGGACCATGGCGCGTTTACGACCTCGGTCTCGAGCGCGACCACGTTGATGCCGTTCGCGGCCAGGGTGCGACTGATCGACTGCACAATGCCGGGACGGTCCTGGCCCGCGACGGACAGAGCCAGCGCTTGACCGTTCGCGTCACCTCCCTCGCAGGGCTCCGCAGCGACCACGACCGTCAGTCCCTCCGCCTGAAGCTCGACCAGCGCGCTCCGGAGGACGGCGACCCGCTCGGTCGGAGTGGTCACGTGAAGGATGCCGGCAAAGTGACCCGCGAGCTGCGCCATCCGGCTCTCGCGCCAGCTGCCGCCAGCCTCGAGGACAAGAGACGCAACGCGGTCAACGATGCCGGGACGGTCGGGACCGATGACGGTGAGTACAAGCGATTCGTTCATGGCGACAGGGTAACAAAGACAGCGATCAACAGCGCGAAGAAATGACCTCGCGACTGCACGCCCAACTCAAACCGCGTGGCTCCGAAGTGTCACGTGATCGTTGCGTCGCCGCAGCAGCATTGAGACGCAAGTCAGCTATCGGTGGGACGGACCGAGGGATCGTGTCGCAAGCTTGAACGCACCGAGTGACCGAAGTCCACACAACGCCATACCTCTCACGCATCTGCGCCACCGCCGGTGCCACCAACGCCCCCAGTGAGGCTCCATGAAGTACAGATTCAAATGCGGGATCACAGCGCTCGCGCTCGCCGTCATGCTCGTCCCGGCCGCTCATGCAGAGTCCGGCTACAAGGGCGGGTTTGTGATCAGCGACACCAGCAACGGGCTCGACTACAAGCTCAAGATCAACGGACGGGTGCAGGTCCGCGGAACGTTTGAGGCGTTCGACGGCGACGCGCCATCGACCTATGCGTTCTCGGTTCCACGCGGACGCATTGCCTTCTCCGGACACGTCCTAACGAAGCGCCTGACGTACAAACTCCACATCGCCTTCGACAAGGGCGACAGCGGCCTCAAGGACTTCTACGCCGACTACAAGCTCAGCGACGGCTTCATCCTCAAGGCGGGTCAGTTCAAGAAGCCGTTCTCGCGGCACTTCATCACCTCCAGCAGCAAGCTGACCCTCGTCGAGCGAGCGATCACCAACTCCGCGTTCGCCAGCGGTCGAGACATCGGAATCATGGCTCACAACGGCCTCGACAGCGGGTTTCAGTGGGCCGCGGCCGTCTTGAACGGCACCGGCGAAAAGGGTGTGTTCGCTGTCTCTAGCAGCGGCTCGGTCTCGCGCTCGAACGTACCGGACCAGCTGCATCCGATCGGCGTGTTCCGCGCCGCGTTCGCAAGCGAGGGATTTGGCAAAGACGCCTACAGCGAAGGCGATGTGAAGTGCGACACCGACGACGGCGAGGGCTGCGACGTCCGGTGGGCCGTTGGAGCCAGCGTCCAGGTCGACCCGAGCATCCCTGACGACGGCGACGAAGGCGAGATTCAGGCCGAGGTCGATGTGGCGCTCAAGGTCAGCAACTTCGCCTTCGACGGGGAGTTTTTCATCGACAACAACCTCGGGGACGCCGGCGGAATCGAGGCGATCGGCTTCCGCACCGAAGCGAGCTACTTCATTCGGTCGGCACGCCTGTTGCCGGCGCTGCGCTTTGCGATGGTCATCCCTGACGACAGCGCACAAGCGACTCGCCAAGAGCTCTCGCTTGGCGCCGGGTACCTCGCGTTCGGCAACCAGATCAAGTGGCAGACGGACGTCTCGATGTTGACGAACGAGCTCGCGGGCGCCAGCTCAACGGACTGGCGCGTCCGCTCGCAGCTCCAAGTCTCGTTCTAGCGGTGCTAGCAGCGTTGCCGGACGCGTCCGCAAGCCGCTGCGCAGTGCCACTTGCCGGGCGCGCGCGGACAGAACCTTGCTTCGAGGGGCGACCGGTGGTGTAAGCCCGGTGTCCGTCACCACGTTGACCCTCGGAGTCCGTCTATGCGTTTCCGCTCACCCGCATCTCTGACTGTCGCTGCGCTTGCCGCGCTGTCGTTCGCCGCCTGCGACACAACCGTCACAAGCACCACCAACGACGCCCCGCTCTACAAGGGCAACATCGGCAAGGCCGACGCCTCTGCCGAGGCGGTCTTTGTGGACTTCGAGTTCGAAGGCGAGATGATCACGTCGCACTGCTTCAGCGCCCGTCGCAACGTGCAAGACCAGCTGCTCTACACGATCGGTCAGCTCAACGGCGTCAACTCGGTCGGTCGCCTCGACCAGCTCGACATCACCGACCTCGAGACGGCAACGGTCGACGGCAAGTGCAAGGTCACCTACCACGCCCGCATGCCGGTCGCTTGGGGCCAAAAGGACAACGTGCCGGACAGCTACGAGCTGCTGATGCCGCGCGATGTGACCTATGCGGGACTTGAGAAGTTCACCGAGTCCTACAAGGACACCTGCGTCGACTGGGGAGCCCACGACGTCGACAGCGGCAGCATGTGGTACTACTACCGCCCAGCGCGTGGAAACTGCCGCCTCGACGAGGCCGACATCGTCCGGCTCAAGGCCGACATCTCCACGAGCCCGATCGGCACCACCGGCAAGTACCCCGAGTACCACAAGGTGTGGGAGGACGACTCCCTTCGCATTGTCGCGGTCTTTGGCAAGTACAAGGACGGCGCGACGACCGGCGACGCTGGCATCAACGCCTACAACGAGTTCGCACGCCTGATCACGACGGAGCTGCGCGACGCGGACCTCGTGACGATCCCGGCCGACATCCCAAACAGCCCCGGCGTCGACATGGACGACCTCACGTTCTCGGCGACCCTGCCTGACGGCAAGACCGTGGTGGTCAATGCGCTGCTCGTCGACAACGTCCGTACCGCTGGCGCGGACTTCGACAACCGCTACGAGGAGCTCACGCCTCGCGCTGACCTCATTGTCTACAATGGTCATGCGGGCCTCGGCGCCAACGTCCGCGCGCTCGCCCAGAAGGGAGAGTGGGTGACGGGACAGTACGCGATCGTCTTTATGAACGGCTGCGACTCCTACGCCTACATCGACAGCGCCCTTGTGGATGCACACGCCGAAGTGAACCCCGACGATCCCGACGGCACGCTCTACCTCGACACGATGGCCAACGCCCTGCCCTCGTTCTTCCGCTCGATGGCGGGCGCGACAATGGCGCTCGTGCGCGGCCTGATGAGCTTTGACGCGCCCAAGACCTACGAGCAGATCTTTGGCGGCATCGACGCGGCCGAGGTCGTCTTGGTCACCGGCGAGCACGACAACGTCTACGTGCCGGGTTACCCCGACAGCGTCGACGGCCCCACCGACAGCGCCTGGGACGGCATGACCGAAAACGACGAGCTGGCCCGCGGCGAGGAGCGTCGCTACGAGACGCCGATCCTGCCCGAAGGCCGCTACCGCTTCACGCTCGCCGGCAGCGGCGACGCCGACCTTTACGTGCGTGTGGGCGACGCGCCGTCTACCCAGCTCTTCGACTGCCGCCCCTACCTCAGCAGCTCCGACGAGACGTGCGACGTCACGATCAGCGCACGCGGTCCCATCCACCTGATGGTCACGGGCTACGGCGACCGCTCGGTGTTCCGACTCGACGGCGAAGTCCTCCAGTAGCCGTGCCAGGGCGAGCGGAACGGCACGGGCCCACGAGCACCGCTCCTGGGCCCGTTCTGCGTTCGCCGACGGCCCGGCGAGGGGTGTCCGACCAACCGCACGGGAGCGGCTCTTGAGCTGGGTTGATGACGCCCAGGCCACGGCTCACGCGGCCGGTGTCTCGACCCGCTGGACCCGCGTGCTGGACGCGTTCGGCGCGCAGGCGGGCAGCATGGAGAGCGCGCCGGTGGTCACTGGTGAGGCGCTCATCGAACGTCTTGCGAGCGAAGTCGACCGGCCCCAAGCCACGCTCTTTGCCAACCGCGCGGCATCGCTCACCCAGATCCTCGCAGGCCTCGCTCCGCGCTCTCCGGTCGCAGAGCTCCTGGCCACCGGACTCGCAGGTCGGCTTGCCGAGGTCAGCGCCGCTGGGGACCGTCGTGCGGTTCGCGTGCGCGCGCTGATCGACTTCTACTACAGCCAAGCCGCCATGCTTCAGCACGTTGAGCTCGCGAGCGTCACCCCGCCGACGCTCAGCGAGCGAGTGAGCCAGCTCTCGTGGCGCTCGGTACGCCCCGGCTTTCGGACCGCATCGCTGTGCGGTCCGAGTGCGGTGGGCCCGCTGCGCATACAGCTGCTGGAGGTCGACCTCTCGGCTGGGGTCGAGGTCCGCGCGGCCGATCTGCGGAGCGAAGACGGCGACCTCGCGGCAGCCGCGCGGGCGCGAGGCGCAGTGGCGGCGGTCTCAGGTGGCTTCTTCCTCTACTCCGAGCCAGACATTGGCGGCGCCTGCAAGCGCGGCGATCCGGTCGGCCTGCTGCTCGACCAAGGCACCTGCCACGGTCCCCAGTGGCTGCGGCGCGCGAGCTTCTTGTGGCGTGCTGGCGAAGCAAAGCTTGCGCCCTTGGGTCCTGTGGGCCAGCGGCTGACCTGGGAGGGCGGCGCGGTGGTGATCGGGCGCGACGACGTCTGGACACGGGCGCGGACGCCGGACAACACGGACGGGGCATGGACAGCGGTCGTCGGCACGCAGTCGCTCGGGCCTTCCCGCCAGGTGCCGCTGAACGGCGCGCTGGTTCGGTGGCACGCGGGAGCACCGCCGGCCGGGGCGCGTGTGACGATGCAGCTCTCGTCGGATGCGCCTGGCGCCCCCCCGTGGCAAGCGGGAATCGCCGGCGGACCGATGCTGCTGAGCCGCACCGATCCGGTCCTGGAGCTCGCCGCGGAGGACTTCTGCGGCACGGCGCCACCGCTGACGTTCTCGAGCGACGAGACCTTCGACCAGAACTTGCTGCCACGAATGGCGCTCGGTCTGACGAGCACCGGACATCTCCGGCTCGCCGCGATCGATGGCCGTGACTTCACGGACGCCCCGGGGCTGACGCTGGGCCAGACGGCGGAGCTCTTGCGCGAGCTGGGCTGTCACACCGCGATGAACCTCGACGGTGGCAGCAGCAAGCGCATGGTGATCGACGGGGTCGTGGTCGATCGCCCAACGACCACGATCACCGACGGCCAGAGCGCAAAGCCCCGCGCCCCGCGCCCCGTCCACAGCGCGCTCTTCTTTCGGCCCGCTCGCGCCTGATGACATGCGCACAGAGCGCTCATCGTGTGCGGTCGATGGACGCGGACGCGTGATGCCGACGGGCACTGTTCTGTGCTAAGCGCGCGTCATGAGCAGCATGCAAGCGCTAGACACACTCTTTGGTCAGATACGCAGCGCCGTCCCAGCGGCGCGGTGGTCGACCGGCGTCGAGCTCGCACGGGCTGGGTGCGTCTCGGGCGAGTCGTACGAAGAGGACGAGATCACGCTCCGCGTGCTCGTTGGCAGCCGGCGCCGGTCGTTTGAGGTCACGCTCTGGCCCGATGACGAGGAGTGGCAGTGCGACTGCCCGGGCGGCCGCGACAAGTGCGAGCACGTCGCCGCCGGCATCATCGCGCTCCGTCAGGCGCGGCAGGAAGGCTCAGACCTCCCAGAGGCAAAGACGATGCTCTGGCGCCTCGCCTACCGGCTCACCCGCGACACCGGTCAGCTCGCGTTCCGCCGGTTCCGGACCCAGGGCGATGAGGAGATGCCGCACGAAAAAGGCATCGTCACGGACGGCTCCCGCGATGGCCGGGTGCCAATGGTGACCAGCCAGGGCGATCTGTTGATCGAGCGCGCGATGAGCACCTGGCGCTTCGGCCGCGTCCCGCGACGCCAAATGGCGGAGCTCATCAAGGCGCTCTCGAAGGTCGAAGACGTCACCCTCGACGGGGTCCCGGTTCGCGCCCTGCCCGATCCGCTGCTGCCAAGCGCGACCGTCACCGACCAGGGGCAAGGCTTTCTCCTCAAGCTCATCGCGCCGCCTGGACTCATCGAGCTCTTCACGAACGGCGCGGTCCTGAGCGATGCAGGCCTCCACGTGGTCGGCACACCCAACCTAGATGGTGGCGAGCTCCGTGACCTCGAGCGCGGGCGATTTTTCTCCGCCCAAGAGGCAAGCCAGCTGGTCGCGACCGTCCTGCCGCGGGTCGCGCGCGCCGTGACCGTCGACATCCAGACGACGCGGCTCCCGACCGCAGACTCCGCACCACCAAGGCTCGTCGTCGAGACCAGCGCAGAGGACGATCGCCTCTTTGTGCTGCCGACGGTCGTCTATGGCGACCCTGCGTTTGCCCGCATCGACCGTGGCAAGCTCGTGATGCTCAGCGACGACGCGGTCCCCTACCGTGACACCCGAGCCGAGCAGCGTCTGGTCCTGCGCCTCGGACGCCAGCTCAACCTCGAGCCGGGCCGCAAGGTTGTCTTTGAGGGCGAGGAGGCCGTCGCGTTCACTGCGCGCCTCGAGCACTTCAGCGCCGGCGATGTCGTGGGTGAAGCGCACGAGCAGTACTACCTCGCGCCACCGCTGGTTCCATCGGTGTCCCTCGACGGCGGCAGCGGTGCGGTCAGGGTGACGTTCACCTCCGACGGCGAGCAGGCCGACAGCCAACGCGTCGTTCGGGCGTGGCAGCGAGGCCTCAACGTCGCGCCGCTCGACGACGGCGGCTGGGCGCCGATACCGCACGACTGGCTGCGCCGCTTTGGACCTCATATCGCAGCGCTGCTTGAAGCAAAGCGAGACGGTGAGGAGCTACCGGCCAGCGCCTTCGCGGACGTCGCCCGCCTCGCCGCGGCCCTCGACCAGCCGTTGCCCCCGCGCTTTGAGCGTCTCAAGGGACTGCTCGACGACTTCAGCGGCCTGCCGGTCGCAACGCTGCCCGACGATCTTCGCGCGACCCTCCGTGGTTACCAGCAGGACGGCGTGGATTGGCTGAGCTTCCTGGGTACGGCGGGCCTTGGCGCCATGCTCGCCGACGACATGGGGCTCGGTAAGACCCTGCAGACGCTCTGCGCCGTTCGAGGTCGCACCCTGGTGGTTGCGCCGACGAGCGTGCTCTACAACTGGCGCGCTGAGGCCCAGAAGTTCCGCCCCTCGCTGACGGTGAGCATCTATCACGGCCCGAAGCGTGAGCTGGATGAGGCCGCCGATCTCACGCTGACCACGTACGCCATCATGCGCCTCGACATCGACAAGCTCAGCGATGAGCGCTGGGACACGATCGTCCTCGACGAGGCCCAGACCATCAAAAACCCGTCGAGCCAGGTCGCGCAAGCCGCCTACCGACTCAAGGGCGACTTTCGCATCGCCCTCACCGGCACCCCGGTCGAGAACCGCCTGTCCGACCTTTGGAGCCAGTTCCACTTCCTCAATCCGGGCTTGCTTGGCGGGCGCACGACGTTCGATGAGCGCTACGCGACCCCGATTGCCGATGGGGACGGCGCTGCCGCCGGCGCCCTGCGCGAGAGGATTCGGCCCTTCCTCCTGCGGCGCCTCAAGCGCGAGGTTGCGAGTGAGCTCCCGCCACGCACCGATGTGGTTCTGCGCTGCGAGCTGACGGCCGAAGAGCGTGCGACCTACGACGCCATCCGCGCCGCCACCAAGCGCGACATTGTCGAACAGCTGGGAGGCGGCAGTAACGTGCTCGCCGCACTCGAGGCGCTGCTCCGGCTGCGCCAAGCGGCGTGCCACCGAGGGCTCGTCCCTGGGCAGACAGCGACCGACTCGTCGAAGGTACAGCTGCTGCTGCGGACACTCGACGCCGCAGTCGTCAACGATCATAAGGCACTCGTCTTCAGCCAGTGGACAGGCTTTTTGGACCGGGTCGAGCCTCACCTCAACGAGGCAGGCATTGCCTTTTGCAGGCTCGACGGCGCGACCCGTGACCGACAGGCGGTGGTCGACCAGTTCCAGAGCGCGGACGGGCCGCCGGTGATGCTGCTGTCGCTGAAGGCGGGCGGGACCGGACTCAACCTGACGGCCGCCGACCACGTCTTCATGCTCGACCCGTGGTGGAACCCGGCCGTCGAGGACCAAGCGGCAGACCGGGCGCATCGCATCGGCCAGCAACGCCCCGTGCTGGTTCACCGGATCGTCGCGACCGATACGGTTGAAGAGCGCATCCTCGCGCTGCAGGACAAAAAGCGCATGCTCGCTGAGGTCGCGACCGGCGCCGCCAACCAAGCGGGCGGGATCTCGCGCGACGAGCTGCTGGCCCTGCTCGAGTAGACCCGCCGTGCATCGGTCGTCAGGGATCGGCAGCACCGGCTCAAACGTGAACCGGTGCCGATGCCGACGGCGACGTTCGGCCGAAAAACGGCGGCATTTTTTGCCGTCGCGGATCGGCGTGATCGACATGGCCGGTGGGCAAGGCGTCCGATAAGCCTCAGACATTGTGCGACGCGATGGAATTTTGCTGAAGCGTGAGCCCCAAGCTCCCGATGGATGAAAAGACTGTCGCCTATGTCTCCTTCGCTCAGGAGTTGTCCTGTCCATGACGGCCCACGCCGACGAGAACACCGGAAGCAAGCAGCTCTTCGGTAAGTACGAGCTGCTTGAGCAGATCGGCGAAGGCGGGATGGCCGAGATCTACCGAGCCCGAGCAAGCGGCGTTCAGGGCTTTGAGAAGATGGTCGTCGTGAAGCGAATCCGCGCCGACCGCGCAGCGGACCGCGACACCATCAAGGCACTGATCGAAGAGGCCAAGCTCTGTGCTTCCCTCCGTCACGCCAACATCGTCCAGACCTTCGACCTGGGCGAAGAGAACGGCGAGTACTTCATTGTGATGGAGTACGTCCGCGGCATGGATCTGCTCGACATCCTGAAGCGGTCGACCCTGTGCAAGCAGCGCGTGCCGGTCCCGATCGCCCTCTTCATCGTGGCCGAGGTCGCCAAGGCCCTGTCGTTTGCCCACCGTGCAACCGACTCCAACGGCCACCCGCTGGCGATCGTCCATCACGACGTCTCTCCCGCCAACATCCTCATCAGCGACCATGGCGAGGTGAAGCTCGTCGACTTCGGTGTCGCGCGCGCCAACGTCAAGACGCTGCAGAAGGTTGATGGCAAGGTCCGTGGCAAGCTGGGCTACATTCCGCCCGAGGGGCTCGTCGGCAAGGCGACCGACCACCGCGCTGACATCTTCGCGCTGGGCGTGGTTCTCTGGGAAGTCCTCACGCTCAAGCGGTTGCTGATCGGACCGACCCGCGAGCACACGGTCCAGGCCACGCTCGATATGCGCGTTGGGAAGCGCTTCAAGCGCTACGGCCCGATCGTGCCTGCCGACATCCAGTCGCTGATTCAGCGAACCGTCGCGAAGGACCCAGACGAGCGCTTCAACGACGCCCACGCCATCTATGACGGCATCCACCGCTACCTCTTCGAGCGACGCAGCAGGGTCTCCGAGCGAGACGTGGCCGACTTTCTCGCCCACCTGCGCATCCAGTCGCCAGCGGCTGCAGGCCAGGACACCACGAGCTCGAAGGTGCGCCCGCGGGCGCGCACGAGCCAAGCGGACGTCTTGGCGAATAAGCCTGTCGCGAAAGGTTCAGGCAGCGAGCCGGCAGCGTCGGTCGACGCGCTGCCGCACAAGCGGATCCACGTGCGTCGCTCGGACTCGGCAACCATCTTTGGGCCCGTCTCCGTCGACAACTTCAAGAAGCTCATCAAGAACCGGGTCGTCGGAACCAGGGAGCTCATCAGCGTTGACGGCGGTCCGTGGACCCAGATCAGCCAGAGCCAGTTCATTCCGCTGCTCGATGACCCCAACCTCGTCACGACCTTGGCCGAGGGCAAGATCGCGCCACTGGTCTTGCCGAAGCTCGTCGGCCAGGCCGCGCGGCTCGCTCTGACCGGCCAGCTGCAGTTCACAGCGCTCGGTACCCGCAAAGAGATCTACTTCCGCAACGGTCGCATCATCTCCGTGACGTCCACCGCGCGGGACGAGCTCCTCGCGCAGGTCATGCGGAACCACGGCTTTATCGGACGGGCGGAGCTCGACCGCGCGCTGAGCTACTCGGACCGTCACGGGGGCAGGCTCGGCCAAGCGCTAACGAAGCTCGGTCTACTGCGCGACGACGAGGTCCAGCGGGCGCTGCGGCTCCAACTCGAGCAGCGCTTCTTCCAGCTCTTCTGTTGGACAGACGGTCTCTACATCTTCCGTCAGGGGGTCGCGCCGCCGAACGAGCCGACCACCGAGAGCTTCGAGGCGTTGCCGTTGCTGTTGAGCGCACTTCGCCTTCACTATGACCTCAAGACCCTCGAGTCGTTCTTCCCCGACCCAAGCGTGCGCTTGGTCGTCAATCCGACCGCCAACTTCGAGTCCCTGGTCGCCCAGGTCGACCCTGACAGCACCAACCCCTACGTCAAGCTGCTCAAGACCGAGCCTCGCCTCAAAGATGTTGTCGCATACGCAGCCGACGACGCGTCGCGCAAGGTCGCGCTGACAACCCTGACCGCGATGGTCGCTGTCCAAGCGCTCATCACGCGTAGCGACGACGCGAAGGAAACGTCGGCGAGCTCGCCGGTTGCGACGGTCACGAAGCCTGCTCAGGGCGCCACCGTCGACAACCACGACACCCACACCGTCGAGACGGTCCCGGTTCAGTTCCAAGAGACGATCCCGGCAAAGAGCAACATCAAGCCCGCGGATGTGCCGGAAGTGACGTGGATGACGCCGATTCTTACGCCACAGTCGCGGCGGCACCGGCGACCGTCGGCGCTCATCGCGCGAGTCAGCCGCGAAGCGATCGCGATGGCCAAATTGGACTCCAGCTCGCCGATGAGCGCCGGACTCCATGAAGGCGCGATGCCGACGCCCGCACTGTTCCGGCTGCTCTACGAGATTGCTACGGAGTGGATCACCGGCGAGCTCACGCTCGCAGACGGCACAAGCTCCGTCACGCTGCACTTCGATCGCGGGAGCCTACGCCGAGGCGTGACGCCGCCCGAGTCCCTGATGCCCGCTTTCGCCATGCGGGATCGGCGCTTTCGACTCGACCGCAAGCCGCTCCAGGGACGCGCGCACCAGGCGCCCGACATCCGCTGGATCGCTGGCGTCGCCCGCAAGGGCCTACAGCCGAACCAGGCCAAGTCGTGGCTCGCCAACTACCGCCAGTCCGTCGTCATCACCACCGACGAGAATGCCGTGCGCTTCGATCGCCTCGGGTTCAACGGAGACGAGGTCGGCCGGGCCGCCTTGATCCAGCCAGGGCGGACCCTCGAGCAGAACGCCGCAGCGGTTGCCCTGCCAGAGCGTGAGACCTTCTGGCGCGCCATGCTGCTGCTGATTCAGTCGGGCCGCGTTCACCTCAAGGCGTAGCTGAGCGCGAGCAGACGGGCCGACAGGCCCACGCACGGCGCGCTCCAGCAGCCCTGGCGCAGACGCTCCCCAACCGACGTCAGGCGCGGGATGAGGAATCGCGTTTCCTGGCAACGCAGCGCGACGCTCGCTCTGCCGCCGCGTGGATGCCGGCTGTTCACGTGGACAGGCGTGTAAGCGCCGCTAACACGGGCACTTACGCCGACCCCTCTACTCACGTTACAGAACGGTTTCTCCGCCCGTAAAATAAGGTCGTTTGAGCTAAAGAAGCCGCGCGACTCACACGATGTTCACATACAGAGGCGCACAAAGGATCGCTTCTACTCAACACGAGCAACGAGAGAAAATCATGGCTGTTTTGTTTGTATGTGTGGGCTTGAGCGTGATCGGAACCTACAGCCTCGCGCGCTGGAAGACGAAGCAAGGTCAGAGCTACGCTGACTTCGTCGACCACGAGCTCGCATAGAGAAGTGCCAATGTGCCGCACATGAGCGCGGCGCAGGCAGAGGTCGCGCGGCGCGTGACCTAGGGGTCGCGGCGCGCGCGGGCACGGTTGCCCGCCCTGAGGCGGCACCCGCGTAGCGCACTACGCCGGCCTTCTCTTTGCAGCGGTCGATGCAAGAGCGTCCGGCAAAGGCGTCGGTTTTTTTTCCCGGTCCATGGTGGAGTCGAGTCGTCGTGCGAGCTAGTGTGTTGGCGCCGCGGAGGTTCCCATGCATCGACCGAAGACGACTCGCCAGATCGCACGTTATTCGTGCACGCTGTTGCTGATCTCTGCGCTCTGCGCCTGTGGCGCAGGCGGCGGCGACGTCACCGGACCGACACCGCACCCGGCGGATCAGAAGACGCACTTCGATGAAGTCCTCTACCCTGGCTTAGAGGTCGATGACGCCGCGACCGGCGCGCCGGACCCCGCCAACTGCCGGGGTGCGGGCTGTGAAGCGGACTTCGCCGGCAACGTCGACCAAGACGGCGACGGCGTCGCTGACGCTGGAACGGTCACGGCCTGCCCGCTCGACCTCGGAACGCCGCTTGGCGTTGACCTGAGCTGCTCGCGGCTCTGCGGTCAGGCTGCCACCTGTGGCGGACTCTCGACCGCATCGAAGTCGGCCTGCGAAGTCGACTGTGAGGCATCGCTACAGGGCACAGAGGTCGAGGCTGTGGACGCAGTCTTTGGCTGCTTCGCACAGGCCACGTGCGACGAGTTCGAGCGCTGGACGAGCGGTGTCAGCGCAGCGACGACGGCAGAGCCTCAGACACCCGATGCCCTGCCAGGCAACGACGCCGCGATTGCTCCTGAGACGATCGATCAGTGCATCGACCGGCTGGTCACCACATGGAGCGACCTGCCTCTGCCGGCTGCGAAACAGGCTCTCTGCGACGCGCGCGACGAGGCCGATGCCACCTGCGGTTCAACGGAGGCGGCTGCCGCGATGAGCTGTCAGGTCACCAGCCACATCCTCTCACTCGAGACGCTCCAAGCCCGGGCAAGCTGCGACGCGCTTGAGTGCAGCGACCGCGACGTGTGCGCGACCGAGATTCGCTGGTGCACACCGCTGCTGACGATCATCGAGTCTCTCCACCAGCCAACTCGTCCACGACGGCCCTAGACTCGACGCCGCTCCGTGGTCGTTCCGCGCACGGACAGCGCGAGCCCGGCATGTCCGCAGACGCCTGTTCTGCGCGTTCGCTGCTCGATGGGTTGGCGTTGAACCCGACAGCGAGTGGACTCCAGAGTCCGCTATAGCAGCTCCATCCGGCGGCAGACGCCCGCGGTCAATGGGCACAGAGCGTGCGGCACCCTCCGAGAGGAGCAGCCGCTTAGGCTTGGTCCTGTGTGGTGGGAGCACCGACGAGGACTCGCTGCGCCTCGTGGCGTCGCGGGCGCGGACTGGGCTTAAGCGGGCGCGCCGCCGGCGAGCATGCGACGGACAGCTGCGAAGGTCGCTTCCACTTCTTCGTCTTCCGTCATCGTCTCGGCATCGAAGCTGCCGTCGACCGCTTCGGCAAAGTCAGTGCGCAGACGATCGACGTGGGCATCGATGTCTTGGAGCTCTTCGTCGGTCAACAGAACAGGCCCACCGGGGAACACCCCGCGGTACCGCTCGTCTTCGAGAAGGTCCAAGGTCTTGACCGTCTTGTTTGCACTCAAAACTTCGCCTCCATGATGTGGCGTCGTCAGCGATTCATCTGCACCGCGCGGACGAAAGTCAAGCTCGGGTGCTCAACAGCTTAGCAACCCGCTGACGTGGCGCGCAAATTCCGGGCGCCAGGCCAGTCGCCCGTTGCGTCTGACGCTCCTGCGAGGGTGCCCGAGGGCACACACCTACTTCAGCAAGAGCATCGCCGCGTAGCCAAGATGGTCTCGTCCCCACTTCGTGTACGCGTCCCGCCAGCCGCGGATCCGTTCTTTCATCGCGCGCGCTTCGTCATCGAAGGGGTTGGCGCGCACGTAGCGCTCGACCGAACGCACCGAGGTCCACTCGAGGTGGTCGAACTCTTCGCGCGAAGCAGACACCGAGTAGAGCGGCGTGAAGGTCTCTGCGAGCGCTGCGTCGAAGAGGCCTTGGTGCGTGAGGTAGGTCTCGGGGCCGCAGCCGATCGCCTCAAGGTAGTCGTAGGGCGGGTTCTCTTGGCGCCAGTAGTAGTCGCCGTAGACGACCACCCCACCGGAAGGCACGAAGGCCCAAAGCTTCGCGAGGGTCTCGCGGGTGCCGCCATAAGGCTGGTCGCGCAGGCACATCACGGCATCGTAGCTGAGCTGTTCGATCTCAAGCTCGTACGCCTCGCCTGTCAGCCACTCAATCTGGCCCATACGGAGGCGAGTCGCCGCCTCGGCGCGCGCCCCAGAGAGGAAGAGCGGGTTGGGCGTCACGCCCTGGCCGCTGCCGCCGTAGCTCTCAAGCACCCGGATGAGCAGCTCGCCCTTATCGCAGTTGATGTCGAGGACCGTCGGATCAGCAGGCAACGCCATCGACGAGATGAGCGCGTCAAGCTTCTCATCCCCAAGTGGGATCAAGATGTCGAGGTCGCTCCGCGCAATCGTATCGTATCGTAGTGGATCCAAAGGTCTCGGCAGTCTGTTCGTGGTTCAGCGCTCGCACTCCGACCATGCCCCAACCTGGATCGCTTGTCGATCGCGTTGCTGCGTTGGACCGCGCCGACCGCGTGGCCGTGCAGATGGCCGCGTACCGCAGGGGGGCAACGACGGGCTGCCTGAGAAGACTATTTTGTGAGAAGGCTACTTCTGCGCCCGAGAAGCCGCCGTCTTGATGAGCTCGCGGATGCGCGATTCGTTGATGATGTAGGACTTGTCCCAGTCCAGCGTGTCCTCATCGATCGTGCGCTCGGCCCAGCTCGTTCGCTGCG
>CALHXW010000164.1 GCA_938040325.1 uncultured bacterium | reverse complement strand
GCGAAGGTTGAAGAGGGATGGGTTTGGCTCTCCGGGCCGGTAGCGGAACCGCGGAAACGACGCTGTCGAAGCGCGCTTGAGGCCGATGCATGGCGCTGACGCGCATTTCGTCAGCGTCAGAGCGAAGGTTGAAGGAGAGAGTCGGTTGGCTCTTGGGGGCGATGCATGGCCACGCCTCGACCTCAATCGCGCTTCGCCATCGTCGCATCCGCGGTTCCATGAAGTCTCTGCGTGAGTCTTGGGCGGGTGGCAGCGCGGAGGTTCAAGGAGAGGGTCGGTTTGGCTCTTGTGGGCAATGCATGGCGCTGACGTGCACTTCGTCGGTGTCTACGTGCCTCCGCTAGGCCTCGCTGCGCTCGGGATTGGGTGCGCTCATGGGGTGGGTTCATGGCGTTGGTCGAGGCCGACATCGGCGCCTGGGCCGATGGGGCGTGCGTCGCCGTCTGCGTCATGGGCGCTGAAGCCGGGCGCATCAAAGGGGCGGGCGTTGACGCCGCTGCCGATATCGGCACTGTCGGACGCTAGGTGTCGCAGGGCGTCGTCGAAGCTGAACGGCACCTCTGGGCCGACGAGGGACGTCATCTCCAGGCAGCCGTCGAACACGCAGGCGCTCGAGATGGCGGCGTTGTAGCAGGTCTCACTGTCGACGACGCAGTCGATGATGCCTGGAGCCGCCGGCTCGAGGGGGTCGAGGGCGACGTGGTCGCCAGAGCTGGTCAGGAGACCGCCGCCGACGATCAGGAAGGCGGTCGACTGGTCTTGGGTGCTGACGCCCGGCGCGATGAGGTTGTTGGCGCTGCGGAGCCAGGCAGAGGCGCCTTCAACGACGAAGGCACGGGTTGGGCCGGGACCTCGACCGCCGTGGACCCAGTTGTGGACGATGTCGCCTCTGGCGCCAACACCGACGTAGACGGTGCACGACGAGAACCCCGCTCGGTCGCCTCCATCGAGGATGCTGTTGGCGACGAGGGCATAGCCGCCGAGGTCAGACTGGACGGCGTACGCGTCGCGCAGGCCCTCGCCACCAAAGAGCGTGGCACGCTGGACGCGGGCCTCGCCCTGGCGCGCTAGGACCGCGTAGGAGCGGCCGTTGGCGCTGACCGGTGCCCCGCCATGCACATACGAGTTGCTGAGCCAGAGCTTTCCGTTGCCCGTCGCGGCGACGCCGTATGAGGCGATGTAGCCGGTGCCTGCGTGGACATCAACGGCGCTCACCGCTGCACGGCCGCGGACGTGGATGCCGTAGCTGTCGGTCCCGCCGCCGCCCATGACCGTGAGTCCATGGAGGGTCGTCGTGTCGTCGCTGTCGGAGGTTGTCAGCGCGCGCGTGTAGGCAGACGGACCCGATGCCGGTCCCTCAAGCGTGACCCAGGCGACAGCCAAGCCACCCTTGAGCAGTCGCAGCGTCTCACCACCGGTCGAGGACGTGAGCGTCGTGGGCAAGCCACCAGCGGGGCGCGTCCAGCCGATGGACTCAAAGCCGCCAAAGATCGACGTGAGTGACGTGAATGAACCTGCGTACGTGCCGGCCGCGACGGCGACCACGCGGGTGTCGCCGGCCACGGCCAGCGCATGCTCGAGCGTCGCATAGGGGGCCAGGCGTGACCCAGCGTTAGCGTCGTCTCCGGTCGTCGCGTCCACGAAGACGGCGGTGGCCTCTGTCAGGACAAGATCGCTGCCCCCGCAGCTGTTATCGATGCCGTCGGGGAGCTCTGGTGCCCCCGGATACACGGTCGGGTCGCCGTCGTCGCAGTCGGGGCCTGCGTTGGCGGTGTAGTCATCACAGCCGGCAAACGCGCCGTCCGCATCGTCGTCGATGCACGTGTCGCAGCTTGTCCAGGCGTCCGGTCGGTAGTCGTCGCAGTCGGGACCCAGGGCGCAACCCGGCCCATGGAGGTCACCGTCGAGGTCAACGCAGACAGGCGTGGTGTCGGCCTCCGTGTCACCGCCGGCGGGATCGCTCGTGTCACCAACCGAATCCGTGGCCGCCGCCGTGTCCTCAGGCTCCAGCGTGTCGGTCTCTGGGGCTTGGGTGTCGGCCTCCGCAGCGTCGGGCTCCACCGAGGTGTCTGCTGGCTCCGCGGTGTCGTCGGGAGACAGGATGTCCGCTTCGGTCGTGTCGGCCTCGCTCGCCGTGTCGCTGCCTGCGGTGTCGTACGCGCTCGAGGTGTCGACGAGCGGGGGGCCGGTGTCTTCGTTGGTGACGTCGGCGTGCCCGTCGAGCGCGGTGTCGTGCGCGGACACGTCGAGCTCGGCCTGGCTGTCGCTGCCGGCGCCATCGGGCGCCGTGGCGTCCAGCTCTGACGTGTCAGGCGCGGCGGTGTCGGCGACGGCGTCAGCGGTATCGGCTGCATCGGCTGCATCGGCCGCGTCGCCGTCGGGCTCGTCGCCGCAGCCAGCGGCACACGCAGCGACAGCAAGCGCGAGGATCAGGGTTCGAGGGGTGACGTGCATGCGCGCAGTGTGCCGGACCTGTGCGTCGAGTCCAAGGAGTCGCGGCCAGAGCACGGGTCCGGACCGGCCGTTCGTCGTGCGACGTCGGCCTTCAGTGAGCGACGCGCGTCACGGATCCATGAGCTCGCGTAGGAAGTCGCTGGGGCTTGCGTGAATGACCGTGGGGCTGATGCACCCGAACTGGCCCTCGAGGACCGCAGAGCCGCGCTCGAAGCGGTAGCTGCCGTCGCTCTTGAGCTCAAGCCGATCAAAGCCGGTGATCATGGCCTGCTCCGGCTTGACCGCGACAACGATCGGCCAGCCGCTCGTCGTGCTGATGAGTGGCTCAGTGAGCGCGAAGTGCGGCAGCTCATACTTCAGCGCGCCGCTCGCCGACGACTGCCACGGGAAGTCTGGGTGCGACTCGTAGAATCGAATGTCGAAGCGATAGCCGAAGTGTTGGGTATCGAAGGGCATCGTTGTCGCGGCCGATGGCTCGGTCTCGACCGTGAGGCTCTCGAACCGAAAGAGCGCGCTCGCACAGCTCCTCTCCCGAACGGTCTTGGCGACCGTCGCGAGATCCGAAGGCAGGTAGAACCAGTCTCGGCCCGCTGGGTACCCCGCGACGCGAGGGGCACCGTCGAGCACCCGCACCTGCTTGTAGATGAGGCCTCCCGGCGCCGTCTCGCTGCTCGCCAGCGCGGGCCAACCGCTCGCCATCACCTTGAACTCCAGGTCGAGCACGACCGACGCAGGGGCCTGGGTCGGGTCGCCGTCGGCGATGGCCTGCGCGAGCCAGGCGTCAGAGAGAGCATCGACCTGGGCGAACATCGCCTGGAGCTGCGCATCGGTCAGGACCACCTCGCCGGCTTCCACGATGGTCGACGGCTGGACCCGGGTGATGGTGGGAGTTCCCGACGTCCCGATGACCTCGACGATCTCTGGCAGCGACATGTTGTCGGGGTTGGTCACGCTGACCGCGCCGTCCTGCACGTTCACGACCATCCTGCGAGTCGGCGGGTTGGTGTAGTGAGAGAGATAGAAGGTGATGACGCCGTTGCTCGCTTCGAGCGGATCGTCAAAGCGAGGATGCACCGTCACGCCCATGTTTCCGTCGAGGTGCGCGATCCCGGCGACGCGCCGCTCCTCGAACGCCGGAAACCCCCAGTACGAGGCCCAGGTCTTCTTCAGCGCCCACTCGATGCTCTTCTTTTGGTCGTTCGTTTCCGGCTGAAGCTCTGGGTTCAAAAAGCCCGTGTTGGAGTCATAGAGCCCGGCGCCGTTGAAGCCAGAGGCGTCCTCGGCGGTGGAGGAGCTACGGAAGCGCAGTCCTTGAGTCGGGGCCAGCGCGGCAAAGCGCGACTCCAGCTGGGAGCGGACCAGGGCGAGGTAGGCAGGGTCGATGGGGCGGTCTCGCAGCATACGCTTGACCCCACCCGCCGCCATCACGACGTCGTGGACGTCGTTGGTGCCTTGGTGGGCGTTGATGTAGCTCTGGACCCACGCGAGGTTCTGAGGGCTGTCGGCATTCGCGTCGCGGAAGTCGCTCACACCTTCGAGGGCGACGTAGCGGACGCGGGCGGACGTCTTGAACAGGTCGCTCTCGGTGAGCGCGGTCACAAGGCCGAGGTCTGGGGCGAAGTGCTCCGCGTAGCCGCGGATCGACAGCGCGAGCGGGGCTGGGGGCGTCTCGATGGACGGGACAGCCTCAAACGCCGTGAAGCCCGCTGACTTCCCGCCCACTAACGGCACAAGGCTGCGCATCGTCGTCAGGTCATGCGCCGCAAGGTCCACAAAGTAGTCGGCCGTGCTGAGGTCCGCGACCTGAGGGATGGTCCGGTCGACGTCGACAAAGAGACCTCGGTAGGTCTGGTAGTCCGCATTGCTCATCAGCTTCCAGCGGACGCTGTCGCTGTCGACGTCAAGGATCACGTAGCGAAGGAACGCAGCATAGTCGCCGAGATCGCCGTCCTGCATGATGCCGGCCACGTACGCATTGGGCGTCCCGCGGCTGGCGGCGAGCAGGTTGATGTGAGCCAGCGCCGTCTGTGGGACGGCCGTCACGATGCCGGCGACGGGCGGAATGTCATCGGGGATACGCTCAAGCACAGCGATCGTCTCGGGGCCGACGTCGGTGGGCGAGAAGGTCCCCGACGGGAAGAGCTTGATGCGACCTGCCGTGATGCCGGGGTTGTAGCCTTCGACGTCGCCGTCGATGACCACGTCGTCGTAGGTGAGAACGCGGTCCTTGAGGGTCGAGGTACCGCCGCGGATCGACGCGACGACGCCTTCCTGCTGTGGGCTGCGCGCTAGAAACCTCAAGCGCGGACCGACGTCGCTTGGCAGCGCAGCCTCAAGCTTGGCGACAAAACGAGCGACTGCGCTTGGGGTGACGCGGTCGTTGTACTCGAGCTCGAACGCCCAGATATCGCCGGCCGTGGCGCGGTCTGGGTGGTCGGGGAAAAAGAGAATCGAGCCGACGCCAAGCCTTCGGGGCGCGTCGGGATTTTCGGTGGTCGGAGTCTCCATCGCGATGTCGTAGAAGTGGCGTGAGTAGAGACGGTCTCCCGCCCAGCGCAGCCCAAGCGGGAGGTCGTCAGCGGCCACGCCGGCATAGCGCAGGTAGATGTCGCCGACGGTTGCAAACGACTCACCGGTCAGCGGTGTCTGCCCAGAGCCCGCAACGTCGGCGCCATTGAGCAAGCGGAACCAATACCACTCGTCGTGGAGCGAGAAGAAGTTGGGGTCGTAGAAGTGGACCGGTGATCCGACGCCGTAAAAGTCGATCATCGTGAACTTCACCTGAAAGACGTTGGAGCCCAGCGAGCCAAACGCGAGCAGGCAGGCTTCCGAGTCGAAGCCCGTCACCGAGTGATCATCAAAGTCGGCCGGCGTTCTAACGCTGCACCCCGCGACGCTGGTGTCGCTCGGGCCGACGTCGCCGGCGTCTCCCGCGGTATCCGTGTCGTCGGCGGTGTCCGCGTCGCCGTCTGGTTCGCTGGTGTCGGCAACGTCGCCGGTTGAGTCCTCGACCTCGGCCGCGTCGTCGATGGCGTCTGTGCCGCCGCTATCGGTCGTGCAAGCGCTAGCTGACAGCCAGGCAACGCTCGCCAACACTGTCAGCAGCGCACGCAGTGCTCGGGGCCACGAAGAGCGGTCGACCGCGGTCGACTCCGATGATGGGTTCAAGCGCATGCTTGCAACCGTAGCACGATGCGTGCCAATCACGCGTGATCGCTAACCAGCTGATAACCTTCACAACCGCCGCGGGGCTGCTCAGCGGCAGTGTGCATATTCTCACCATCGCTGCGATCGCCTTGACGGCGTTGGCTGCAGCAAGCGCCTCGTCGGTGGCCGCCGACGGGCCTTACGACGCGAGCGTCAGCTGCGGACGGCTCAACGCCAAGCCCGCTCGGCGGACGACTGCGGGGCCGTGGACCGAGGCGAGGTGAGCGACGAAGCGCGGGTAGTCGGTGCTGTCGAGGCGTAGCTTCACCCGCTCGGCCAAGTAGGCGAGCTGGTGGTGGGTCGTGAGCGCTGCCCACTGTCGTCCCTCAGCCGCGATGAGGTCATCGTACCCCACCACGCGGAAGGGGCGTTGACGGTCCGCACGACGCTCCGAACGCTTCTTTTCACCAGAGTTTTCGAATAGTTCGTTGCGGTCGCGGATCATGTTGCAGCCCTCAGCTCGAATGACGCCGTCTAGCCAAGCAAAGTCCGTGCCAAGATCTGGTGGGTGCTGTAAGTGTCCGAAAACGATAGAGAACGTCTTCCGGGCCGCAAAGCGCTGGGGTCTTTAGTCTCCACCAAGGCGCGAACGCAGCGTCTCGAGGCGCTTGCGGTTCACCCCAAGATCGGAGTGCCCGACCCGCGACGCAGAGCGTATGCCTATGATACTGCGTCCATTTTCGCTCGACTCGACGAGGAACTCGACGTCATCGACGAAGCCGAAGAGCTTCGAGGTGTAGGTGGCGTACAGGTAGCGGCTGGGGTCTACAAACACCACCTTCACGCCGCTGTCCTGCTCGACCGCAGTTCTCACCGCCGCCAGCGCCGCTTCTGGCTCGCCTGCAACCGAGAGTGGCGCGATGGCATGCGAGCCTTCCGCCTCCGGGTGGCTTGAGACCCCGTTGGGGCTGCGAGGTGGCCTCGCGATCGTGGTCACGGACGCGGGATCAGCGAGCCGCTTCGGTCGGCGCCCAGAGAACTTAAAGAGGGAGAGGATCATGGCGGCTCCGCGCGGGTGAGTCCGAGAGTCTCCCACGCGACCGCCGCCTTGGCCATCGCTCACGCGCGTCGGCGCCTCAGGACGGTGAGAGCAAAGAGCCCCGTCAACACGAGCGGCCACAGAGGCAAGCCGCCGCTGGCTGCGCACGAGCCACCCTTCGCCAACAGACCGCTCTCGCTGATGGAGTCGCATGCGTCGCCCGCGCCGTCGCTGTCGCTGTCGCTTTGGTCGGCGTTCGGCGTCGTCACGCAGTTATCGCTGACGTCGGAAATGCCGTCGCAGTCTGTGTCGACCGCATCGCCGGCGCAGGTCCATCCGCCCGCCAGGCACATCCCGCTGATGCAGCACGCGTCATCGATGGCGTCGGGCGCCGTCAGGCCATTGTCGACCTCGCCGTCACAGTCGTTGTCGAGCCCGTCGCACAGCTCGTCGCCGCCCGGTTCACCGGCCGAGCAGGTGTCGACCACGACGCCAGACTCGCATTGGGTGGACCCGGTCGAGCCGCAGACGCCTTGCCCGCAGCTGGTTGCCGTCGGAGCGAAGTCCTCGTCGGTCAGGCCGTCGCAGTCGTTGTCCTGCCCGTCGCAGTCGTCGACGGCCGCTGGATCGACGTCCGTTGTCGCCTCGTAGGTGCACTCGCCTGCGACGTTGCAGGTTCCGGTGGTGCAGACGTAGCCGTCGTCGCACCCGCAGGCGGCCAACACGTCAACGCGCGCCGTTGTGCCCGTTCCGACGGTGACCTCGTCGGGGACTGGGACCGTGTAGCGCCAGACATCGTCGGTGCTGCCGTTGGCGTCGCTTGGGTTGAAGACCGCGAACGCGTAGTCGCCGCTGGCGACCGGCAGCGTCACGCAACCGTCGGCGGGGATGCTGCCTTCCAAGACGACCGCGCCATCGACCGGGTCAGTGAGTGTAAAGCTCCATCCATCGAGCGCCGGCTCACCACCATCGACCGTGGCATCCTCGTTGACGTCGAAGAAGCCGCAGACTTCGATCGTTCCTGGGCAGCGCCCAACCACCGTAGGCGTCGCGGCGACGACGTCGACGTTGAGGAGGTCGTCATCAATGAGGCTGCCGCTGGCGACGACTTTCTCATCGGCAGCCGAGCCGTCAAAGGCGAAGAACACGTTGAGTGCCTGAGCTTGGTAGGGCGGTAGCGTCGGGCAGACGACACGCACGCTGCTGATCGCGTTTGGAGCGCTCGCCGTCGTGGGGCAGGGCGTCCATGCCCCGTCGCGGCACTCGACCGTGCAGCTAGCCGTCTGGTCGCCATCGGTGGTCGCGCTGGCGAAGTAGGCGTCGACCGTCGAGCCTGTTCCGTCGGCGATCTTCGGGATCGGGACCTCGATGATGACGTTGGTGAGGGGTTCGCCGCCGGTGTTTGCTGCGTCAAGACGGACGCCAGACTCGCCAGCTGCATCACAGGTTGGAGCGATGTCGCCGGTCTTCTGATTGGGGACCTGGACAGCGATGGTGTCGCACTCGGGCTCCTCGTTGGCGCCATTGTCGCCAATAGCGCGGAAGCACACGTCGACGGTCTCGCCGTTGAGGTACTCACGGGCCGGGTCGAGGTAGAAGTCGCACTCCGGCCGGCCGTACCCAACCGGCGCGCACGGGACTTGGCCACAGTACTGTGGGCTCGCCACCATGAAGTAGGGGCTCGATGCGCTGCCGGCCGACACGACGACAACGGCTGCGCCGGTCGCGTCGACAGTCTCGACCACGCTGACGTCAGGCGCGTCGGTGCAGGCTTGCACTCCGGCGGGTGCATCGACCCAGCGACACCCGACAAGCGTGGCGTTCGTAGGTACCGTGAAGGTGAAGCGTGGGTTCACCAGCGGGGATCCAATGGGCCGAAGGTCAAGGGCCGACGCGTCGGCGGCGACGGTCACTGTCTCGCCAGGCGTTGCTTGGCTCGGGGCGGCGAGGTCGATCTTGACCTCAACATCGGCGTCGACTTCTCGGGTCCCCGAGCCGATGCCGCTCTGGAGTCCGCCGCCGCACCGACCACGGCTGGCGTAGGTCTCGCTCGTGTACGTCTCGCTGCTGCAGGTGGTCGCGGTGACCTCCATCTGCCAGCCATAGGCCCATGTTGTGGGCGTGAGCTGCGTGTAGAGCGCTGGGTCGTTGGTCCACGGGGCGCGGATCGAGCAGTCCAGCTCGTCGGCGACGGCGACCAGGTGCGTCACGAAGCCCCACGACGGGTCATAGTCGCCGCCCGCGAAGACCTCGCAGCTGTCGGCGTAGGTGGCGGCGAACTCGGCCTCGGTGAAGGTCTGGCCAACGAGGCTGAGGATCGTGCAGCGGTAGAGGGTGAACTGCTCGGCACAGTGAGCAGGCGTGTCGAAGACGGCGCTGTCGAGGTCGGCGCCGTCGATGGTGCTCGTGGCTTGGAAGAAGCTCGTGGCTTCGGGACCGAGCGGTGCAGCGCGCCCCTTGATGATAAAGCTGCCGCCAGGACCGGTCTCGCCGCTGCTCTGGGTGTAGTCGACTTGGGGCTCGCTTGGGTCGCCGACGCCGCTGTCGCAGAAGTCGGGGCAGCCCTCGTTGTTCCAGGCCGGGCAGCTCACTCCCGCGACGTCAGCGGCTGTGTAGGTGCCGGTGTAGGACAGTGGCGTGGCGCTACCGGCCGTCGCGGTCGCCGTGACGCTAAAGGTGCTGACGCCGTCAGGGCCGCTTCCGCAAGGGAACGCCACATAGAGGTCGACCCAGTTGAAGCTGTTGAGGTTGCCGGTGTTGACCAGCGGGCGCGTGAGGGTCAACGAGGTGTGCTCAAACCAGGTGGCTGGAAAGACAGGGTCAGCCAGCGTGGAGGTGTCGACCATCTGAGCCTCGATCCAGCGTGCCCCCGGCGGGAGCTCGACCGTGACCTGGCCGTCCGACACGGCGACATCGCCCTCTTTGAAGAGCCACACGCGGACCTTGGCGGCGACGAACGTCTCATCAACGCTCGCGGTGCATGTGCCGGTAGGGGAGAGAAACCAGCGCGGGGAGTCGAAGTTGTCGAAGGCGACGCGCGCGGTGAGCGTCGGGGTTGTCGCCTGCACCGTGGTGGTGTCAAGACCGGTCGCCTCACCTGGATCGCAGGCCTCATCGGCGGTGCCGAGGTAGGTGCCCGTGAAGGATGACCCGATCGTCTGGGTGGTGTCTCCGGGGTTGTAGTAGAGGCCAAGGGGCTCAGCGAGGAACTCCAGCTGACCGGCGACGGCGCCGTTGCTTGCGTCGAGGAGCACGGCGGTGAGCGTGCATGTCTGGCCAGTAGCGACAGCGCCAACGCAGTCCGGGGTCGAGAATGGCGCGACCGACGAGGACTCGCCGTCATACTTCAGCCCTGGTGGGAGCTGAATCGTTAGCTCCACGTTGTCGAGCCGGCCGCTCTCGAGGGAGTAGTCGACGCTGAACGTCGCGGACTGGCCGATCTCCATGAGCGCCGGTGCGTCCACGGTTGTCGCAAGCGTCGGCGGATCAACGCACTCGGCTTGGGCGGTCTGGGTGGAAGCAATGCCAACAAGTGCGGCGGCAACCGTGGCCGCTGCAGTTCCCCAATTCATCGTGCTTACTCCGCTCCGTTCGTGAGAAAACGGCCAGTGGTCGGCGCGAATGCGCCGGCCACTGGTCGATCGAGTTTTCACAGCAACACCACTGCCATCATGATTCCCACTGACGACAGCAGCTTGCGTCGGCGCGCGTCCAGGAACGTCGCACGAGCGACGCAAATGATGTGCGAAACCTCATTGAGTGCGGAGGCTAATCGCTCATGGCGCGAGAATCAACCGATGGTTTAACCTGTCGGTTATCAGCGCGGGATCCGGAAGCCATCGAGAGGCACCGGGAGACCGCTTGGCACCTCGCTGGGGCGGCTAGGCTCGTGACGGGTATCCACGAGTGCCTTCTTGATAAACACGGTCAGCGCGCGCGCTTCAGCCTCCGAGAACGGACCGCTTGGCGAGAGGGCCAGCTCACTCCTCACGGCGTCGTCGAGACGGTCGATGCGGCCGTCGTGGAAGTAAGGGCCAGAGTCGCGGACGTTTCGCAGTGTGGGGACGCGGAATGCGCCTCGGTCTGCCTCGACGCCCGTGACCTCATGGCGGCCGAGGTCGTCGTCGCTGGGCTCAAAGCGTGAGGCGAAGCGCTCACTCTCGAACGTGGGTGGCACGTGGCAGCTGTCGCAGCCAGCGTCGGCGAAGACCCACATGCCTTCGACCATCTCGTCTGAGAACGCCCCGAGGTCGCCCTTGATGTAGGAGTCATAGAGCGCGCCGCTGCTGACGAGCGTTCGCTGGAAGGCAGCCATGGCGTGAGACAGCGTGGTGGCCGTGATAGCCTCGGGAGCATTGGGAAACGCTGCCTCGAAGAGCTCGCGGTAGCCGTCAATCGTACGCAGCTCGGCCACAACGGCATCGACGTCCTTGTTCAGCTCAACCACGGACGCCAGCGGTGCAAAGGTCAGCTCCTCGAGCGTGTCGTGCTGGCCATCCCAAAAGAGCGTGTCGCGCAAGCCGACGTTCCACAGCGTCGGGGCGTTGCGACGGGTCAGCTCGCCCCCCTCTCTGCCAGGGCCGGTCAGCGTTCCTCCGCCAACGCCGATCGAGCGCTCGAGGCCGTCGCTCATGCCCCAGATCTCGCTGTGGCAGGTCGCACACGCCGTCTCGCCGTCGCTGCCGAGCACAGGGTCGTAGAAGAGGAGCTCGCCTAGGGCGACCTTCTCAGGCGTCGTCGGGTTTGACGCAGGCTCGACCACCGCAGGAAAGGGGGTCACGTCCCACGGCATATCGGGCAGCACGGGAGACTCCGCAGCAGGTCCATCGCAGCCCGCCGCTAGCGCCGCCAAGCCAAGGGCTGCGCAGACGAGGTGTACCGTCGTTACTCGCCGCTGCACGCGTCACTCGGATCCATGGCGTCGATCCACTCACGGATGAGCGCGACCCCCTCAGCATGTGGCACCGAGCGCCCTAGCGGCGGCATCTGGTTTTCGATGTCGTCGGTCTCCATGCGACAGATCAAGACCGATGCGTCTGCGTTGCCGGGAACCAGATCGAAGGTGTTGCCGCAGTGGGCGCCGCCCGCGGACGTCGGTAGCTTGCAGACGCCGAGGCGTGCGGGATCGCCGCCAGGCGCGGTGCTGTCCCAGTCGAGGTGAAGGGTCTTGTCTTTGGCGACGCCCCAGCTCGAGTGGCAGTGACTGCAGTTGACGTCGAGGTACGAGCGAGCCCGGTCAGCGAGCGGTGCCGTGCCGAAGGGATCGGGCAGGGTGTAGCGCTCGGCGGCCGGCGCGGGCGTCGCGTCTAGGTAACCCGCGGCACTCCAGGCGTCGACCTGTGCGCCGAGCTGGCGGGTCCGCAACCCGAGGGTGCGCGCTTGGTCCGCTTCGCCGTGGCACTCAAAGCACTCGTTGGTGTTCGGCACCAAGTAGTCGAGCGAGCGTGACGTGCCCTCGGCGTCGATCCAGGAAACAGGGACCTGCTTCCCTGCGACCTTGCGCTCGGCGTCCTGCTGGTCATCATCCCAGATGTAGGTGTGGACTGCCCAGCCCGTCGTCTCGCGTATCATCAGACGCGTCTCAATGGCCCGCTGGCCGAGGGCCGCGTCGCGGGCGTCGATCGGGTAGGCAAACGTCTTGGCGACGATCGCGCCCACGGGTAGCTCCCAGGGCTCGTTGTCGTCGTAGGCCACCGTTGCGCCTTCGGGCAGCCAGACGAAGCGGCGCTTGAGGGCGTAGTCGGAGAAGAGCTGAGACTCGACCTGGTAGCCGACGACCCCTTCGTTGGGCGAGTGGCCCGCACCATCGGTGAAGAGTCGCCACTGGCTCAGCATGTCCCAGGGCTCGCCAGCAGGTGCCGGGTTGACGGGACCGAGCGGCGCGTCGCCGTCGCTACAGGCCATCGCGCACGTCATCAGCGCCGCGCACGTTGCGAACGCGCGGGCAAGACGCCACCAACGGCGTCCGATGCTCACCTGGGTGTCACTCACCAATGTTTGAGAAGTCCATCATCTCGGGGAGCGCCGTGCGCGTGCAGGCGTGGGGGCTCGCGTCGGTGCTGTGGAGCGAGGGATCTCCGATGCCATCGCCGCCGCCGAAGTTGCGGAAGCTCGGGAGATCCGTCTCGCCCAGGCAGAGACCGGCATCGTTGCCTTGCTCGTCGAGCCAGCCGTCCCAGACGACGTCTTCGAGGGTGGCGACTCCGAGGAGAGCGAGGGCGCCGCGCGGTCCGCCGCCGTTGTCGGCGAAGGAGTTGCCTGTGACCAAGATGTCGCGCGAGTAGGGATCGGTGTCGGGGTCCTCTTTGGCGTTGTCGCCGAGCAGGATGGCCATGATCTTGTAGCTGACGATGAGGATGCCGGTGGAGTCATGGCCGGTGATGACGTTGTCGCGGAACTCAATGTTGTTGCCAGCGAGGGCGAGGACGCCTGTGCCGGGGGGGACGCTGGCGACGATGCTGCCGGGGGCGGCGAACCCCTGGCGGTTGTTGTCTTTGATGATGTTGTTGCGGATGAGGACGTTGCTGACCTCTTTGATCTCAAGACCGGGCAGCAGCAGCGTGAGGATACCGGCGACATTGTCGGTGACCTCGTTGCCGTAGACGTCAGCAAAGAGCGTGTTCTCGATCTCGATCCCGGCCACGTTGGCGTACACCTTGTTGTTGCGGACGATGGCGTACTGGCAGGAGCCCACGTAGATCCCAGCGTCGGATGCGCCGGTGACCTCAATGTCTTCGATGATGGTGCGGTTGCAGTTGTTGGGATAGACCGCGTAGGCGCCGTTTTCTGTGACCGAGCCCGCGTCCCAGCTCACCTTGATGTTTCGAAAGTGTGAGTCATCGGCTTTGACGACGATGCCGTCGCCAGGGCTGTTTTTGATCGACAGGTTCTCGATCGTGAAGCCGTCGGCGGTCACGGTGACCGCGTCGCTGCCGCTGGTCTGCGCGCCAAAGTCCAGCACAACGTCCTCGCGGGTCTCGCCAGCGCCTCGGACGGTCAGGTCGCGATGACTGGCGATGTTGAGCTCACGAGTCAGTGAGTAGGTGCCTGCGACCAAGCAGATCGTGTCACCAGAGGACGCCTCGATGAAGAGGGTCTGCAGGCTGTCCGCGTCATCGTCGGTCGGGCCGACGACGTGGTCGCAGCCTTCGATCGCCGGCAAGCCGCCACCACCGCTATCGCTGTCGCAAGCTTGGGCCGTCAGGAAGCTAGCGGCGAGTGTCCCCAGGAGCACTCGCGGTAAAAAGTGATGACGCGTCATGATGCAATCCCCTGCCTTGATACGGTGCTTCGGGATAGTAGCAGCGTTGCCGATTAATTCCATACGCCTCGCTGCAGACTTAGGTCGGCGGTCGGGGTCGAAAGCACGGTTTGCAGCGCTTACCGATGTTGGACGGAGGTGCCCCAGCGGACGCGTGCCGGTGTGTTCAGTCACCCGCGCGGACGTCAGGAGGACGTACACCGCGAGGCCATAGCGGTTCGTCAGCGCAAATTTCTTCGAAGGGCGTTACCGTCTCGGACCAGACGCGCCGTCGCCGCAAGGAGCCGACACATGGTCATCTACGAAGTGAACCTCGACATCGACAAGGACGTGGCCGCTGCGTTCGCCGACTGGCTCAAGCCTCACATCGACGAGATGCTCGAGATCGACGGGTTCTTTCGGGCGCAGTGGTTTGAGGTCGAGGCCGACGCCGAGGACCGCGTTAGCTGGTCTGTGCGCTACGACGTGTACACCCGCGACGACCTCCAGCGCTACTTCGACCATCATGCCGCGCGCATGCGAGGCGACGGTCTCCGTCGATTCGAGGGGCGCTTCCGCGCAACCCGGCGAATCCTCAAGGCCCGCTCGCTCGGACCAGGCGAAGCACTGAGCTAGCAGCGTTCGGGGAAGTGCAAAATCTGATGACTTTGCGATGTGCACCACTGGAGCGATGATCTCGAGATCACTCAGGAGCTGCGCCCCTGCAACCCGCGCTGAGGTTTCCTCTCGTTCATCACACCAGCGGCACACCTCGCTGCGTCCCAGAATCCGCATTTCCCCGAAGCTGCTAGAGTCAGGGCGCGCTCAAGGGTAGATGTCGTCTGGCCAGCCGAGGAACCGCAGCGACGGGGCCAGGTGGTCGAAGAAGCTCGCGTTGCGCATGCGTGCGATCTTCATGATCGCCTTGGCGAGCTTCATCTCGATGGGCTTGCCGCCAAAGACGGCGATGCGCTCGACCTGTTGTTTGCGCGAGAACAGCCACTTACCGATGACAAACTGGGCTCGAATCGGCGACCCCGAGAGCTCCCGCAAGTCGACCAGCGCAGCGATCTTGTGTTCGTGGCCAATCTCGTCGCGCACACGCTCCATCAGATCGACGAGGGCACGTGCCCCAGGCATCGAGCCGCGCCCTTCCAAGTAGACGCAGCCACGGTGCTGATCGTCGACGGTGATACGAATGAACTGCCCCGGTTCGCGCCACTCTCTGACAATCGACCAGCGCGCATCGTGGTCGCCGTTGTTTGTGTCTGTGCCCACAGGTCTCGCCTCCAGTCTCGGTAGAAAGAGTGTTGCAGATCCTTAAGTGCCTGTCAGCGCCGCCCAAAATTTGGGCCGGTGCCGCTGGGGCCGATGGTGGAGAGTGAGACCGAAAGAATTCTTCGATTAAGCTGGTGAACAGATGTGCCGACCTTGCACTCACCACCACTTGGCGCGGCATGCGCTAGAACTAGGACGGACCACTGCTCGTTTGGGATGGCCGATATCAGGTTGAGAGGACGCTAGGCGAGGGCGGCATGGGCCAGGTCTTCCTGGCGCGTGACCTCGCGTTTGCGGACCGTTTCGTCGCGCTGAAGCTGCTCTTGCCAGACTTCCTGGACGCGACGAGCGAGTTCATGCGCGAGTACGTTCTCCAGCGCGGGCTCCACCATCCGGCGATTCCGCGCGTGCACGACTTCGGCTTTGGCGATCACGCGATGGGCGAGGTTCCGTACTTCGTGATGGACTACGTCCGCGGCACACCGATGGCGCGCGCCATGTACCGGATCGCCAAGCTTGAGCAAGCCTGGCCGTGGATGATTCAGGTGCTGCGCGCCCTCGACCACCTCCATCGCCACGGCTACCTCCACCGTGACCTCAAGCCGAGCAACATCCTTGTCCGGCAGGACGCACCCACCGACAGCTCGGCGCATCTCATCGACTACGGCATCGCGATTCCGCTCGACGCGGAGCCCGAGGAGCTCTTCATTGGGACGCCGGAGTACAGCTCGCCTGAGCTGATGGCGGGCGATCCCTTTGACGTCCGACAGGACCTCTATGCGTTCGGTCTGCTGCTCTACGAAGTCGTCATGGGACGGCGACCCTGGCCCTACGAAGACCCGACGAAGCTCTGGGAAGTCCGGACCTACGACACCTACCCGGCCATCGACCGGCCCGACTGCCCGCCACGTCTTGTCGGGCTCATCGACGAGCTCCTCCAGCCCGATATTGAGCGACGACCTGCGAGCGCCGCTGAGGTGATTGAGCGCTTCGGTGACGCCACCGGATTCCGCGCCCCCATCGAGACGGTGCGCTGCTTCCAGCAGCGTCTCGAAGCCCAGTCGTTCACCCAGCGCGAGGGGTTTCAGCGCGCTGCCCGCGACTGGCATGCCGGCCTGCGTCTCGAGGTGGCCGACAGCGACCAGCGTCCCGGCGTGCTCATCATCGACAGCGCGCCTGGGTTCGAGGGCCAGCGCCTTCTCCACGAGCTTGCCGACCGTGGTGCGGTTGGCGGCGCGCGCGTTGTGCGACTGCGGCTCGACCAGCGAACCTACGAGCCGCTCGCGGCCATCGAGCCTGCGCTGAAGGTGTTCCGCCGTTTGCGTGAAGCGAGTGGCGGGCTACCCCCGCAGATGCTCCAGGGGCTCGCCGGGGCCGCAACGATGCTCACGCGGCTTCACGGCGCCACCATCCTGCTCATCGAGGGCCTCCAGCGCGCGGACGTGATGACCCTTGAGCTGCTGCGGATCGTCTTCACAGGCGCCGCAAACCCGAAGCTGCGGATCATCGCGAGCGTCGACCCCGAAGAGACCGCGGCCTCTGAGCGCGTGTTCGACCTGCTGATGGCGGAGCGGTTCACCCACCGTGTCGAGCTTGAGCCCCTCTCGCTGGATGCCATCGGCGCTTGGACCGACCGGGTCATTGGGCCGGGCGTGCTCGACCACGACGCGCTACGCGAGCTGCACTTTCGCTCTGGCGGACGGCCGCTTCGGCTGCTGGCGCTGCTTGCCGATGACTTTGCCAGAGGGCGTCTTGTTCGCTCACCCAGCGGCTACCACGTCGAGACGGAGGTCAAGGCGCCGGCGCCCGAGAGCTCGTCTCAGCGCTGGTCGCTCGAGGACATGGTTAACGCCATGCGTCACCAGTACCCTCAGTCGGTCGTCAAGACGTACCTGGGTGCCTACGCCGACCAGATCCCGCACCTCATTGCTGACGGAACGATCCTGCAGCAAGACAACGGCTGGCTCAGCGTCGGGCGCGTGCTTCAAGCGCGTCGCGCGTACCAGCGGATGCCCGCGGCGGACCGAACGGAGCTTCACCGCCGCCTAGCGATGGTCGCCGCCGATAGTCCAGCGTTTGACGGGCAGTACGCGCTCGTCGCCCGCGAGTATCTCTCTGCAGATGAGCCGGTTCTGGCGATTCCGGCCCTCGTCGGTGCCGCCAACGAGGCCGCCGACCGCATGGACGGCTACACGGCGCGGATCCACTTGGAGCGGGCGCGCAACCTCCTGATCGCCTTCAGCGGTACCGATGATGGTCGTCAGACCTGGCGGTTCCGGTCGCTGATCCTGCGGAGCTCGCTCCGCTTGGCGCGGCTTGGCGGGCACATGCAGCGGTGGCGCAGCGGCGCGACTGAGCTCGTGACTCTCGGCACCGAGCGCGGTCACCTGCCGTCGATCAAAGCCGGTCTTGAGGCCAAGCTCGACTACCACGCCGCTGTGGGCGAGTGGGTCGAGCTGGTCAACGAAGCCCGACAGCGGGTGGTGCTCGACGCGCAAGACGGCCGGCTCGAAGGACTGGCGCTGCTGCGCTGGGCGGAGGCTCGCAAGCTGATCGCCGAAGGGCTGGTCAAAGACGGTCTGCAGCGTCTTGATGAGGTGCTGCGTGACCTGGGGCCTGCCCTCGCGCCTGCCGTCCACCTGAAGCTGCTTGCGTTGCGGGCTGAGACGCTCGTGGAGTGTCAGTGGCTGCGCGATGCACACCGGGCGCTCAATGAGTATGAGCAGCGTGCCGACCAGCTGCGCCACGAAATCGACCGCGTCCGCGCGCGGCTTCTGCGGGCCCGGTACTGGCGAGAGTCGGGCAATGCGGAAGAAGGCCTCAAGCTCCTCCGCCAGCTCACCTCCGAGATGACCGAGCGGTACATGCGCGGCATCAACGG
>CALHXW010000163.1 GCA_938040325.1 uncultured bacterium | reverse complement strand
CTCGGATCCAGCCGCACGCGGGCTCAGCAGGTTCGTCGAGGGCGCAGCGCAGAGCGTCGAGGCCCAGGCACTGTTGGATGAGCGGTCGCTTGCGGTGGAAGTGCGATGTGGCACGGAGCGCCATCGGCTAGCGCTCGGCGCTCAGCGCGACGCGTCGACTGAGCCGCCACCTGACGTCGTCGTTGTTGCAGACGAGCTGAGCGTGGAAGCCATCTTTGGAGGCAACCTGCGGCCGGAGGATGCGTGGACGTCGGGCCTGTGTATGCCGTGGGCAGGCCGATCCCGAGACGTGCTTCACCTGGTCGCGTTGCTCGCGGCCATCTACGCCTAGAGCACCGACCAGCTGACCAACTGTTCGGTGCTCTCTATCAATGCCTGCAGACGCCGTGCACGACGCTAACCACTCAGCGTGGCGCGCCCAAGCGATGCCACCACGGTTCGAGCCCCTGCTCTCGGCACCACTCCTCCGTCCCCGGCTGTGGGGCCCGGCGTGCGCAGAAGCTGACGACGTCCGCGTCTCCGTTGGCGTCCGCCCTCAGGCCGAGGCGATCGAGCGGAATGTGCGCATCAAGCGCCACGAGTCGCCGCGCGAGGTTCGCATCCGCTGCGCCATTGGCCAGCAATGACGCAAGGCGCTTGGACCCACGAATCTCCAGCGCTTCGACTCGCTCGGGTGAAGCAAGTGCGGTGTCGAGGTCACCGAGAGCTGCGAGCACAGCAGCCGCCGCCTTCGGCCCTACCCCCTTGACGCCGGGCACGCCGTCCGACGCATCGCCTGCAAGCGCGAGGTAGTCGACGACTTGATGGGCGCGCACGGACATTCGCTCGAACACTGCAGCCTCGTCAAAGACACGCCGCTTCTTTGGATGGTACACGCGCACGCTCGGGGGCCGGTCGTCGACAAGCTGCAGCAGGTCTTTGTCAGGCGAGAGCAGCCACACGGGATGCCCGGCTTGGCGCGCGATCCGACTCAGCGTTGCCGCGACATCGTCGGCCTCCCACCCCGGGACTTGAAACGCCCTGAACCCAAGCCTGGCCACCGCCTCAACGGCCAGGTGCACTTGGGCCCGGAGCTCGGGCGGTGTGTCGGGACGGCTCGCCTTGTAGGCGGGCCAAATCTTGCGACGAAACGTGTCCCGGCTGTGGTCGAAGACAAGCGCGTAGTGCCGCGCTCGCGCCCGTCGCAGATAGCCCGCCAGCTGGTCGAGCACGGCACCGACCGCCCCCACGGCAGCACCGGTCGGGCCGTGTGCCGGGGCACCGCCGAAGTGAGCGCGAAAGAGGGTCGCCGTCGCGTCGATGATGACCAGTGGTGAGGGTTGCTCCACGGGTGTAGGGCATCATGTTGGCGACCGCTTCACAAGCCCGTCGACATCTCGCGCCGAGTCTGGCCCACTCCGCGCCATGGCAACGAAGGCTCCAAAGAAGAAGCACCACAAGCGCCGTCGCCGAAAGGTCAGCGTCGAGTCCCCGCTTCAACACGCGGGAGAGGTCGACGTCATCGACTTTGTCGACCCACCGCGGTCCAGCTGGACACGGTTCAAGCGCACGCTGGCGATGAGCTGGCCGGTTCATGACGACAGCGCTGACGGCAGGCGCCAAGCCGCGCTGTGGCGCCTCGTCTTCGGTGGGCTCGCGCTGTATCTGGTGACGAAGGGCAAGACCAACATTGCATTAGCGATCCTCGGCGTGACGATAGCGTTTTCGCTGGTCGTTATCCCGATGCCGCGCTCCCGCCGGCGCCGCTGGCAGGATCGGCTGAGGGCCAAGACGGAGCCGGTCGAGCGCGTCCGGCGTGTGCCTGCGGAGGTCCGCTTCGATGGCCGAAAGCTCGTCGTCCGCGCTAACGACCGGTCATGGAAGAGCCTGCGTCCGACGTCACCGCGCTGCAAGCTGGTGGTGCAGCAGGACGGGACGTCGCTGTGGCTCGGGCTGGTCCCGCCAGGGCGAGGCGGTGATGAGGGCGTCTGGTTTAGCACCGACGCGCAGTCGGTCGTTGAAACCTTCGACCCACTGACGCCAGCCGAGCTCACCGGCGCGGCGCCGACCGCCTGCTTTGTCGATGGAGCCGCATGGGCTCACCTCCACGAGGTGTTCCACGGCCTGGAGCTGAGCCGAAGCTAGTGCTAGTCCCAAAGCAAGCGCTATTCTCGAGCCAGGCGAAGGCGACGCGCTCGCGAGCGGCGTCGCTCGCTGCGCTCACCCGAACTCGACGGTGCTCGCAGGGGCTTCCGGCCGCTGTTGGGACCCCGACAAGCCGCACCGTCCTCAGCGGGCTCGACTGAGAACGCAGGGTCCCCTCAGGGAGCGGTCGACGTCCACAGCTGGTAGCCGGTCGCTGGGAGCGTCAGCGAGAGCATGTCTCCGTTGAGCGTCTTCGTGTCGCCGTCGCCAACAAGCGCATAGAGCGTCGCCCCGGTCCGGCCAAACCGCGGCAAAACAGTGACGTCGATGGAGCGCTCCACGCCGGCTTTGTTGAGTGCGACGATGACGGTCTCGTCTGGCAGGTGCCGGGCGTAGACGTAGACATCGTCGTCGATCCACAGCTCTTGGCGTTCGCCTCTGCGGAGTGCCAGCGACGCCCTGCGCGCCTGTCCGAGGGCGGCAACGCGATCAAACACGGCCTTTCGATTGGCGTTCCACGTCGCCAATGGCGGGAGCATCCGGCGGTTGTCTGGGTCGCCGGAGCCAGCGAGCCCGATCTCATCGCCATAATAAAGAAGCGGAAGCCCTCGCGACGTCAGCACGAAGGCGTAGGCCAGCGCGAGCTTGTCGACAAGCACTGGCTCGGTGATCGCCGTGGCCGGTCCAGCCGCAAGCGGGTCCGGTGATCCTCCAAACGGTCCTCGGTCATCGCCGATGACGGCCGTTGCGAAGCGACTCACGTCGTGGTTGCCGATGAACGGGCTCATCCAGTCCATCGCGTCACCGTAGGCTTGTTCGCTGGTGACGACCTTTGTCTCGAGGTCGCGAAAGGAGCCGCCATAGGCGAACGCGTCGCGGGCTGCGTAGTAGAGAGGGAAGTCGAACTGCCCATCGAGCTTCGCTGGCCCGATGTAGCGGTTGATCTGCTCGTAGCCGTCGCCGCCGGTGAACGTCTCGCCTACGAGGTAGACGTCCGCCCCGCCGTTGGCTGCGACGCGGCCACGTGTCTCCGCTGCCAGCGTCTCAATGATCACATCGTCCATGTGCTTGGCCGCATCGACTCGGAAGCCATCGACATCCAGCGACATTGCGTAGTCGACTGTCTCGCGCACGAGCCGCCGCACAATGGCGTGGTCGCGAAAGTTCAGGTCCGGAAGGTAGTCGGCGAACTGGCACGTCAGCGGCAGGTCGTCCCAGCCGCACCCGCTTGAACCGCAGACACAGGTTCGCGTGCACCAGGCAGGCGCCTCAGCGCATACGGTGTGTTCGGCATGAACGTGGTTGAGAACCACGTCGAAGAGCACCCGCATCCCCTTGTCGTGGGCGGCAGCAATCAGCTCGCGGAGCCGGTCGTCGGGGTCGGCGCTACCGTCAGCGAAGCGCTTCTCCGCGCGGTCGAAAGCAACCGGCCAGTAGCCATGGTAGGCCGAGTAATACGTGACGCCATCGACACCGACGAAGCGGCCGTCAGCGTTTTCGTAGATCGGCGATAGCCACAGCGTGTTGACGCCGAGCTCCTGGAAGTAGCCAGCTTCAATGGCCTCGGTCACGCCGCGGAAGTCGCCGCCCTGGTAGTTTGCGAGGTCGGCAACGTCTTCGACCGGATCCGCCGCGCCGTCGCTGTCGCGGAAACGATCGACGAACGCGAGGTAAATCGTCGCGTCGCGCCAGTCCCAGGCCTGCTCTTCGTACCAGAGGGGGATCACGACGGTGCCGTCTTCGACAGCCCTCCCCTCTGTGTCAGCGGCGATCGCTCGGACCGTGTACTTGCCGGGCTTTGGCGCTTGGAACTCGATAAGGATCGTTGAGTCGGCCGCGACGAACTCCGCGGCCACAGCGTCACCAGCGACGCTCGCTAGCAGGGTGCCGGGGTCGAGCGGTGAGCCGTCACGTCCTGGAACAAACGCGATCTCTGCACGCACCAGGCCGGTCGGCGACACGGACGCGTTGCGAACCTCCAAGTGCGGCAGCGCACAGTCAGCAACGTAGAGGTCGCGATTTTCAACACCCTCAAACCAGTGGGTGAGCACGCCATCGGGCGGTTCGCCCTCGAACTGGCCGTTGATGACCAGCTTGTAAGGGTGGTGCCCGGCAGCAAGCGCCAGCTCACCCGACCAGCCCGTCTCCGTTTTGGTGAGTGGACTGGCGGTCTGTGACCAGTCATTGAAGGGACCAGCCACGTGAACCGACGCCGATTGGTCAAAGCCCGCGACCAGCAGGTTGGTCGTACACAACTCGCCGGTATCCACATCGTCGTCGCTGACGTCGATGTCGCGAACGCTGACAACATCGGTCGGATCGATCGGGTCGCCGGGGCACCCTGCAAAGCACGTCGCCAACCACACGCCCGCGAGTGCGCGCCACCATCGACGGCGCGCATGGGGAGCGGAACCAAGGGCTTCACCACGTTTTGAAGACGTCACCATGACCGAGACTATGCCACCTCACGCTTGACGACGCAGACTCAACGCGTCGACAACCGAGAACGTCACCACTGGTGAACCCCAGCAACCAACCTCAGAGGCGCGCCATGCTCGTAGTCCTGTCCCCGGCCAAAAAACTCGATGAGACCCCGGCGCCGCCAGCCGTCCCTGCGACCGACGCCCGGCTTCTCGATCACGCTGCGGCACTGTTGGACGTTGTGCGCGAGCTAAAGGCTGATGAGCTGAAGTCGCTCATGCACATCAGCGATGCCCTTGCGGACCTCAATCATGGCCGCTTTCGCACGATGTCGTTTCCGTTCACCCGCGACAACGCCAAGCAAGCGGTGCTGATGTTTGCCGGCGATGTCTACGTCGGGCTGAACGCCAAGACGATGAGCGCTCCCGACCATGAGTTTGCCCAGCAGCACCTCGGAATCCTCAGCGGCTTGTACGGGCTCTTGCGGCCGCTCGACCTGATCCAGCCGTACCGACTCGAGATGGGCTCGCGGCTCGCCAACCCTCGCGGCAACAACCTCTACAAGTTTTGGGGCGAAACGATCACCGACGCCCTCAACGAGGCGACCGAGAGCCACGACGACCAGACGGTCGTCAACCTTGCGTCCAACGAGTACTTCAAGTCGGTCAAGCCGAAGAAGCTTGTCGGCGGGGTCGTCACGCCAATCTTCCGCGAAAACAAGGACGGCAAGCTCAAGACCATCAGCTTTGTCGCAAAGCGAGCTCGCGGCGCCATGGCGCGTTGGATCATCGACAACCGTGTCACCTCGTCGGCGGCCCTTCTGGACTACGCTGAAGACGACTACCGCTATCAACCCGAGCTCTCGACGCCTGCGGCACCGGTGTTCGCACGTCCCTGGCGGACTGCGGCCAGCAAAGCCGCTGCCGCGAAGGCAGCGGCGAAGGTCGCCGCGGCCAGCTAGAACCGGCCAGCTCCAAAACGAGCGCTAGTCCCAAATCAAGCGCTGTTTTCGAGCGAGGCGAAGGCGATGTGCTTGCCAGCGGCGTCCGCTGGACGAAGGCGATGCGTGCATCGTCGAGTTCAGGTGAGCGAAGCGAGCGCACGGACGTCGCTGGCGAGGGCATC
>CALHXW010000162.1 GCA_938040325.1 uncultured bacterium | reverse complement strand
CCGCGCCCACGCTCGAGCCCGCGCCCACGCCCACGCTCGAGCCCGCGCCCACGCTCACGCCCGCTGCCCACGCTCACGCCCGCTGCCCACGCTCACGCCCGCGCCTACGCTCGAGCCCACGCCCGAGCCCATGCCCACGCTCGAGCTCGCGCTCGCGCCCACGCCCACGCCCGCGCCCGCAGCCCACGCTCGAGCCCACGCTCGAGCCCACGCCCACGCCCGCTGCCCACGCCCGAGCCCACACCCACGCCCGCGCCCACGCCCACGCTCGAGCCCGCGCCCACGCCCACGCTCGAGCCCGCGCCCACGCTCACGCCCGCTGCCCACGCTCACGCCCGCGCCTACGCTCGCGCCCACGCCCGCGCCCACGCCCGCGCCCGCAGCCCACGCTCGCGCCCGCAGCCCGGCCCCCCCCGCGCCCCGCTGCCCACGCCCGCCACGTGACGCCCGCCGGGCCAAACAGGATTTCGATGCATTTTGGGCCGGCTCGCGCGTCGAGCCCTGCGCATCGTTGAGCTCCATGTCGCCTTTAGCAACGCCGAGTCGTCGAGTACAAACGCGTCACCTTCACACATTGGGAGTCCGAATGAGGCTTGTTCGCAACGTCCTACCGCTGTTGCTCATGCTGCTGATGGCGTGCGGTACGTCCTACCGTTACCCCTACACGTCTCAGCAGCTGGTGCGAGACGCGCGGTCTGAGCCGGCGGTTGCGCTGCTGCACTACCTCGGCCAAGACGGTGCGGACGGCTCGGTGTGCGCCGCTGGCGGTGACATGACCCAGCCAACGCCAAAGACAACGGCCAAGGTCGCAGGTGCCATCGCCGCCCAGAGGGTGGCGGCCGGTCCAGCCGTGGACTGCTTGCAGCATGCCTTCGCCGGCTTCAACCCGGCGGCCAGAAACGTGGCTCTACAAAACGTCGGCGAGCACCTGATGCGAGGCTGGAAGCGTGGTGGCCCAGGGGCCGTGGTGCTCCAGGAAGCCATGCTGGAAGTCCTCGACCGTGGCAGCGACGGCCCCGCAATCGAGCCGCTGCTCGGTCGCGTGCGCGAAGCGATCATCGACTCGGAGTGGTCGGTGACGTCGCTTCAGAGTGCGCAAGCATTCGAAGAGGTCGCCGGCCTGCTGCTTGGGCAGTGGCGCGGCAAGCAAGTGACCTCAGCGCTCATCGCAGCCGAGCAAGATCCGGAGACCCTGAAGGTCTTTGCGACCAAGCTGACCGATCCGACCCTTGCGCGCCAAGCGTCCGCCCAGTACCTGCGACCGATCGCCAAGGGGTCGCGCTTCTCCGTGGTCCGCAAGGACATCGATGGTGCGGTCAAGCGCGTGCTCGACACCGGCGTCAACGCCGTCACGCTGCGCAAGCGCCGCGTGACAGCCAGCTTCGACACCGCCAAACAGCCGGTCGGCCGCATCGTCGTCCAACAGAACCTCAGCAGCGCGACGTCGGTTCTGTCTGCTGACGGAACCTCGGTGCTGCCAACGTTTGACCTCTCCGGGTGGCTGCAGTTTCGTGTGAGAGGCATCGACCAGCCCATCACCCTGTGCGGCGACCCGGCGGATCGCAGCTTGGACCCTTGCGTCCGGGCGTCCGACATCCAGCTGTCGCCTGGTCTCGTGGAGCTCGATGAGGCCGGTGTCGTCCGGTTTGCCGATACCCTGCCGACGGCCGACGCCCTCAAGTACCTCATCGCGCCGGAGGGCCTGATGCTGGCCGTGAGCTTCGGCAGCAAGAAGCTCGCCGAGGCGTCGGTCCCGGTGTACTTCGCGCCGCCGGCATCGCTGCGTCGGGTTCTCTCAGGGCCACCCTCGAAGACCACGCCCCACCTGCGGGTCAGCGCCACACGTCAGGGTGTGAACTACCTGGTCGAGGTCCGCGAAGCGTCCAAGGTCTGGAAGGCCGTTGTGCACGCCAACGACGCGGCCGCCGGGCGGTTCCAAGTGATCTCGCAGGGCGCGACCGGCACCAAAGGCCAGCGTGGCCAAGCCGGTATCCAGGGAATTCCAGGCAACCCGGGAAGCCCAGCAGCCTGCCCGTCGACACCTGGCACCCGCGGTAGCGCAGGCGGCCAGGGCGGAGACGGCGGCGGCGGAAGCCACGGGGGCGATGGCGGTCGAGGCGGCAAGGTGGTGGTCGATGCACGCTGCGGTGACGTCCCCTGCTCGCAGGTCCGCGCCGACCTCAAGGCGATGGTCGTCTCGCTAGGCGGCAAAGGTGGCGCTGGCGGCTCGGGCGGCGCCGGAGGACGAGGTGGTGCCGGTGGTGCCGCCGGCAAGCCAGCGAGCTGCGGCGGGCAGCGACTACCAGGCGGTCGAAAAGGGGCCAAGGGACGCGACGGCGCGAGAGGCAAGAGCGGGATCCAGGGCAACGCTGGTCCGCCGGGCTCAGTGAAGATTACCGCTCGGCGTTAGCCTGCGCGGCCGGCGGCTGACGCAGCGCTTCTGCAGGCCTCCATGTGGCGCGTTTGGGCCTTCACAGTCTGCGCCGGTCTTGGTGCGCAGCGGCGTTGCTGGAGCTAGACGCCTCCCGCGTCGAGTATCGACGGCCGAGCGTTTGAGGTTGCCCGTCCTCCTGACGGGACCCACGGTTGTCGGCAGAAACCTCACCACTGGACGGAAACAATGTCTCTCTTCGATCGACTTCGAGCCCTTGCCGAGACCGCTGCAGGACCAGTCGCCGCGGTCACAGGCGCCGCGGTTGATGCTGGCTCAGCCGCCGTCGACAAGATCAAAGAGACTGCCGATGAGCTGAGCGAACATCCCCTCGTCGGCCAGGCGTTGGCCTGGTGGGACGCCCACGTCACGCACGCCGCTGATGACCCAGCGCTGGCTGAAGCGGCGGCAAAGCGCGCGACGCTCATCGCCAAGGCGTTTGATGGCCTCAAAGTGTCCATCGCGGGCCGCGAGCTCGGCCTTGGCGCCGACGCGCTCCTCGGCGTGGTTCCAGGAGGGCGAAGCGTGGCCCACGGCGCCCACCTCTACCTCCTCGCGGAGGCGCTGCGCTTCGGAGCCCCGACGTCGCTCGTCGCACGTCAGGTAGCCCGCGCAGTCGCCGATGGCGTCGCCGGCGCCATCCCGATAGCCGGTCCCCTGCTCGGTGCCACGCGCATGTCGCACTCCAAGAACGCCAAAGAGCTCGTCAGCTATCTGGAGGAGGCCGCCGACGGCGCACGAAGTAACGCGGACCCGGTCTTGGTGCCTGTTTGATAGGGCGCGCGGGCAATCGCGTGACCGACGACGCTGCGGAAGAGCTCGCCGCATAGACCGTGAACTTGCTCGGCACCGCGGGCAGATTCTCCCCACTCAAGCCTGGTTCGTTGCGACTCATGACGACGCCGGGACGCGCACGAGCGGTGAACCCGTGAGGCGGGGCGCGAACGCGTCGTCGCTGCGCGCTGCACGTACCTGAACCATGCGGGCTGGCACAGAAGTTGCTCTGTCTCTGGCGACCTATGCCTCAACACGAGGCTCCGCTCTTCGAAGGCTCGTCCATGCTGCACCGCTCGCTCGTCTCACTCGTTATCGCGTTGCTGTGCCCTTCAGCGCCATCGTTGGCATTGTCCCCACCGGAGCCGCCCGCCGTGTGGGAAGTGACAGATCCAGGTGCTCTTGTCCCTGCCCCGCTCGATGGCGTGATGCTCTTGTTGGCCGCCCGCGGCGGCGTGCACAATCCGGTCTGGCAGGACGTCAACTTCCGGTCGCTTATCGACGTCGACGTGACCGATCCGAGCGGCCAGCGACTCGCTGGGACCGGCACCTACGACCTCGCGAAGAACGCGTTCGTGTGGAGGGCCGCTGGCTCGCTTGCTCCAAGCAGCCGCTACGCCGTCGAGGTCTCGTTTGCCGCTCCGCACCAAGGGCCGGTCGAAGTCGTCAGGTTCGCGTGGGTTACCGAGTCGGCCACCAGTCCACCCCCAACAGCCGAGCGACCTGTCGTCGACGCCATCAACTTTCAGTTCGACTGCTCGACGTCCTGCTGCGTGCCTCGGCTGATGGCATCCGGCACCGCCCCGCCACTGAGCTGGCTTGAGGCACGCGTCGAAGCCCTCGGCGAGGTCGTCAGTGTCGACGTTGACGTGCCGCTCGACGCGCCGCTTAGCACCACCGCACTTGCGGGCTTTGGCACGGGCCCTGTCTGCGTCACGTTCGTCGGCCACAGCTACGTCGACGACTCCACGGTGACCTCGGAGCCGCGATGCGCTGACCCGTTCGGCAACATCGCGGGTGTGGCACACCAAGAGCTATGCGCCATCGACGCGGACACTGGCGACATCATCCGTCGGCGCTGGGTCATCTCCGACGTGCCCGACGCGCTCTATGAGCATGGTGGAGCCGCCGTGAAGCTGGGCTTTTTCGACCCTGCCGTTCACGGGTTTGGCGAGCTTCCCGCAGACGACATTGAGTTCACTGTGAGGCACACGAGCACGTCCCACCTGGTCCCTGGTAGCTGGCATCTCGAGCAGGCCAACCAGCTGTTGATTTGGCAGGCCGACGCGCCGCTTGTTGAAGGCGATGAGCTCGAGCTTGAGGTGCGCCTCACCGATCGACGCGCGCCCGATACCCCGCTCGTCGAGCGTCTTGTCTACACGGTCTCACGCGCCGCGCGGTCGCTGACTCTGACGCCGCCCTCTGAGCTCGTCCCACACTTCAAGTGCCAGGAAGGAACCTGCTGCTCGCCGGTCCTGCTTGTGATGGGGGCTGCGGAGCTTGAGCTCGGCCAGTTCATGGAGGTGACAGCCGCTGACGCTGCGCCCCACAACGACATGCACATCCACGCCGACCGATTCTATAGCTACCAGTTTGTCTATGACGACGTCGGGCAAGAACAAGCCTGCTTTACCATCCGCGGCCATGACGTGCTGACGGGCTCCACATCCGAGCGCTTCACCTGCTTTCCCGACCCGTTCGCAGAGCTGCGCAAACCACAGAAATCGCTCGTGTTCAATGGCGGTCCAGTGCCGGCAACGATCCACGGAAACATCATCGGCCCCTCCCCCGCCCCCAGCGCATTCTGCGGCTTTGAGGGCGACGACACCGTTGGATGCGGCGCCGCAGGAGACCAACGGCAGGCGCTCTGGCTCGGTGTCGCGCTCGTGTGGCTCATGACTCGGCGACGACGTGCCGCCGCCTGACGCCGTTACCTCAGCCCCCTAAACCACGGTTGGGCCCCGTCGTCCAAGCCCGCACGGGCTCGCCACCCGACCCGGTCCGCTGACCCCGCAGCCCTGGCGGAGCTCGCGCCCTCGAATCGCCGCCAGCGCGCGAGTGTCTCGATCGGTGCAAGTGCCTGCCGGAGCGTCGAGATTCGCCGCCAGGTGGCCTTGCGCAAAGGGAACGAGCGTGCCATCAACATCAAGCGCCAGCAGCCACTTGCATCCCGTCTTGCGAGTCCGCCACGGCTGAGGCCGGTCACACGTCAAGGGGAACAGTCATGAACAAGCGTGCATTGGGTTTTGGTCTAGTCGCTGGTGCCATCTGCGCCGCGATATGGGCGGCCGTCGGGCTGCTCGCCAACATCGAGCTCGGCATCTTGGCACTCGGCGTTGGCTTTCTCGTCGGCACCGCGGTCGCTTACGGCACCGACCACCGCGGCGACATCTCGACAGGCGTGATGGCCGCAGTGATTGCCGTGCTGGCTGTGTGCGGTGGTAAGTGGGCCATGATCCACTTCACCGCCGAGCGTGAGCTCGACAAGCTCAACAGCCAGCTTGTCGGTACGATGTCGGAAGACGAAGTGTTCGCCAGCTACGTCGCCGGCGACCTGGTCGCAGCCGACGAAGCGAAGGGCGTCAGCGTCACCTGGCCCGAGGGCATTGTGCCCAACGAGGCCCTCGGCGCGGCGCAGTTCCCAGCTGGCTACTGGGACAAGGCCGTCGCTGCAACGAGCGGCCTGTCGGCGGTCGACGCCAGAAACCTCAAAGAGGACGTCGCCGAACGGCTCATCGCGTCGGCCTCCGGTGACCTTGCCGAGGCGAAAATGAACGCGTTCGTCGAGACCTTCGGGCTGATGGACATCCTCTTTTTGGGCATGGCTTTGTTCTACGCCTACTCGATCGCCGCGACGAACCGAGACGAAGAAATGCTGGCCGCGCAGGCTGGCTTCGACGAGCTCCCGGACGACACGCCAAGCGGCAAGTTCGACGCCGAAGCCATGCTCGACGCCAAGTACAACCGCAAAGGCAACTCGCCGGCAGACCCTGAGCCGCCCGCCTGACAGGCGACTCAGTCAAACGCCATCGCGAGCGCGTCCATGCCAACGCCCTCTTTGGCCTTCCGCAGCTCGAAGTAGCCGACAGCGGCGACGGTTGCCCTGAGTGCGCCGGCAACGACCGCGACCAGGAGAGACGCCCAGAGGTAGCCATTGAGGCCAATGGCGCCGTCGTGGAGCATCCCCTCAAGCAGCACGTTGGGAAACCCGGCCATTGCGCCAAGCAGCAAGATGATGCCGAAGACTGGCCAGCGGTAGCCTTCGGTCAGCTTCGCGCTGCGTGACAGGCTGTCGACCACGCCGCTGCGCTCGACCACGGTGGCAGGCACGGCGACCCACAGGATGCAGCCCGCGACAACGCCCGGAATGATGAGCGCGAGTGTGCCCAGACCGATGATGAGCCCCGCAAGCAACGCGGTTCCGATGATGGGCAGCGCCCGCTTGAGCCCCGTTGCGACACTCTCGCCGAGCGACACTGGCCTGCTCACCATGGTCTGAAAGGTGGCGTGGATGACGGATGCCGTGATGACTAGGTCGAGGACCGTCGCCACGACGGCTGCGATGATGAGCGAGCCGTCGTCGAGCGGCAGCACGTCATTGAGCACCAGCGCGAAGAAGAGGACGAGAGGGATGTAGGTAATCGCGGCCAGGAGCGTAAAGCGGGCGAAGTTGTCGGCGTAGACGCTGAAGCCTTTCGACATGACGTTGCCAAATGTGAAGTCCATCGAGGATGCCCTTAAGCGAGCGCAGAGAGGTCAACATCGGGGCACCGCGCGCTCGCATTGCTGTGCACCCACCCTTCGACGAGTCCGTCGCGCGAACGGGGCAATGGCCCACGGAAAGCCTCCGGCACGATCTGGCGCCTATCGCGCTGCCGCTGTCGACGGAGGGCTCCGCGTGGCCGTCATCGAGCCTAGAGCACCGATCAGTTGGCTTACCACCTGCCTCTACGCGGGATTGAGCGCGGTGCTCGGCGTCGCTTCGTCGGTCACGTATCCCGATATGCTCGGTCCTCGCTCCTTGAGCACCGGCCCAATTCCACGTCGATCCAGGC
>CALHXW010000161.1 GCA_938040325.1 uncultured bacterium | reverse complement strand
GGTGCGGCCCTTATCGTGATTGAAGAACACGCCAGGCGAGCGATGCAGCTGGCTGACGATGACACGCTCGGTGCCGTTGATGATGAACGTCCCGTGGTCCGTCATCAGCGGAATCTCACCGAAATAGACGTCCTGCTCTTTGACGTCGCGGATTGACTGGTTGCCAGCCTCATCCGTGTCCCACGTCAGCAGCCGGATCGTTACCTTGATCGGAGCGGCGAACGTCATCCCGCGCTGACGGCACTCGTCCGTGTCGTACTTCGGTGGCTCAAGCGTGTAGCTGACGAACCGAAGCTCCGCGGTCTTGTTGAAGTCGCGGATCGGAAAGACGCTGTGGAAGATCGCCTGGATCCCCACTTCTTGGCGCTTTTCGGGCGAGACACTCGCTTGGAGAAATTTCTCGTACGAGCTCTTTTGGATGTTGATCAGGTCGGGGATATCCACGACGGCCGGGACCTTCGCGAAGTTTTTCCGGACACGAAGCTCTCTCTGGGTGCGTGCGACCACGGCTAGTCCTCCAGGCGTCTCTGTGCAGCCGCCAATGGCGACCGGTGGAATCCCACTCTCTCAATCTCAATCGGAACAACAGCAGATTCGAGTGGCTCCGCTGCAGGCCACGAGCAAAGGGGACGACCGAGCGGCCGTCCCCTCACGATGCTCTACTTGACTTCGACCTTGGCGCCGGCGGCCTCGATCTTCTCCTTGACGGTCTCCGCCTCTTCCTTCGAGACAGCCTCCTTCAAGGTCGACGGCACGCCGTCGACAGCGGCCTTGGCGTCCTTGAGTCCGAGGCCGGTGACCTCGCGGACGGCCTTGATGACCTGGATCTTGGAGCCGCCGATCTCGGTGAGGATGACGTCAAACTCCGTCTTCTCGGCTGCTGCTTCGGCACCGCCGCCACCGCCGCCACCGGCGACCATCGCCACGGGTGCAGCAGCAGAAACGCCCCACGCCTCTTCGAGGTCGCTGACGAGAGCCGCCATCTCGATGACGGTGAGCTTGCCGAGGAAGTCTTTGACTTGGTCGATCGTGATATCTGCCATGATAGTTCTCCTAAACGCGTTGTTTGATGCGTGCGTTCAACCGCACGCCAAAATGAGTGATTGAGTAGTAAGGTTTACGCTTCGCCGGCGAGGCTGCGACGCCGTGCCTCGAGCACACCGACCATGTCGCGCGGAACAGCCGACACCAGTCGGACCATCTTCGTCGCCACACCGTTCATCGTGCTCAGGAGCATCGAACGTAGCTCGTCCTTGCCGGGCAGCTTGCTCAGCGTCTCGATTCCAGCAGCATCGAGAAGCTCGCCGCCGGCCATCACGCCAGCCTTGATCTCGAACTTCGGATTCGCCTTCTTGAACGCCACCAGCGCCTTCGCGGTTGCCGCCACATCCTCGTTCGTCACGGCCATCCCGAGGGGGCCCTTTAGATGAGGGTTGAGCGGCTCGAAGTCTGTTTCGGCTGTTGCCAGCTTCGCCAAGGTATTCTTGACGATGCGGAAGTTGCCGTTGGACTTCTTCACTGCCTGCCGAAGCTCGACCATGCTGGACACGTCGAGCCCGGAGTACTCCGCGAGGACAATGAGCTGGGCACCGTTCAGGAGCTCGCGGATCGATTCAACCGCTTCGCCTTTTTCCTGTCGATTCATACCTCCTCCTTATTTTGGGGGTACACCCACCCGCTTCTCTAAGAAGCGAGCTTGTCCTGCGTGCCTGGCGTCGGCGAGCCGCCAATCGCATGCTTTTCAGCTCACGATGGAGGCAAGGGACCCATGAGGTTTGTTCTCCGTCTCCGCCGGCCGGTGGATTCCACCGTTTGAGACTTGCGTCACCGACTTCTTTGACGACCAACGACCCGACGGGCCGGGCACTACCTATGTCACACCATCGACAACTCGATGGAGGGTGGGTTTAAGCGACCACCACGCATCTAGCTGGTCTACCGGGCGCGCGTCCGCGTGCCGGCTAGACCCGTTATTTTATTCGGCCTTCTCAAGCGATGCGACGTTGAGCTTCACGCCCGGCCCCATCGTGGATGAGATGTTGGCGCTTCGGACGTACACGCCCTTAACGGTCGCGGGCTTGAGCTTCATGAGACGCTCGAAGAGACTGCGGACGTTCTCCGCAAGGTTCTCTGCCGAAAACGACACTTTCCCAACGCCTGCATGCACGATGCCGGCCTTCTCGACCCTGAAGTCAACCTTGCCGCCCTTCGCATCGGCCACGGCCTTTGCGACGTCGAACGTGACCGAGCCGGCTTTCGGGTTCGGCATAAGACCGCGTGGTCCGAGCACTCGACCGATTCGACCGACGGTTCCCATCATGTCTGGTGTGGCGATGGCCTTGTCGAACTCCATCCAGCCTTCCTTGATCTTCTCGACCAAGTCTTCGGCTCCCACAACATCGGCGCCTGCCTCTTCGGCCTCACGAGCCTTGTCGCCGCGCGCGAACACAGCAACGCGGACCGACTTGCCGGTTCCGTGAGGCAGCACCACAGCGCCCCGAACCATTTGGTCGGCGTGGCGCGGGTTGACGCCGAGGCGCACAGCAAGCTCGACCGTCTCGTCAAACTTGGCGAAGCTCGCCGCTTTCACGAGCTTCACAGCTTCATCGAGCGGGTACTTCTGGCTGCGATCGACCTTCTCGGCAGATGCGCGATACTTCTTTCCGTTAGCCATCATGTTCTCCTAAGCAGTACGGGCGACGCGCTGTGCGTCTCCTGCTGTCGTGAGGGCACGTTCAAATGAACGTGCTCAATCGGTGATCTCGAGCCCCATGCTGCGCGCCGTTCCGGCGATGGTGCGCATCGCTGTCTCGACGTCGTACGCGTAGAGATCGGGGAGCTTCGTCTCGGCGATCTCGGCGACCTGCGCCTTCGTGACCTTGCCGACCTTGACACGGTTCGGCACGCCGGAACCGCTCTTGACGCCGGCAGCCTTCTTCAGCAGGTCCGAGGCCGGAGGCGTCTTCGTGATGAAGCTAAACGACCGGTCACCGTAGACGCTGATCACGACAGGAATGATCATCCCCATCTGCGCCTGCGTCCGAGAGTTAAACTCTTTGCAGAACTGCATGATGTTGACGCCATGCTGACCAAGCGCCGGGCCGACCGGAGGCGAAGGGTTTGCCTTGCCTGCCGCGACCTGCAGCTTGATGAATCCTGTTACCTTCTTCGCCATGACAATACTCCTGCTAGCCTTCCTCCCGCTGGTCGCGTGGACCGCGGTACGTGCGGATGACTTGAGCGGGTTAGATCCTCTCGACCTGCATGAAGTCGAGCTCGACGGGCGTTGCACGCCCAAAAATGCTTACCAGCACACGAACCTTCTGCTTCTGCGGCATGACCTCTTCGACCACGCCACTGAAGTTCAGGAAGGGACCATCGATCACGCGGACATTCGAGCCTTCCTCAAACGCCTGCTTGGCCTTGGGCCGAGTCGTGCCCTCTTCAATCTGCTTGGTGAGGCGATTGACCTCACGTTGACTCATCGGTTTGGGGTTCTTGTCGTCCCCGATGAAGCCAATGATCTTCTGCGTATCCTTGACGAGGTTCCACGTCTGCGCGTCCATCAACATCTCGATGAACATGTAGCCCGGCATGAGCTTTCGCTGCATGGTGCGCTTTGCGCCGCCTCGTAGCTCGATGACCTCCTCGGTCGGCACGAGGACCTCACCGAACCGCTCGCCGAAGCCACAGGTCCGGATGTTCTCGGTCAGCAACGTCTTTGCACGGTTCTCGTAGCCCGAGAGCGTGCCGACGGCGTACCACTTCATCTTTGGAGCCTCATCACTCATTGCGTTGCCCTAACTGTAGACGAGGGCAGACAACGCGCCCCACGCCATGTCGAGCAGCCCAAGAATGGCCGCAATGATGAGGGTCACGATGATCACAACGATCGTCGCTTGCTTCGTCTGCGCCCACGTGGGCCAGGTGACCTTTGATAGCTCGTTGCCAACCTCCATTGCGAAGGTCGAGATCTTCTCGCTTCGCTTCATGTAGAGGGCGACGCCGATGCCGGCCACCATGCCAAGGAGATCGCCCAGACGGAAGTTCGTCCCGATGAGCGCAACGTTGTTGCCGGTGCCGAAAAGCTCGATGATGAACGAGAAGAGCTCGGACAGCACGAGGTAGCCGATGAGACCGGCGGCAACGAATGATAGGTTTACATAGCGAGCGACGCTCATGGCGACTATTCGCTCCTGCGTGTTGCGCCTTTGTCGGCGCGTTCTAGGTAGGGTAGCTGGCGAGAGGCCAGCTGGCAGGCCAGGAGGGATTCGAACCCCCAACACCCGGATTTGGAATCCGGTGCTCTACCAATTGGAGCTACTGACCCGTGTTCAAGACGCGATTTCCGGTGCTCCCGATGCGAAGCCGCCGGACAATAGGGGGCCCCGCGAGAGACTGTCAAGCAATAAGCGGGCCAATCCAGAAGGTCGAACCCAGGTGCCTATTAGGCGGGTCGCTGACGGTTCTGAAAGGCCCGCGAAGGCCGGACGAGGGGAGAGGTCGCACTCCGTATCGAAATGCGATCTCACGCTCCGCTACTTGGTCTCGCGATGAACCGTGTGGCGACGCAAGAAGGGGTTGTACTTCTTGAGTTCGATCCGTGCAGGGTTCGTCTTCTTGTTCTTTGTGGTGGTGTAGCGGCTCGGCGGTTTGCCTAGGCCACGGGCCTCTGTGCACTCAAGCGTCACAATAACGCGGTTTCCTGCTTTGGCCATGATGCACCTCCTCTAGACTCTTATGCGAAAAACGGGCGACCCCAGAACCGGGGCCGCCCGTGACCTTGACGACCAGTACGGTCGTTACTCGATGATGTCCTCGACAACGCCGGCGCCGACGGTGCGTCCACCTTCGCGGATAGCGAAGCGGAGGCCCTTGTCCATGGCGATGGGCTGGAGGAGCTGAATGACCATGTTGACGTTGTCGCCGGGCATGACCATCTCGACTCCGTCGCGAAGCTCGCAAGTACCCGTCACGTCCGTGGTGCGGAAGTAGAACTGGGGACGGTAGCCGTTGAAGAACGGAGTGTGTCGGCCGCCCTCATCCTTGGTCAGGATGTAGGTACCCGCCGTGAACTTCTTGTGCGGCTGGATGCTGCCGGGCTTCGCGAGGACCTGGCCGCGCTCGACCTCTTCCTTCTTGATGCCGCGGACGAGGCAACCAACGTTGTCGCCAGCTTGACCCTGGTCCAGAAGCTTACGGAACATCTCAACGCCAGTGACCGTGGTCTTCTGGGTCTCTTTGATACCGACGATCTCAACTTCCTCGCCGACCTTGATGATGCCGCGCTCGATGCGGCCGGTGACGACCGTACCGCGACCCGAGATCGAGAACACGTCCTCGATGGGCATCAGGAAGTCCATGTCGATGTCGCGCTTGGGCTCTGGGATGTACGTATCCAGCGCCTGAACGAGCTCGATGACAGCAGCTGCGTCGGGGTGCTCCCAGTTCGGGGCCTCGAGAGCCTTCAGAGCCGAGCCCTTGATGACGGGCGTGTCGTCGCCGGGGTACTCGTACTTGTCGAGCAGCTCGCGGACTTCCATCTCGACCAGCTCCAGAAGCTCCTCGTCGTCGACCATGTCGACCTTGTTGAGGAACACGAGGATGTGAGGCACGCCGACCTGACGGCCGAGCAGGATGTGCTCGCGCGTCTGGGGCATCGGGCCGTCCGCTGCACTGCAGACCAAGATCGCGCCGTCCATCTGGGCGGCGCCGGTGATCATGTTCTTGACGTAGTCAGCGTGACCGGGGCAGTCGACGTGGGCGTAGTGACGAATCTCCGACTCGTACTCGACGTGAGCCGTGGAGATCGTGATCCCACGCTCGCGCTCCTCAGGAGCCTTGTCGATTTGGTCGAAAGCTTCGAACTTCGCCTGGCCTTTGCTCGCCAGGACCTTTGTGATCGCCGCGGTAAGAGTGGTCTTGCCGTGGTCGACGTGGCCGATGGTGCCCACGTTGACGTGCGGCTTGTTACGTACGAATTTCTCTTTTGCCATGCCGTTGTCTCTCGATGAGGCTTCCTGTCACGTTGCCGTGCCAGGGGTGGGTTGCGTCGACTAGCGACACCGAACGAATGTGTCCGGGTATCGGACGTTGGAGCCTACGACCGGGTTTGAACCGGTGACCTCTTCCTTACCAAGGAAGTGCTCTACCGCTGAGCTACGTAGGCACGATTGGTTCGCCGGGCGATGCGTGGAGCGGGAAACGAGACTCGAACTCGCGACCCTCAGCTTGGAAGGCTGATGCTCTACCAACTGAGCTATTCCCGCGTGCGCGGAGCCAGAAGAACCAAGAATTGGAGGGAAAAGGATTTGAACCTTTGAAGGCGGAAGCCGGCAGATTTACAGTCTGCTCCCTTTGACCACTCGGGCACCCCTCCACAGAAAAACTTTAAAGAACGAATCGTTGGAGCTGGCGGTGGGACTCGAACCCGCAACCTGCTGATTACAAATCAGCTGCTCTGCCAATTGAGCTACGCCAGCGCTTTTGCCGACACCGCGTAACGAGGGCCGGCTTATACGGGAGGCCTTACGGGCTGTCAACACGTGAAACAAAGGGTTGAGCAAGCGTCGAACCAGCCCGTTCTCTTTACCGTTTCGGGACGGTGCTGCGCGGTCGTGTGTGCATTTCATTTTTGTTTTCCGGAACGGCACCGTCGTGTCGGATCGCTGGAGTCACTGACCTGGCGTGCTCGATCGTTGCCGATGCGCCTCGTAGATTGCGACCGCTGCACTCACGCTGACGTTGAGGGAGCTCACCTGACCGGAGAGTGGGATACGAGCAATGACATCACAGACCTTTCGCACGCCGGGACGAAGACCACGGCCTTCGTCCCCAAGCACAAGGACCGACGGGATCGTGAGATCGACGGCGTCGAGGTTCTGCGCGCCATCTGCGTCAAGACCAATCACCCAGTAGCCATGCTTCTTTGCGTCGGCAAGCGCCCGGGAGAGGTTTGTGACGCGGGTGGGTGGCAGCAACGCTGCAGCGCCGGCTGACGCGCGGATCGCAGCGTCGTTGAGAGGAGCCGACCGATTCTTGGGTGCAACCACAGCACCGACACCAAACGCGTTGGCGGTCCGCAGAATCGCGCCGAGGTTATGGGGATCGGTCACGCCATCGAGAGCAAGGGCCAGCGGGGTGTTGTCGCCGTTGGTAAGCTCGTCGAGCGCCTTCGGGCTTGCGATCACGAGGCTGGCTGCGACCCGGGCCCCTGCTCGACCACCAGCACGAGTTTGCAGCCGCTTGCCCGGCACCCGTTCGACGCTCAGTCCGTGGGTACTGGCGAGCTCCACGAGAGCGTCGAGACGCGCGTCGCGAGAACGCTCGTCAATGAGGATGCGGTCGATGGCCTGCGGCGCGTGGCGCAGCAGGTCGCCGATCGCGTGCTCTCCGATCAGCCAGCTCACGCGGTGCCGGTCGGCGCAGCGAGCAGCCCTTTGACATGTTCCACCAGGTCGCCAATCGCGACCCGCTCGGTCTCTCCTGTCGCTCGGGACTTGAGCTCTACAACGTTGTCGGCGAGCGCGTTACGACCGAGGACGATCTGGTACGGATGGCCAGCCAGCTCGGCATCAGCAAACTTCACGCCAGCGCGCCCTTTGCGGTCGTCAAAGAGAGCATCGATGCCCGCGTGGCAGCAGCGGTTGTAGATCTCTTCGGCGGCCACGAAGACGTCGTCTCCTGGCTTGCCGAGGGGAAGCACCGCGACCTCGAAAGGTGCGATCGAGGCGGGCCAGCGAATGCCCTTGTCATCATGGTGTTGCTCGATCGTTGCGGCCATGATTCGGCTGATCCCAATGCCGTAGCAGCCCATAATCATCGGCTTCGTTCCGCCGTCTTGGGAAGCGAACGTCAAGTCCATCGGCTCGGAATACTTCGTGCCCAAGTAGAAGACATGCCCCACCTCGATACCTCGGAACTCGCGGAGGCTCCCGTTGCATCGCGGGCATGGGTCGCCGTGGGTCGCCAAGCGAATGTCGAGCACCCGAGGCTCAGCGGTGTCTCGGCCGAGCACCGCATCCTTGTGGTGAAGGTCAGCGGCGTTTCCGCCGACAATCCAGCCACGCGCCACGTCGACCGACGCATCGACGATGAGTGGGACCTCAAGACCGACAGGTCCGGCGAAGCCAACGGGAGCACCCGTGATCTTGCGAACACGCTCCTCGCCTGCGAGCTCCACAGAGTCCGCCCCGAGCACGAGCTTTAGCTTGATCGTGTTGAGCTCGTGGTCGCCGCGGACAATGGCCGCGGTCGGCACCCCGTCGATATCGACGATGAGAGTCTTGAGTAGATCAGACGGGCTGGCCCCAAGGAACGTGGTCACGTCCTGCACGGTTCGCTTACCAGGTGTCGCGATCGAGCTCATCGAGCCCGGCTGTATGTCGCCAGCCTGTGTGCCGACGGGGCCGATCGCAGCCTTTTCAGTGTTGGCCGTATACTCGCAGCTATCGCAGCTAACGATCGCGTCTTCGCCGCTCGACGCAAGCGCCTGAAATTCGTGGGAGAGATTCCCGCCGATGTTGCCTGTGTCAGCTTCAACCGCGCGGAAGTCGAGCCCACAGCGCTCGAAGATGCGGTGATAAGCATCGAACATGTCCTTGTACGACTTCTCGGCGGCTTCGGCGTCAGCATCGAAGCTGTACGCATCTTTCATCATGAACTCGCGGGCGCGAATGATGCCTCCGCGCGGCCTGACCTCGTCTCGGAACTTGCTCTGGACTTGATAGAGGTTGAGGGGAAGCTGTCGGTAGGACTTCACGTCGCGACGCACGAGGTCGACGATCACTTCCTCATGCGTAGGGCCGACGCAAAACTCGTTGCCTTTTCGGTCTTCCAGCCGAAGCAGCTCTGGACCGTACTTGTCCCACCGACCGGACTGCTTCCAGAGGGATGCGGGCTGAATCGCCGGCATCAGGACTTCGACAGCACCTGCCCGCTCAAGCTCTTCTCGGACGATGGCAGCGATCTTGCGCAGCGTCCGGACCCCGAGCGGCAGCAGGGTATAAATACCGGCGGCAAGCTGACGAACGAAGCCTGCTCGGAGCAGCAGCGCATGGCTGACAAGCTCCGCTTCTTTAGGAGCATCCCGAAGGGTGGGAGCATGAAAACGTGACAAGCGCATGACGCCTCCTTCACGAGCGACGCGAATGGTGCAGAAGAACTGGATGTCGACTAGCGGGATGCGACCCATGCTGCAAGCCCGTCGAGGACCGACCACACCTAACACGTCCCACGCAAGGTGTGTGGCGGTTCGTCGTTGAGGCACACTCAGCAACGGGCGTTGCGATGCTTGGGCACGATCCGAAGTCGACTGGAGCCATCGTTGGAGCCAAGATACTGCGTAGCTGTCGCGCACCCACCAAGAGAGGCCCCGGTTGAGCCAACGTGATGACGAGGAGTTCGAAGACGCGATGCGGATGCTGGGGCTGCCGAAGTCATGTGCGCCCCGTAAGAAGCGCCCAGCGCGCACTAAGCGCCGACCGAGCGCGAGCCCGGTGCCCGACGTAGAGTCCGACGAAGACTTTGAGGCCTTGCTGGCGGAGTCATTCGCCACGCCTGCCCTGAGTGATGCCCGTCCAACGGATCAGCCGCGAGTCCCGACCGAACCCGTATTCGAGCCTGTAGAACAAGACGTGGCCGACTTCGCGGACGACGATGCCATGTTCGCCGCCGCGGTCGCCAACCTGTCAGGGCCGCTGCATCTCCGCGATGAGCTAGACGAGGGCAGCCAACACGCGTCACCAAACCCAGGCGATACCCGCCGGACGCTCGACCTGCATGGGTTGAGGCGGACAGAAGCGCTCCATCGATTGCACATCTTTGTTGCCAACGCGGTCAGCGAGGGCGTGCGTGAGGTACTCGTCATCACCGGTCGTGGTCTTCACTCCAGCGGTCACGCTGTTCTGAGGGAAGCCACCCGCGATTGGCTGAAACGCGCACGGGTCAGCACCGTCGTCGACTTTGCGAAGGCACCGGCCGGTCTTGGGGGCGAAGGCGCATGGCTTGTGACACTCCGAGCTCGGAGGTAGCCAGGTCAAGGGCCGTTGAGGCGGACGCGTGTTGAGAAACCAAGATGGGAGGACGCTTTCGCGCCCTCCCATCTTTGCTGGTCCGTCGACGTCGGTGGCAACGGCCGCCGCGGCGGACGCCGGTTGAGAAACCAAAAAAGGGGAGGACGCTATGGCGCCCTCCCCTCTTTGCTCATCCATCAGAACCTAGAAGCCGAAGTCCATGCGACGGTAGAGGCCGCGGAGGATCTCAAGACGACCCACAGTCTCCTGCAGCAGCGAGTACGAGTACTCCGCTCCAAGCGCGCTGTAGTTGATGTCACCCGTGGTTGGGTCACGGTACTGATCTAGCTCATCATTGAGGTTGGCCAGAAGCCGTGCCGGCGCCCAGTAGACATGCTGCGCCTGCGTGAGGTCGTCCGACGGCATCATGCCGCGCGGGTCAACGTCAGCATACGGGTCATCCTCGTTGGGATCGTAAGCAGCGATGTACTTCTTGCCCGAGTAGGGATCCGTGTAGTCGATCGTCGCGAAGCCTGGCGGCACCGTGATGTCGCTGCCGTCTCCCTCGAGCCACAGTCGGCTGCGGTCGATGAACGAGCGGTCGTAGGTACCGCTCATCCAGGCCATGCCGTAGATCGCAGCGACAGCTGGGATACGGTACTGAGTCGTCGGGAAGTCATACTGCGGCTCCGGGTTGAGCGGCGTGCAGTTGGCGTAGTGAGCGTCCAGCTGCGTCTTGCTACCAAACCACATGCGGGGCTTCACACCCTGCGGGTCGCCGTTGCCGCCATTCGTCGGCGAGACGCCGTCGTGCTCAATGCACCAACCGAACAAGTTCGGGTCACTGGTGACGAGACCGGTCAACAGGTTGTGCATGCGCTGAGGCCACACCGTACCGAAGTTGAGTCGGAAGCGACGCAAGTCGTAGGTCGTGTCCACGCCGCGGATAAAGATCATCCGTGGGTAGGTCATCATCATGAGCGCTGCAAGGCGGTCGTAGAACGTACCAGCGCGAGCCGGCGTGTAGAGGTAGCCGGAGAAGTCGTACGCCGGGTACATGGGTCGAGCGCCCACGTCCTCGCGGACCTGGAACACGTTGACGTAGGTGTTACGACCATTGTCGACGTAGGGCTCGTACACTTGGCGCTGCTCGTTGAAGCCGTAGTAGCCATCGTTGGGCCGACCAAAGATGTTGGCCATGTGCTCAAAGAGCGCCTTAGCCGCCAACGTGTCGCCGAGGCCACCGTTGATGTCGAGGTGCCACGCCTGGCCGTACTGCTCTTCCCACCAGTTGTTGTGGTTGTAGCGGGCGAGGTTGTTGGCCCAGTGCTCGAAGTGCTTACGAAGAGCCTGCATGTCGTACATGACACGGCCCCAGTAGCCAGTCGACGGGCTAAACAGGTCGTTGTCGCGCTGGTAGGCGCGGAACGGCCAGTACGCCTCGTAGTCCTCGATGAGGTTGCGGACAATCTCGAAGGAGTCCGTGCCCTCGTCGTGAGTCTGGCATGTGGGCGACGACCAGTTGTATTCGTCCGAGCAGAACCGCAGTGGCACTTCGACCATGTCGGGCTTGGTGCAGTAGAAGCCCGATGGGAACGGTTGGCAGAACGAGCCGGCCGCGCCGCATACCGACGAGTCGTACGGGTTGTCGTGCTTGGTGCAGGGCTTGTTCAGGTCGGCCACATCTTCCGCATCGACGATCCGACGTGCGGTGATGTTGTCCACGCTGCCAAAGACGTCCGGGTAGTTCGTGTGGTGGACCTTTCGAAGCGCGAACGCCAGAGGCTGCTCGCGTCGACCGTTGAGACCATAGAGGTCCGGGTCGCTGTCAGACGGCTCTGCGAGGAAGCCCTCCCAGTCGCTGACGGCTGGCGGATTCTCAAAGACCTCAACGAGGCCACCGTAGCCGTACAAGATGGCTCCGCGGTCATAGGCGCCGAGACCCTGGAAGCGCGCGTTGAACGCGCCCGTGTACTCCATGATCGACGTCTGCTGGAACTCACGCATGCGGTTGATCGTCTGGTTGTTGGTCTCGCCCTCCCACAGGTCGTAGGCCTCCCACCCATTGTTCGTCGCGCGACCCTTCAGGTCCCAGTAGCCGGGGAAGTAGTTCAGAGCATCCGTGGACGACTCGAAGTTGTGACGCAGACCCACGTTGTGGCCGACCTCGTGCATGGCCACGGTCGACCAGATGCGGTCAAAGACATCGACGAAGGTCTCTTCACGAACCTCTTCGATGATCTTGCGCGCGGCCGCCTGGCTGGCGAGGACGCGGCCATCCTTCGTGTCGGTGTAGAGCGCGTTCGGATCCCAGTAGACAAACTGGCTGATCTGGTTGACCCGGCGAAGCTCGTCACGAAGCTGCTGCAGGAGTGCACCGGCGCTGCACGGGGTCATGCAGTAGTTGCCCGAGACGTCGCCCTGGTTGAGGAACTGGCAGACCTGGTTCTCGCCGCATGCGGCCGGACCGCTGTCGCAGCTCTGTCCGGGCTCCGCAAATGCCTCGAAGTCAAACACAAGGTCTTCACCGTCGTCGGCCAGAGCCTTGAGCTGGGTGCAGACTGCACTGTCGTAGTCGTCTTTGTAGTCGAGAGCGAAGCCTCGGAACGAGTCGTCGAAGTGCTCTCCCATGCAGATCGCAGCGTGGCCGAGCGCCACATCCTTCTTCTGCTTCCAGAGAATCGAGTCCTCGGTGCTGAGGTGCGCCGGGTGGACCAAGTCCTTGAGGAACCCGCTGTCGCGCTGGTCGAAGGACCCAAACTCGTCCACTGGCAGACCAGCGAGCGCGGCCATGTCTTGGTTGAGCAGGAGATGGTCGAACTCATCCGTTCCCAGCAGGGCGTTCATGCGTGCTCGGCCATGATCGTGGTCGGTCAGCTCAAGACCGACAGCCTGAAGCTCTTCCTGAACGGCTGGCATCACGACGGTCCCAGCTTGGAGCTGCGCGTCCTCAAGCGAGAGCGACTTCGGCGCACCTTCGGTGTTGCCGAGTGCCCGGGCTTTGACAGAGGTCGTGATGTGGCGAGCCTGCGTGATGTCGCGGAAGCTCTGAACACCGGCCGCGTACTCGATCATGTCCACAGCGTTTCGCGCGCCGAGGCGCATGTTGGCCGTGTACTGGTAGGCATTGGCGTGGATGATCTCGCCCGTGATCGGGTCGGAGTGCATCGGGCCGTAGCCGTAAAGACCGTACTGGATCGGGTCGTTGACGCTCGTGAGCATGTTGTAGCGCAGGTCGCCCATGAGCTTTGGCTTGTCCATGTCCTTGCAGTAGCGAGGATCGGTCGAAGCTGTCGCCGCGTTGGGGTTGTCTGCGAGCACCGCTTGCACGGCTGCTGTGTTGTTCTCACACAGCACGTACATGTCGCCGTCGAACGCACGTCCGAGGCGCGTCTCCACAACCTCCTTGAACGGCTTGTTCCACTGACGCGCGAGATCGAGGGAACCTCGAATCAGGTCGCGCGGAAAGTCCTCCGACAAGTAGTAGACAATCGGCTTGGGCGTCATCTGTGCGTAGTCGAGCTTGCCGTCGCTGCCGACAACGTAGTCCTCCCAGATGCGGAAGCGACGAATGTTGCGGATGGCGTCCGAGTAAGTGCGGCCGAACTCTTTGTCATGCGCGGCACGCGACGAGCGGTAGAAGCCAAACTTGTTGAGGAGGTTGTCGTTGAAGTCCTGCGGAACGTACGTGTTGTTGGGATCTACGCGCATGAACGCAGAGCGGATGTGATGCTCTTCCTCTTCACACTCGAAGTAGGCGCCGGTGTACCACGGGAAGAAGAGGCAGGTCGGAACCCAGCCCCAGCCTCGGAGGTACGTGCGCGGCGCCTCAATGTAGCCGCGGACCACGTAGTCCATGTAGTCGCCGTCGTCCTCGACGCGCAGCGCCAAGTCGTCGGGTGCTTCTTCGCCCTCGAAGATCGACACGACCCCGGAACCGAACTGCATGTCGCCATTGTTCGGTGCCTGGTTCGTTGAGAAGTCGACGCGCATCGCGCTGCGCTGGAACCAGAACTTCTCGCTCGAGTCTTCGTTGGTGACGTTGGCCTCTTCGCCGGTCAGCGGGTTGTACGACTTGCGAACGTCGTAGTGGCCGAGGATCGGGTACCGTCGGAGCGGAGCGCTTCGGTACACGTAGCGAGTCGCGGTCACGACGCTCCCGTCGGGAAGCGTCTTCTCGTACGTGACCGGGTTGCCGTCGTCATCGAGCAGCGGCGTGTCGGTGTCGCTGCGAACGCCCTGCTCTTCCGTGCCGTCTACGAACTCGTAGGTGCGGTAGAAGATGAGGGCCTTCTCCTCGATTTGCCACACGCCCCGGTCGGTGACGCCCTGGAGTCCAGGGAAAGCCGCCACCGAGGTGTAGGGCGAGCGGACGACGGTTGAGAGAGAGTAGAACTCGCCCTTCAAGTCGTCCTTGTTGATGAGATCGGGCTGAGTCCGATCGATGGGGTCGGCGTCCGCGCACCCAGTCACTCCGACAGTCAGAGCGGTGAGAGCGAGCAGGGCGCGTCTACAGAAGTTGTTCATTTTGCCACCCACGGGTTGGTCGAATCGTGCTTGCATTTTCGCCTTCCTCCTAAAGCCCAAGGGTGCTTGTGCCATAGATGTGGTTGAGTCGACGTAGGACATCGAGAATGTCTCGAATGTCCGACATCTGCTTCTGGTACTCAGCCTTGCGACCGGGGTCGGTCTCGTTGGCCCAGTCAGCCGTGAGGTCCGCCGCGCGCGTCACAAGCTCGGCAGCTACGTCGATCTTCGGTTCACCGAAGTCGCCATAGTTGGTGCCGTAGGCGAGGTAGACCTTGCCTCCGATGGGGTCCTCCCAGCGGAAGGGCGGAATCTGCACGGCGGCATCCGCCTGGTACTGAGTCGCCTCACCCTCAACGAACACCGCTAGGCGGTCGATGAACTGCGGGTCAAACCCGGCCGGCAAGAATGCGAGTCCGTAGACAGCGGCGTAGAGCTTCAACGTGAAGTTGTTGAGAGCCGGCTCCACCGGTGTGTCCTGGAGGTTGCGCGCGGAGATTGACGGCGGCACGTAGCGGCCCTGGATGGCGCGGCCGGCGTAGAAGTCCAGCTGCTGGGCGATGAGACCGCCCATGAAGTTGTTCATCTCAGCCGAGAAGACCGTGTTGAAGCCGAGCGAGGTCCCAACGCCGATGTTGAGCTGCTCACCAACCGCGGTGTCGGCGAAGTAGGCTGTGGAGTCCGCCAGCGTCACGAGTGCGCCGAGCTTCTCCCAGAAGCTACCGAACCAGAGCGGGTGCTCGTAGTAGTTGTAGCCAAGGTCGCCGCCGAACTGGGTGTACGGGAAGCGCCCGATGCCAAACGGCACGTCGAAGTCGGCTCCCTCAGCTCCCGGGCTGAGCGAGATGTTGACGTAAGCGTCCATGTCGGAGTCGAACTTGTAGGAGCCAGGTGCCGGTGCGGCGACCACGTCCTTGAGCGTTGCGAATGCGTCGATCGCGGACTGCTCCAGCGTACGACCGCCGAGCGGCGAGCTCTTCCAGTTCTCGTACCAAGAGTACCGGAACAGGAAGTTGTCGTAGAGGGCGTAGTACATGCCGACATCACCCAGAACGCGCATGTAGCGGTCCATGATGCGACCGTAGTAGCTCATCGGGTTGCCGTACATTCCGTAGAACAGGCGCTCACGCTTGAACGCGTCGAAGATGTAGTACTGCTCGAGCTGAACAGTGGCGCCAGCCGCCATCTCGCCGGGGTCGATGCCGATGTCGAAGTAGTAGCAACCCATGTTGCCGCGGTACTCATCGGAGCACATGGCGTAGGGCACCTCGACGTACTCGAGGTCGAGGTACTCGCGGACGTCGTTGACAGCCATCTCGCTCTGGTACTTGACCTGGTCGTATGGCACCGGACGACGGTCGAGGTTCTGCTCAACGCCAATGTAGTTGGAGAGGTAGTTGAACGCGTGGAAGACGCCCGTGCCGCGGGTCGGCCAGAAGCGCGCGTTCTTGTAGAACGAGTACGTGGCTGGGCTGGTACCAACCAGCTGCGCCGTGTTGTTGATGCGACGGTCGATGTTGGACACGTCGTTGTAGACGTCGACCAGTCGGGTGTAGCCGAAGCGAACTGCAGCGTAGTCGTACTTACCAAGCCCGCGGATGTCGCTGTTGATACGACCACCGTAGTCCATGGTGGTTGTGTACTGGAACTCTGTCCTGCGGCCGGCCTTCTCAAGGTCGGTCATCCAGGGGCGGGGCACGAACTGCTGGCGCGGCTCGTAACAACGCTGCTCAAAGCAGACCATACCGTCGCCGCACTGCGCGTCGGCGGTGCACGGCGGGAGGTCAGCCAGCGGGGTCGAGCAGACACCGGTGGCCACCAGCTGGGCGCTGTTGTTGGCGCCAGGTGCGGCGCAGGTCCCTGCGTCGCAGAGCGTGCCGGCAACGCAGTCGGTGTCGGCTGAGCACTCTTTGATGGCGCAGGCAGCACCGTTGACATCGTCGCACCAGCTGTCGTCCTGGCAGAGGATGAGTTCCTTCTCACGAATCGAGTAATACTCGTCGTGGAAGTTGAACACGTCGGTCGAACCCGAGAAGTTGTGGCGCAGGCCGATGGTGTGGCCAATCTCGTGCTCAAGCACACCGGCCATGATGGCACGACCAATCTCAAGCGTCATCTCGTCGCCCGTCACGCCGCGAGCCTTCAGGTCCCGCGCAAGGCCGAACAGGGCGTCGTCGATGAACTCACCCATGTACATGTTGTTTTTGGCCAACAGCTGGGTTCGCTCTTGCTCTTTCTGCATGGCCCACTTCGATGACCACGTGGCCGGCGAGAGCGCGTCACGCATTTCGTCGTAGTTCATCTCGCCAGTCGGGTCGATGTGTGCGGCGGCCGATGCGATCTCGTCGTTGATCATCAGGTCGTCGATCATCGTTCCACGCACCTTGTTGAGGCGGTTGTGGAAGAGCTTAGGATCGACCTTCGGTACCGAGTCATACATGGCCTGCGAGAACTTCTCGCGGTCGGCCATGAGGTCGTAGAGCTCACGGAACTCGTAGTCCTGGAACTGCTTCTTCGGAGCCTGCAGGCGCTTGCCGTGGAAGAGCTTCTGGGCGAGTCCAGCGTGCTGTCCGTGGACGTGGGTGTCCTCGTCGACACCGAAGTGCGCGCGCTCAACCCGCTCGCCGTGGCTGTCCATCTCGCCGCCGGTCGCTTGGCCGGCCTCAAGGGCGCCGTAGAACGTTGCCTCGTCGGGGTCGACGTTGTCGTCTCCGTCCTGCGAGTCCATGTACTCACGGATCCACGCGCCGGTGATGATGTCCTCAGTGTCGAGGTCGCCGTTGACCAAGTCGAGGAGGTCACGCGCGTAACGTGAGTAGGTGTGGATGGCGCCGCCGTAGATGTTGGCAACACCGTTGATGATCTGTCCGGTGTCGGGGTCAGCGACGGACGGGCCGTAGCCGAGCGGGCCCGAGCGCTGCGGCTCATTGACCCAGTAGAAGTAGCTGTAGCGCAGGTCACCAATGCGCTTGGGCTCAGCCGGGTTCGCGACGAGCGTGGAGTCGCCGCACGGATTGTAGTTGTCGGCGCGGGTGTAGCGAGCGTCACCGTAGAACGTCGCCTTGTCGGCGTCCGGGACGGTCTGCGATGCTGCCACAGCGTCGAAGGTGTTGCGGCAGAGGACGAACATCTCGGGAAGCTCGGCCTTGATCTGACGGACGCGGTCCTTGTCGGCGTCTGTGAACGCAGCCGACCAACCGACGCAGCGACCGATCGTGTCAGACTCGTAGCAGGTGATGTCGCCACGCTGTCCGGAGCGGGATGCCGTGGCGCGCTGAACATCGCCAGCAGACGTGAAGTAGCCGGTGGAGCTCTGGTAAGGGACGTTGGACTCGAAGCGAACACCTTGGATGGCGAAGTCGAGCGGGCCCTCACCGACGCCTGCGTGGACGAAGCGAATGCCGCGTCCGGAGTCGCCGAAGCTCGCGCCTGCGACGACCACGTCGGTGCCGTTGTAGATGGCGAGGTACTGAGCATTGGCCACGATGTCGGCGGTCGTCGAGGCAACGTCGGCGCCACCGCGCGTGACCGCAACGCTGACTGCGCTACCGGCAGGAACAGCGACCATGAAGCTCTGCGTCGCCGGGTCTTGCGGGTCGTAGTCGCGGTTCGCGTCGTACTCGCCGCCGAGTGCCGTCTCGCCGTTGATCGCCAGGCCGACCGAGCCTTCGCCCGGAGCAAGGTGCACAAGGCGGACGTAGGCGTAGCCCGAGGGGAGGTCGTTGCGGAGACGCGTCGAGAAGTTGTCGTGGGTCACGACGTTGGCGTCAGCAGTGCTGTAGACCAGCGTCGAGCCGCGAAGGAGGCTCGTTTGGATGCGCGCCGACACCTGCTGGCCGTCGAGCATGCAGACACCGCCGGTGCACATCTGGCCTTGGGCGCAAGGTGAAGCAGCGCTGCACGAACGAACCTGTGCGCAGTAGTTGTCCGCGCCGCACGTGGCGGAGCCACAGTCGAGGTCCGAGTGGCAAGTCACGCCCTGGTCAAGGGTCCGCACCATCGCGTCGGCAAGCAGATGCTCGTTCGCGCAGTCGGAGTGTGTCTCGCAAGCACGAGTGGTGGAGAGGCCCTTGTCTTCGTAGTAGTAGAGCCAAGCGACGGCGTCTTTGAACACGTCGCTCCAGTTGTCGGCGGCCAGGTAAGCGGCGCTGATGTAGTCAGGGTGCCAGTCCGCGTTGAGGTGGTAGAGCACCGGTCGGAGGCCACGCTCTCTGTAGGGCTTCGGTGTCGCGATGGCGCAGTAGCCGTTGGAGAACCAGGACTCTTCCTTGTGGCAGCGCTCGCCGTTGTCGGCGTTGCAGTCGTCGTCGATGAAACAGTCGACGGTCTGCTCGACGTTGTCGGCGTTGACCGGCTTCGTGAAGTCGTAGGAAGTGCGCCAGAGGTTCCAGCGGTTGATCCACGAGACGCTGCCTTTGTACGATGGACCCCAGTCAGAGTCGTAGTACGGGCGCTCCGTCAGGAAGTAGCCGAACCGGTCTTGGTGCTCGTCGTTGTGGTAGCGAAGCGGCTCGTAGTCGCGTCGGTGGTCCAAGCGCATGAACGAGTTCCGCACACGAACCTCGGCACTGGCGCAGTCGTACGGGCTGAGGCCGTAGATGCTGCAAGCGCGCTGTCCATAAGCGCTCACCGTCAGGCGCGTGGTGTAGTCGAAGTAGCCGTCTTCGAACACGATCGAGTCGGGCTCATCCGGGCTCTGATCGCCGACAAAATAGCTGTCCGCATCCGAGCCACCCGCGATCGAGAAGAAGAACGGGCGCACCTGCTGCTTGTTCCAAGCAACGCGGATGTAGTCGCGCTCGTACCAGTGACGGTCGTTGGTGTTCTCCGTCAGCTCGTTCGACTGGGAGCCGTTGAACGTGTTGTAGTTCCGCTTCACGTCGAAGTGCTTCGTGATGGGCCACCGGGCAGCAGGCTGCGCGGTGTACATCTCGACGAACTCGTCTCGGGCGTCCTTGTCCCAGTATTTGCGGATGCTGTTGGTCTTCCAGTCAGCCTCGCTGCCCTCGACCGTCTCGACGACGGGGTAGGCAACAAGCCAGTCTTCCTGGATGTCGAAGATGACCTTTTGACCGCCGCCAAAGTTTTGCTCGCCGGCGAAGCTAATCGCTGTCGAGAACGGGGCGTCGACCGTGGTGTTCATCATGATCCACACGCCTTCGAACGAGGTCTTGTCGACCTTATCCGGGCTCGTGCGGTCGATGACGCCGATGTCCTCGACGCAGCCAGCCGGTACAACCCCTACAAGGGCTGCGCAGGCGAGCATGCGCCAAAGGCGCGGTGTGCTGAAACGTGACATCATTCGTAGGACCTCCGACGGGAGTGGAACAAGCGCTTGCTGACGGAAACGTTAGAAACTGGAGTGCAACAGGAGCGCTCTTAGAGCGAGCCTGTCAGTGAGAAGCCCCACGACGCGATGTTGTCGGACGCTCGTCCGATCCCGTCGAAGACAAAGAAGCCGTTACCGGCGGCACCGAACGGCCGCGCAGTCGACACACCGACCGAGGTACCCACGGCGAGGTGTTTCATGATCTGGTAGCCGAGACCGAGTCCGGCGCTAAAGACGTCAGACTGGCTGCGTCCGGGGGTCGCGTTCACGCTCGCGAATTCGTCATCCTCGCGAGCGACGACGCCGAACCCGTTGCTGATCGTGACGCTACCGCTGAGCGTGAGGCCTTCAACGATGCCCCAGGAGGCGGCAAGTCGGTTCGACACTGAAAACGACGGGAAGCCCAAGCCAGGTAGAGTCACCTCACCGCCCTGACGTTGCGCTTCGTAGCCAAGCACGGCGTCCTCCGGTCGGCCTTCGATGCACTCTTCGTCGAAGCCGTCGCAGCTCAGGGTCGGCGTCGATGTGGTCATGAAGTTCTTGTTGAGAGCCAGCGTGTAGCTGAGCTTCACCGGGCCGACCGGAATCGACGCCGTGAGCGAGGGCCGCAGCCCGAAGATCTTGTTGTTGAACTGCGAGCGCAAGGACGTCGGAAGCGATGCGCTAATGCCGCCCGCCAAGTTAAAGCCGCTGTCGTCGTGCTTGTAGATGGACGAGTGAGACACGCTGAGGCTCGTGTCGCCGAGCAGCATGGTGTTGGTCTCAAGCGGTGTGCCGAAGTCGACGACGTTGTACCAAGACAGCGCAGTCGCCAGACCAAGCGACACCTTGTCGGTGACCGCGTAGCCAAGGCGTGGTGAGAAGCTTGTCGTCACACGCGAGTTGTTCTGTGGCCCGCTCACGAAGGTACCGAAACCAACAGAGGTCTCGACGACCAAGGATGCGCTGAAGGGCGACTTCTCTTCGGCCTCTTCCGTGTCCGACGCGGTGGCCGTTGCGGTGGCCGTTGACGCGCTTGTCGCGGCGACCTGCACTGGCTTCTTGGCCGGCGTCGTGGGTGCTTGGGCGCCCGCGCTGGTGGCAAACCCGAGGACCATTAGCGAGCCGCAAAAGAACACCAGTCCGGAATATGTGCTGCGTGTCACCATGTTCACTCTCGCTGATTGTGCACCAGAATTCATGAGGACGGGCCTATAGCTAGCGCGTCAACAGCATGTCAAGGGTTAGCCCCTCGTTAGGCCGGGCGCCAGATGCGCCCTAAGTCCCCGTGTTTCCACGTCGTCACGGGATAAGCATGACGCAAACGGCCCTTCATCTCAACGTTCGCGCACCCCGCTGAAGCGCACGGGATCACGAGGCTTTTCCCTCGTTCGGCAATATGAACGCGGGTTCAGGCAGTGTCGGGCCGCGAAACAGGCCGTGCCGGTGGTGATGACATGCCACGCCGTGCGGGGTAGCGTGACGCGACTCACCCGTGGGAGGGCCTCATCGCCAACCGCCTGACAGGAAACCTACCGGGGCTGAAAGCCTCACAGCGTGCCGCGCTTGAGCGCGTCTTTCGACGCCAGATTCCGCCTGCGTCGATCATCACAAAGCAGCTCGCACAGTTCATGGCCGAGCTCTCGAGTGAGACCCGGCGTCAGGTCGGCGTGCTCATCGACCGGCGGGGCCGGATTCAGCACGTCGTCGTCGGAGACAGCGAGCGACTGGTCCTGCCGGATCTCGGCCGGCATCGTGCGGGGCGCGGACGTTTCCGGGGACTACGTCTTGTCCACACGCATGTCGGCGGCGAGCCACTCAGTCGAGACGACATCACCGACTTGACGCTCTTGCAGCTGGACCTCATCGCTGTCATCCAGGCCGTCGATGGTGTCGCCGCCTCCCTTGAGTACGCCCATCTCGAGCCGCCGTCTTCAACCGGCGTCGGCGTCGCGATCGAACCAGCGGCCGCGATCGAGCGCGTCCAAGTCGATTTTCTGAGCCTGATTGGTGAGCTCGAGGCTCGGTTCGCGGGCGGGCGTTCGGTCGTGGACTCCGGAGAGGGCGCGCTGCGAGCGATTGCGGTCCACGTGACCGACCAGTCGCCCTCGTCGAGTCAGGTCCAAACGAGCCTCGCCGAGCTCAACGAGCTAGCCCGAACCGCGGGTGTCGTGATCGTTGAGACCATCGTGCAACGCCGCACAGCGCCGGACCCGCGCTTCGTCGTCGGTCGGGGTAAGCTCCAAGAGCTGGTGCTCGCAACCATGCACCGGGATGCCGACCTGGTCATCTTCGATCTCGACCTCAGCGCGGCTCAGGCGCGAAGCATCGCGGACTCCGTCGAGCTGAAGGTCATTGACCGAACCCAACTCATCCTCGACATCTTCGCTCAGCGCGCGACAACAGCGGCTGGCAAGCTACAGGTTGAGCTCGCCCAGCTACGCTACGCGCTGCCCAGGCTCGTGGGGAAGAACCTCTCGATGAGCCGACTTGCCGGCGGTATCGGCGGCCGCGGCCCCGGTGAGACTAAGCTTGAGGTGGACAGGCGTCGCGCTAAAGACCGGATCCATCAGCTCCAAACGCGCATCACGACTCTCTCGAAGCAACGGCAGAACCGTCGCCGACGACGAACAGATAATCGGGTCGCGGTCGTGGCAATCGTTGGCTACACCAACGCGGGCAAGTCGACACTGATGAACACGCTCACCGGTGCCGACGTGCTTGCCGAGGACAAGCTCTTCGCGACCCTCGACACGACGACGCGACAGCTGCACCTCGCGCCCGACCTCGAGATCGTTATCACCGACACCGTCGGGTTCATTCGCGACCTTCCCGAAGACTTGGTGGCGGCGTTCAAGGCGACGCTTGAGGAGCTCGAAGACGCCGACCTGCTCGTTCATGTTGTCGACATCTCGACGGCGGGCTGGGAGGCACGCGTCGACGCTGTCGAACGAATCCTCGGGGATCTCGACGTTCGCGATACCCCAACGATCCTCGTCTTCAACAAGATCGACGCCCTGTCGGAAGAACTCAACATCGACGCCATGTGCCGACGCGCCGGAGCCATCGGCACGAGTGCCCTGGACAAGTCCACGCTCACGACGCTCCGAGCAGCGCTGGCCGAGCGGTGCCGAGCGCTCATCGATGCAGCCTCTGGACATGTACCGCAGTGGCAGCCCGAGCGCTGACGTCGCGCTGACGAAGCACGTTGGCTGTTCACTGACCGCGTGCTTGAGCCGCTGTGCGGGCTACTTCGGCGCGGTGCCAGTCGCCGCAGTAGCGGGCGCGGCACCTGGCGGCTTCGCTGTACCCGCGGCCGTGTCAGGTTTCTTGTCCGGAGCAGCAGCACCATCCGGCGCCGGCGCCTGGTCGGCAAGCCACGCCTTGTAGCGGGCCTCGATCGCCGCTTTGTACGGGGCACCCGTTAGCTCAAGGTCGAACGTCGTCAGCTCACGCTTCGTCTTCGCCTGCTCCTTGGTGAGCTTGCCGGCCTTCTCATCGGCGGCGATCTCGGCGTAGATCGGGAACGCATCGAGCGCGTTCTGAGCCAAGCGGCCCAACGTCAGCTGTTCGCCCAAGAAGTCGTCGACCGACGTGTCGGTACCCATGGCCGAGGTCGCAGCGATCGTCTTTAACTGAGCGGTTCCACCGGTCCCTTGGTTTGCCTTCAAGCACACGATCGCAACCGACTTGCCAATGCGGTTTCCGGTCGTCAGCTGTTTGACGAACACCGGGTTGGCGGCGGCAGCGTGACCGCCGTCGTACACATCGAGGCACAGGTCCATTACGGACTTCGCCGGGTCTTCCTCAGCCTTGTCATAGACGCGGTCGTCCTTGAGACCCTCGAAGACCTTGTCGAGCTTCGTCGCGCCCGACACACGAACCAGGTTGGCCGCACCGAGCCAGCGGTCGGCCGGTGCGTCCTGATTGATCAACTTCAGCAGCCACTTCTCGACCGCCGTCGCATCCCCCCACTTCTCGACCTTCTCGGTCATGTCGACAGCGGCGTTGAACGCATGACCGCGGAACTCCTCATCGATGTTCTCATTGAAGTACATCTCGAGCAGATAGGCGGCCCCGGCAGCGCTTGCCGTGTTCTGGAGAGCTTCCACGTGGTACGCCTGCGGGCCCGTGGTGCTGTGCAGCTTGCGAAAGCCCTTCAGCAGCGTCTCGGTCGCGACCGGGTCGTTGGCCGAGCCCAGGTACCGAACCATCTTGTCGACGACGTAGCCGTGCGAGATCAGGATCCCGGCTGCATCCCAGCCGTACTTGCCGAGCTCCATCGTCTGCCCCGAGAAAATGCGAGACTCGATCTTCGTGCGAACTTCCGTGGCGTCCGTGGCCCAGGAAATGTCGGAGAACGCCCAGGTTGCGACGGCTTTCTGGATGGGCTCCCAGGCTTCTTTCGAGAGATACCTGTCGAGCGTCATCAAGCCGTCTTTCGCGTCGAGCTGGTACTTCGACTTGTTGACGAGGTGTTTGGTGAGCTGCTCGCTAAGCTTCTCTGCGAGCTGCGAGCGCTCTTCGGCCGAGCTGATGCCGTCGATCATGGTGCGCACGCGGGCCTCAAAGCCCTTCTCGACAACCACTTCAAGCGCTCGGATCTTGGTATCGAGCGGTTGCTCGGGATCCGCCACGACCTGGCTGATCCTCTCGAGTCCTCGATCGTTGTTCGTCCACTTCTGGAGATCGGACTCCGTCACCGTGGAGTCACAGCCGGCGCAGACCAGCAATGTCATGGCAACCACGGTGGTTGTGAGGCAGCGCACCAGCATTCTTTCTCCTGTTGTCGGGTCGGCTCGACCCAATCCGGCTTGGATCATTGGGCGGGGCCCACCAAACGTCAAGTCGGCAATCTGGCGCTCGTTCTTGATGTCGAAGATGCATCAGCATCGAAGACAGCTGTAGAGCCCCCGAGGACGCGGGTCCGGAAGTTCGAACGAGCAACGAATTGCGCAGGTTTCACGATCGGGTGCTACGATGTGCCGGCTTGGACCTATGGGGGCGCGATGGACGGCGTGAGCGACAACGAAGATGGCTGGTTCGACAACGACGGCAGCGCGGCAGTCGCTGGCGAGATTGTCGCCGCCCCCAAGAACAACGCACGGAAAGCGCTGATCTGGGGTGCAGTCATCGCGCTCGTGGCGATTGGCGGCGCTGCTCTTGGAGCGTTCGAAGGACAGGCCGCCGTCGTTGAGCCAGCTGAACCTGCGGGACCGACCCGCGCTGAGCAGGTAGCGCTGGATGCCGCGCGTGACGGAAACAAGACGAGCCCGCTTCGACGCGGACTTCTCGCCCGGCTCGACACGCTGATCGAGGCACGTGGCGACGCGAAAGCGAACGAGCCCGACGGAGCTAAAGTCGACGTGGAGGCCAAGACCATCGTTGCAGCAGCAGCGGTCGCCGAGCCGGTCGTCCCACCGCAGCCGGTGGTTGCTGCGCAGCCGGTCGCCGCAGTGCCGATCGAGATTCCTACCACCTACGTTGACTCGCAGCCCGTTGTCGTGACGCCGGTGACCGCGGCCGTCGTTCCGACGACACAGCCAGTGACGAGCACCGTGACACCGGCTCCGGCACCCACCCGCGCCGTCAGGCGGACCCGACGCGTGGCTCGTGCGGCGCCGACGCCAGCACCCGCCGCAAAGCCCGTTACCATTCCGACGCCCAAGCCCGCAGCGACTGCGGCCGTTGCCCCGGCGCCCGCTCCGACCAAGACCGACATCGCTAGCGCATCGAGCTTGGTCTCGGCAGCCTACAAGCACCTCAAGGGCGGCAGGGCGAAGAAGGCTGTTGCCACCTATAAAGAGGCCTTGGCGCTCTCGCCCCGCAACACCAAGGCCCGCCTTGGGCTAGGCCGGGCCCTCTATGAAACGGGACAGCTGGCCTCCGCCATGAAGGCGTTCGAAGCGGTCCTGGCACGCTCATCGTCGAACCGTGAGGGGCTGATGTGGGCTGGTGCGACGGCCCAGCAGCTGGGCCAGCGCTCGAAGGCACGGAAGTTCTATCAGCGCTATCTCGACAAACATCCAACGAGCCGACGTGCCAAAGAGGTGCGACGTATCCTCAAACAGCTCTAGCAGCCTGGCGGCACGCAGCGAGTACTTAGGGACGAGCGAAGTGCTGCTGAAGACGCTTTGCGGCTTTGCCAAACATGCGCGAGAAAACGGGGCGCAAGAGTGGATGGATCGGCCGCACCACAAGCTTCGGCTGGTAGGCGATTGTCCACTCGACCCGCGTTCCTGCTGCGGTCTTCGTGAGCTGAACCCGCTCGACCATCGCCGAGATGATCGGCGCGCTGATCTCGCTGAGGTAGAACGCGAAGCCCTCACCTGGCTCCCAGCGCGTGAAGTGCTCGCGAACCGCCAGTCCCTTCAGGCGTACTTCACGCACAGCGCCCAAGCCCGGAGGGCCATCGCTCAGCCAAGTCGCTGACTGGAGATCTGGGAACCAACGCGCGAAGTGCTTGGGGTCAACGAAGGCGTTGAACACATCGTTCGGCTCTGCCGTAACCACCAGGTCGTAGGAAAACCTGAAGCGTGAACGGTCGGCGAAGCGGACAGGGGTCGGAGACATTGAAAACCACATGCGTCCGAGCTGAACACGCGTCCGGTCGCGTGGCAATCGGCTTGTGTGGTTCGGTGCCGAGGGCGTCCGCTCATCAACGCCGTGGACGCTCAAGCGACTTGAGGCATCCGCGCACAAGGTTCACTTCGTATGAGGTGAGGCGCGCCCGTTGGAAGACGTCGCGCAGCCGTCTGATCACGTTGCCGCGGTGATCCGGCCGAAGAAAACCGCTGCCGATCAGCGCCGACTCAAGATGCCCGTACATGCCTTCCACTTCATCTTGCGGGGCGACCGGCTCCACGACCGCCGGCACTTGCGCAGCGACGGCGGCTTGCTGAAGGGACGCCTGCAGGAGCTCGTGGCAAACAACCTGGACCGCCATCGCGAGGTTCAGCGACCAAAAGTCCGGCGCTGTATCGATGCACAGGTGCACATGCGACAAGTCGAGCGCTTCCTTCGGCAGGCCGGTCCGCTCTGTGCCAAACAAGATCGCTACGGGATGTGTGACGGACTCTGTGACGGCGAGCTCCGCGGCGGCTCGCACCGTTAGCTGGGGCCTCGTGCCGTCACGTCGGCGCGCGCTGCATGCGATCACCAGCGGACACCCTGCCACCGCTTCGGCCAGGGTCTCGACACGAAGCGCGCCCTCGAGCAGATCACCGGCCCCGGACGCTCGGGCGACCGCCTCCGAACAATCAGGATCCGCGCCGCGGATAAGCGCCAGCTGCGACAGCCCCATGACCTTCATCGCGCGTGCTGTCGCGCCGACGTTGCCTGGATGTGAAGGGTGGTCGAGCACAACCCGAATATTGGCCAGCGTCATGAACCCCCCGTTTCCAAGGCCACACTGCCGAACTCTGTCTTAAAGGAGCGCCGCTCACCTGTCACAGGAATCCGGCGCGGTCCCGCAGCTGGGACGAGCCTACCTTGCGCAGTTCCGAGGCCGGACTGCGCGCGAAGCGAGACTCAAAAAGTTGCCAATCTAGCGAGGCACGGCTCAATGAGCGCGATGACTCGACTCCTCATACTCGTCGCGTTGCTCGTCGTCGGCGTCCCCGTTGGGACCGGCCTCTACGCGCGCTCGGACGGCTCCTTGACTCAGGCTGTCGCTCAAGCCAACACATGCGTGGGCGCCACCGATGCCCTAGGTCCCGCGATCGACACCAGCTTCGTCGGCCTGACATGCGGCTCGTCCAGCGGTCACGAGTCCTACCGACAGGCGATCTGGTCCGCCCCTGTCCGAGGCGCGCGAGGACGCGGGACGCTTAGCTATGCCGCAGACTGGGACGGCCACAGCTGGACGGTTGTCTCAGCACGCCTTGAGGTCGGCGATCGCACGGTGCCGGTGGTCCCGTGCGACGCGGCGACAGCACGCGCTGCGCCCCGTCCCGACATGGACCCGCCGCCGATGTCCCGCGACGCCCGCTCGTGTGAGGTCGGCGACGTGCGCGCCTGCAACCGCGCCGGCGTCGAGGCCGCGAGCGCAACGCCTCCCGACCTTGTGCGCGCAGAGCGATACTACCGACGTGCGTGCGACGGAGACCTTGCTGTCGGCTGTGGCAACGTCGCGAGCCTGCTGGAGCGCGACCGCAAGGATGTCTCTGCTGCCCTGCCCTTCTACCAACGCGGATGCCAGCTTGGCGCGCGCTTTGCTTGCGAGCGACTCGATCGCCAGACGCGTGCACCGTCCAGCGCGCGCACCCGGCCTGTGCAGACTGCGAAGCATCGCGCGAGGCGACTGCTCGGAACGTCGGTCCTCGCGCCACTGGAAGCAGCCTGTGAGCGGGGCTCTGCCCCCTCATGCGCGGACGCTGGTGACCGCTTCGAGTCGCGCGGCGACGTCGAGACGGCGCTGCAACGGTGGACTACGGCGTGCGATCTCCGCGACGCACGCGGCTGCGGGCAGATCGGACGTCACTATGTTGCTCGTGGCCACGCCGACGTCGCTCGCGGCTACCTCGAGATGGGCTGCCGCTTGGGCGACGATGACTCGTGCGGACATCTCACCGCCATCGTAGGCCGCAGACGCCGCTAGAGACGGCTCCAACGGCGCCACATGGAGCGAGCGCCAGCCGCTCACCACGCCGCCGAATAAGAAAGGGCCCAAGCCAAGCGGCTGGGCCCTTCCCGACATCAGGGTCGACGCGCTACTCGGTCGTCTCCGGCCGATTGTCCTCGCTCTTGACCTTCACGTTGGCAGGCTTGCCGAAGACCTCGAGGATCGAGAACTCCACGCGCCGGTTCGCAGCGCGGCCCGCAGCGCTCGCGTTGGACTCCAGCGGCTTACCCTCCCCGAAGCCTTGCGACGACAGACGTCCCGCCTCAACGCCCTTGCTGATGAGGTACTCTTTGACCGAGTTCGCTCGGCGGGTCGACAGGTCCAGGTTGTAGGCTTCCTTTCCGTCGCTGTCGGTGTGCCCCTCGACACGGACCTTCGTGATGTACTCGTTCTCTTGGAGAACCATCGCGACAGAGTTCAGGATTGCGTAGCTCTTGCGCTTGATGACGTCCTTGTTGAAGGCGAAGAAGACCTTCTTGAGGATCACCACCTTGCCGTCTTCGATCTTGACGTCCTTTTGGGTGGTGTCCGGGCAGCCATCCTCGTCGTCAACGCCGTTCTTCGTCTCCGGCTGAATCGGGCACTTGTCCTTGGTGTCCAACACACCGTCGCCATCGTTGTCAGCGTCGATGCAGCCATCGTCGTCCTCCCAGCCGTCCATGTCCTCCGGGTCGTTCATGCACGCGCCGAAGCCGCTTGCGCCCACAGGACCGTCGACAACGTCGAGGATGCCGTCGCTGTCGTTGTCGGGATCGGGACAGCCGTCGGCGTCGCCGTACCCATCGGCATCCTCAGGGTCGATCGGGCACTTGTCTTTGCTGTCTTTGACGCCGTCGTTGTCGTTGTCATCGTCCGGGCAGCCGTCGGTGTCCTCGAAGCCATCCTTGTCCTCAGGATTGTCGCGGCAGTTGCCGAACATCGAGCCATCGGCAGCCCCGTCATCGACGTCTAGGATTCCATCGTTGTCGTTGTCGACGTCCGGACAGCCGTTGCCGTCCTCAAAGCCGTCCTTATCTTCCGGCTGATCGGGGCACTGATCGAGGCTGTCCATGATGCCGTCCTCGTCGCTGTCAGCGTCGACCGGCGCGTAGCCAAAGCTCAAGAAGCCGCGGAACGACGGAGCACCAACCGCGTGGGTGATCCCCGCGCCAGCACCGGCCATCGCTTGCCACTCCGGCGTCACGCGCCAGCGAAGACCGGCAAGAAACTCGATCGGGTCGTCAAGACGCGCCGTCTCAGCCAGCGTCAGGTCCGTCGGGTCGCGGTGGTCGGCGGTCTGAATCGAACCGAAGAGCGACGCCATCAGCGTCAGCTCATCAGCGAATGTCGGGACCTCAAACCCGAGTCCCCACTGAATCGCGTCGTCGCTGATGAAGTTGTGGCTCGGCTGCGTCGGTCGAATCTGAAAACCAGCGTTCACAGCAACGGCAAACCCGCTGTCGTGGTGGTAGTCCAAGCCGAGCGTGGGCTTGAGACGGAAGCCCTCATCGGTGTGAAACGACTCCTTGTCGCCGATCGGAATGTAGAGCGGCAGCGAGATGTGGAGCCCCAGGCCGTCGTTGTCTCCGGGCGTCAGCAGTGCGCCCTTGAGCTCAACGCGGAGGTCACCGAGGGCAAACCCGCTGACCGACTCCCCAGCGCGGCCAGCGAGCTGAAGGTCGTCGCCGGACTGTGACAGCGTCATGGGCAACACGACGCCAATGCTGAGCATATCGAAGAGCCCGATGCTTGCAGCAAAGTCTGCCCGCAGCGCGTCATCGACGAGCTTCTGGACCGTGAAGTCCTCGTTGGAGAGCAGCCGCACCGTCAACGGATCGTCGACGTAGTGCACGACAAAGCCAATGCTCGGCGAGAGATGCCCAGGCATCACGCTTGTGCCGACGTTGAGGATGTTGTGTCCCAGCGAAGGCAGCGGCTCGAAGTGCTCGAGAGCAAAGGACGTGGTCGAGGACTGAGCCTGCGCTTGCGAGCTCGTGGCAGCGACGACGAACGCACCGCCGATCAGCACCGTCGCAGCAGCGCGAGCAACCGTCCGGCGGCGACGCGCGAAGGCCACCACACCGACCAGCGCCAGCAGGACCCAGAGCATTCCGTCACGCTGACCACCGCCAGCCTCACAGCCTCCCGAGTACACGACGGCGTCCGTGTTGATGTCGACGATCCCGCCGCCACCGCCAGGCACCTGGTCATCATCGATGCACACACCCGACACGGCCGTCTGGCCGTCTGGGCAGCAGGCGCCGCTAGCACAGCCGTTGGCGCACGTCTCGATCGTGCTCTCGCTCGTCCCACAGCTGTTGATGCGGACGCGGTCGTCGCCGTCGCAGCCGTCGGCAAAGTCAGGCTCGCAATCACACGCGCCAGCCGCCGGGACACAGCCTCGGACCGAGTCGTTGTCGATGCCGGCAAGGCGCTCGCAGACGTAGTCGTCGGGGCACGCCGTGTCGTCGTCGCACTCGCTGGTGCAGATACCGCTGCTCGCCCCCTTGAGATAGACGCACCAGCTGTCAGCACCGCAGTCGCCAACGCCCGTGCAGCCGGTGCACAGTGGCGCACGGCACTGGCCGTTGTCGCACTCGAAGCCCTCGTTGCAGAGCGGCATCGACGCGCACGTGCCGTCCTCGCACGTGTCGACCGTGCAGGGATCACCATCGTCGCAGCCAGCCTCGCAGGCGTTCGCCAAGCACGCCCCGTCGAGGCAGCCGAACTCGCATGACTCGTCGACGAAGCTGTAGAGACAACCACGCTCGGGCAAGCAGGCGCCACCCGCGGCCGGGAACTCGCGACGCGTGTTGCCGTCGACGCAGTACGCAGCAGGCGGTGCCTCGCACACGACGATCGAGCCGGAGCAGTCACCGTCGACGCAGACGTCTTCGGTGGTGCAGAGGCTGTTGTCGTCGCAGACATCACCAGAGTTCGGAATCGCTAGGCAGCCGAAGAGTGCGCTGCAGAAGTCGCCCGTGCAGGTGTTGCCATCGTCGCAGACCACCGCTTGCTCGAACTGGCAGCCGCCAGCGTCGCTGTCGCAGGAATCCGTGGTGCAGGCGCTGAGGTCATTGCACTGCGTCGGGCCACGCGCGGTACAAACACCTTCCACGCATCGGTCGCCTGACGTGCACGCATCTCCATCGCTGCAGCGCGAGCCTTCGACAAGGTTCTGTGCGAAGCAGGCACCAGTCTCGGCGTTGCACGCACCCAGCGAGCAGTTCGTGGTGAGGTCGCTGCAGTCCTTGGCCACGCCGATGCAGCCACCAGCGTTGTCGCAGACATCGTCGACGGTGCATGGGTTGCGGTCGCTACAGGCCGTACCCTCGGCAGCACCCGCCTCACAGACGTTGTCGAAGCAACGACCGTCGCCACAACCGAAGGGACACGGCACCGCCACCAGCTCGTAGTTGCAGCCTCCGCCCAGCGCGTCGCATTGACCTGCCGAGTAGTAGATGAAGAGCGTGCTACCACCGACGCCTCCGCAGGTCGGAGCCGGCGGCTCGTCGCAGCGGACCGACGCGCCCACGCACTCACCACCCGAGCAGCTGTCGCCGCTTGTGCACGCGTTGCCGTCGTTGCATGGGTCGGCATTGCCGAGGTTCACGCAGCCGAAGAACGGATGACACGTGTCGGTCGTGCAGGGGTTGTTGTCGTCGCACGCTGCCGAGTTCGGCAGGCCGTCCTCCTGGCACTCGCCCGTTGCCGGGTCACAGATGCCCTGGACACAGGCGTTTCCGGTCACGCAGGTCTTGGCGACACCTGCGCACGAGCCGTCGGCGCCGCAGACATCGCTCTCGGTGCACGGGTTGCCGTCGTCGCAGGCCGCGCCCGGGTTGTCGAGGCAGTTCGACACGACGCACTGGCCGTTGAGGCAGCCCTCGGTGCACGTGATCTCCGTCGGCTCATAGGTACAGCCGTCCGCACCGCAGTCGCCAACGCCAACGAAGAGGTGGACGTTGCCGCCGACACACTCAGCAGGCGGCGGGGTACCGCACGGGATCCCGCTCGCTTGGCACTGACCCGCGGCGCAGATCCCGCCGGGCGAGCAGATGTCGCCAGCATCGCAGGCGCTGCCGTCAGGCTCTGGCAGCACGCCACACTCGCCGGTGTTGAGGTCGCAGATACCCTTACCGCATGGACCGTCGGAGTCCGAGCAGTCCTTCGCCGCACCCGCACACACGCCGGTGTCGCTGCAAGCATCCTCGACGGTGCATGGATTGCCGTCATCACAAGCCGTGCCTGGGTCCGCACCCACGCAGGTCTCGTCGATGCAGGCGCCGTCGGCACAGCCGGCCGCGCAAGGCACCATCACGCTGTCGTAGACGCAGCCACCGCCATAGAAGTCGCACTGTCCACCACCGCTGAAGACCACGAGGTTGTCGCCATCGCAGCTCGGAGCCGGCGGCTCGAGGCACTCAAGCTCAGCACCGGCGCAGAGGCCGCCGACACACACATCGTTGACCGTGCAGTCGTTGCCATCGCTGCACTCGACACCATCACCAATCGGTTGGTTGGCGCAGCCACTCTGAGTGGTGCAGATGTCGGTCGTGCAGGCGTTGCCGTCGTTGCAGAGCGAGCCGTCAGGGGTGTGGCGGCAGCCAAGCGCGTCGTCGCAGCTGTCGACCGTGCAGTCGAAGCCGTCGTCGCAGTCAAGAGGCCCTGCGCTCGTGCATGCGCCGCCGTCGCAGATACCGGCTTCGCAGACGCTGCCCGTGTCGCACGGCGCCGCGTTGGCCACGTTCGCGCACTCACCGGTCGTCGCATCGCAGGCGTCGTCGGTGCAGCTGTTGTCGTCGTTGCAGTCTGCGAGGGCGCCCGGGACACACTGTCCGACGCTACAGAAGTCGCCGTTGGTGCAGAGGTCGCCGTCCTCGCAGCTCGTGCCGAGCGGCTTGGGAACGCCCACGCACATACCCGTGCCGGGGTGGCACGCGCCGGTGGTGCAGGCGTCGTCGAAGCCGCTGCAGTCGAGCACGGTGCCAGCACAGCCACCGGCGCCGTCGCAGGCGTCTTCGGTCGTGCAGGGGTTGCCGTCGTCGCAGGTCGTGCCAGCGGTCGCACCGTCACACGCCGTGTCGGTGCAGGCGCCATCGAGGCATCCGTTCGGGCAGGTGATCACGTCCTGGTCGAAGGTGCAGCCGCCGTCGGTGCACTGGCCGCCAGACGAGATGATCAGGTCTGAACCGTTGCAAACGGGAGCCGGCGGATCGTCGCACTGGATTGGCTCACCGCTGCACATTCCCGCGTCGCAGACGTCGCCGACCGTGCAGTCATCACCGTCGATGCAGCCGCTTCCGTTGGTGTTGAGCGCCCCGAAGGAGAACGGGTTCGCGCAGCCACCGTTGGCGGGGTCGCATACGTTGACCGTGCAGGTGTTGCCGTCGTCACAGAGGCTTGCGTCAGGCGCGTTCTGGCAACCCGCGACCGGGTCGCAGCTGTCGTTGGTGCACTCGACACCGTCGTCGCAGTCGGTGGTCGAGCCCGGCACACACTGGCCGAGTCCGCACATGCCCGTCGTGCACGCGTCGCCGTCGCCGTCATCGCACGGGTTGGTGTTGGGCGTGTTGCTGCAGCCGGTCGCTGGCAGGCAGACATCGTCGGTGCAGACGTTGCCGTCATCGCAGTTGGTTGCACCGGTCGGGGCGCACTCGCCGGCCACGCAGGCATCGCCACTGGTGCAGAGGTCACCGTCGTCGCAGCTCGCGCCGTCCGGTGCGTTCTGGGCAACACAGGCCCCGGCCGCCGCGTCGCACACGCCAAGCGAGCAGGCCGAGTCCAGCCCTGTGCAGTCAAGCGCGGTACCGACACAGGCTCCGGTGTCGTCGCACACGTCGGTCTCGGTGCACGGGTTGCCGTCGTCGCAAGCGGTGCCAGCGTTGTCGCCGGTGCACACAGCGTCGACACAGGCGCCATCCGCGCAGCCCGCGGGGCATGCGATGATCTCCTCGTCGTAGGTGCACGTGCCGTCATCGGCACAGGTACCGCCGCTCGAGATGGTCAGGTCGTCGCCGTTGCAAACGGGCTCGGGCGGTGCATCGCAGACCACAGCATCGCCCTGGCACATGCCGTCGACGCAGGTGTCGGTCGTCGTGCATGCATCCGTGTCGTTGCAGGCGTTGCCTTGGGTTGTCAGCGCACCAAACTCGAACGGGTTGGCACAGCCACCATTGGCGGGGTCGCACACGTTGACCGTGCAGGTGTTGCCGTCATCGCAGAGCGACGCGTCGGCCTGGTTGATGCAGCCCGCAACAGGATCGCAGCTGTCGACCGTGCACGCGATCATGTCGTCGCAGTCGGTGACCGCTCCGGGGGCGCACTGACCCGCGTCGCAGATGCCGGTCGTGCAAGCGTCGCCGTCGCCATCGTCGCAAGGCGCAGTGTTGGGCGTGAACGTGCAGCCAGCTGCGGGGTCGCAGACATCGTCGGTGCACACGTCGCCGTCGTCGCAGACCAGCGGCGCTCCCGGCGAGCAGCTGCCGCCGACGCAGATCTCACCCTCGGTGCACAGGTCGCCATCGTCGCAAGGTGTGCCGTTGACAGCCGGAGTCGCCTCGCATGCACCACTGGCGGCGTTGCACTCGCCGATCGAGCACGCGCTGTCGAGGGCCGAGCAGTCGACCGCCGTGCCGGCGCAGCCGCCCGCGCCGTCGCAGACGTCCTCTTCCGTGCAGGGAATGCCGTCGTCGCAAGCCGTGCCCTGGGCAGCGCCGTCGCACTCGCTGGTCTGGCATGCACCGGCGTCGCAGCCACCGTCACACGGCACCTCTTCCTCTTCGTAGGTGCAGAGTCCCGCCTCGCACATGCCGCCCGTCGACAGAACGAGGGTGTCGCCGTTGCAGAAGGGGGCGGGCGGCGTGTCGCAGACAACCGGCTCGCCGGCGCACTCGCCGTCGGTGCAGATGTCCATCGAGGTGCAGTCGTCCCCATCGATGCAGCTGTTGCCCTGAGTCGTCAGCGCGCCGAACTCGAACGGGTTGGCGCAGCCGCCTGCCGCCGGGTCGCACACGTTGACGGTGCACGTGTTGCCGTCGTCACAGAGCGACGCGTCCGCCTGGCTGATGCAGCCGTCGACCGGGTCACAGCTGTCGACCGTGCACTCGATGCCGTCGTCGCAGTCCGTGGGAACGCCCGGGATGCACATGCCGGCAGCGCACTGGCCGCTGGTGCAGGCGTCACCGTCGCCATCGTCGCACTGGGCGGTGTTGAACGCGTTGACACAGCCATCGACCGGGTCGCAGCTGTCGTCGGTGCACGGGTTGTCGTCGTCGCAGTCGAGGGCGCCGACCGGCGCACACTCACCCGCCGTGCAGACGTCACCGTCGGTGCACGCGTCACCATCATCACAAGTTGCGCCGTCGACAACCGGCGAGGCCACACACTCACCCGCGGCGGGGTCGCAGACCCCCATGTTGCAGGCGTCGGTCAGCGTCGAGCAGTCGAGCACCGTGCCGGCACACGTGCTGGCGCCGGTGCAGACGTCGTCGGCGGTGCAGGGATCGCCATCATCGCACGGGTCGCCGTTGTTGGCGCCGGTGCAGGTCGGGTCGAGACACGCGGCATCTTCGCACCCGTCCGGGCAGTTGGTGACCTCTTCGTCGTACTCACACGCACCGGCAACGCATGCGCCGCCGCTGTAGGTCGTCAGATCCGCGCCATCGCACATCGCCTCGGGCGGAGCGTCGCAAACGATCGGCTCACCCGTGCACACACCATCGGTGCAGACGTCGCTGTCGGTGCAGGCCTCCGCGTCGTTGCACGCGTTGCCTTGAGTGGTCAGCGCGCCGAACTCGTAGGGGTTGGCGCATCCGCCAGCCGCCGGGTCGCACACGTTGATCGTGCAGGCGTTGCCGTCGTCGCAGGTCGTGGCGTCCGGGGCGTTCACACAGCCATCGACGGGGTCGCAGCTGTCGACCGTGCACTCGATGCCGTCGTCGCAGTCGGTCACGCCGCCCGCCGCGCAAGCACCAGCCTCGCACATACCCGTTGTGCATGCGTCGCCGTCGCCGTCGTCGCAAGGCTCTGTGTTCGGCTCGTTGGTGCAGCCAGCCGCTGGGTCGCACGCATCGTCGGTGCAGACGTTAGCGTCGTCACAGTCAGTCGGCGCGCCGGGGTTGCACTGGCCGGCGGCGCAGGCGTCACCCTCGGTGCACGCATCGCCGTCGTCACAGACCGTCCCATCCGCGGCAGGCAGCGGCTCGCACTGGCCCGTCGCCACGTTGCACTCGCCGATCACGCAGACGTCGTCGAGCCCGGTGCAGTCGACCAAGGTACCGACGCAGCCGCCTGCACCGTCACAGGCGTCATTTTCGGTGCAGGGCACGCCATCGTCGCACGGGGTGCCTGCAGCGGCGCCGTCGCACTCCGGCACAACGCAAGCACCTGCGTCGCAACCGTTCTCACACTCAGTGACGATCTCGTCGTAGGTGCACTCGCCGGCCTCGCACATCCCGCCGCTGGAGACGACCAGGGAGGTTCCGTCGCAGACCGGCTCCGGCGGCATGTCGCAGACAAGCGGCTCTCCGCCACACACGCCGTCGGTGCAGACGTCGGTCGACGTGCAGTCGTCGGTGTCGTCGCAGGTCTGACCGTTGGTGTTGATGCTGCCGAACTCGAAGGGGTTCATGCAGCCGCCATTTGCTGGGTCGCAGACGTCGACGGTGCAGATGTCGTCGTCATCGCACAGGGACGCGTCAGCCTCGTTGACGCAGCCTGCGACCGGGTCGCAGCTGTCCACGGTGCACTCGACGCCATCGTCGCAGTCGTTGGGTCCGCCCGGCACGCACGCGCCGGCTTCGCAGAGACCGACGGTGCAGACATCGCCGTCACCATCATCGCAGGGCTCGGCGTTCGGCTCATTCGTGCAGCCAGCCATCGGGTCGCACGCATCGTCGGTGCAGACCTCGCCGTCATCGCAGTCGGCGGGAGCGCCAGGGGTGCAGGTTCCACCGAGGCACGCATCGCCCGCCGTGCAGGCGTCGCCATCGTCGCACGCGGCACCGTCGACAACCGGTTGCGCGACACACTCGCCGGCGTCGGGGTCGCAAGCGCCGACCGTGCAGGCCGTGTCAAAGGCCGTGCAGTCAAGCGCGGTCCCAGCGCAGGTGTTGAGACCGGTGCACACGTCGTCAGCTGTGCACGGGTCGCCGTCGTCGCAGGGGTCGCCGTTGTTGACGCCGTCGCAGTCTGGCACGACACACGCGTCGTCGACGCAGCCATCGGGGCAGGGAGTCGCCGTCTCTTCGTACTCGCACGCGCCGTCGACGCACATGCCGCCGGTGTAGGTGACAAGGTCGGTGCCGACGCAGGTGTCAGCGGGCGGCTCGTCACACACGATGGCCTCGCCGGTGCAGGCACCGGCGGTGCACACGTCGTTTTCCGTGCAGAGGTTCGTGTCGTCGCACATCTCGCCGTCGGCGTCCGCGGCCGAGTTCTGGCAGCCTGCGACCAAGTCGCACGTGTCGATCGTGCAGTCGTTGGCGTCGTCGCACGCGTCATCAGAGCCAGTGTGCATGCAGCCGGCGATCGGGTCGCAAGCGTCCTTGGTGCACGCAATGCCGTCGTCGCAATCGGTCATTGCACCGGCCACGCAGGCTCCGGCTTCGCAGGTACCCTGGGTGCAAATGTCGCCGTCACCGTCGTCGCACGGCGCAGTGTTCGGCTCGTTGACGCAGCCGGCACCGGGGTCGCACAGGTCGTCGGTGCACGCGTTGTCGTCGTCGCAGTCGACCGCCTCACCGGCGCACTCACCCGCGGTGCAGACATCACCACTGGTGCATGCGTCGCTGTCGTCGCAGGTCGTGCCATCCGCGTTCGGCTGGGCGACGCACGCGCTCGCCGCCGGGTCACAGACGCCGACGTTGCAGCCATCGTCAAGGACGGTGCAGTCGAGCTCGGTCCCGGCACAGGCGTTGAGTCCCGTGCAGACGTCGTCAACGGTGCAGGGGTCGCCGTCATCACATGCCGCACCGTCGTTGGTGCCGTCGCAGTCCGGGACGATGCAGGCGCCAGCGTCGCAGCCCGCTGGGCACGTCGTGGGTGTCTCGGTGTACTCGCATGCGCCGTCCACGCACATGCCGCCGCTGTACGTGATGAGGTCGTCGCCGTCACACATGTCGGCCGGTGGCATATCGCAAACCACAGCCTCACCGGTGCAGGTGCCGCTCGCGCAGACATCGTTTTCCGTGCAGGTGTCGGTGTCGTCGCACGGATCCCCATCAGGGCCCGGCTGGGTGAAGTCGCAACCCGCAGCGGGGTCACAGACGTTGGCGGTGCAAGGGTCCGTGTCGTCGCACATGGCGTCGTCGGGCGCGTTCACGCAGCCGTCGACGGGGTCACAGCTGTCGACGGTGCACTCGATGCCGTCGTCGCAGTCCTCGGGCAAGAGCGCCCTGCAGGTTCCGGCCAGGTCGCAGAACTCCTGCTGGCAGGGGTCCACGTCGCAGGGTGTGAGGGCAGCTGGCGTATTGACGCAGCCGTCGGCCGGCACACACTCATCGGTGGTGCAGCCGTTCATGTCGTCACAGTCGAGAGGCTCGCCGGCAACGCATTCGCCTGCCGCGCACATGTCCATCTCGGTGCATAGATCGCCGTCATCGCAGGCCGTGGCGTCGGGGACCGGCGTGTTGATGCAGCCATCGACCGGGTCGCAGACGTCCTCGGTGCAGGGGTTTCCGTCGTCGCAGGGCGCAGCGTCCGGTGTGTTGGTGCAGCCGGTTGCGGGGTCGCAGGCATCGACGGTGCAGTCCACCGAGTCATCGCAGTCGACGGCCGGGGGAGGATCGACGCACTCGCCCGTGACGGGATCGCAGGCGTCTTCGGTGCATGCATCGCTGTCGTCGCAGTCTTTCGGGACTCCCGTGCACACGCCGGCTTGGCAGCGCGAGGTGTCGGTGCAGGCGGTCATGTCGTCGCAAGGGTTGCCCGTGTTGGGCGCGTTGACGCAGCCGTCGGTCGGATCGCAGGAGTCGTCGGTGCACACGTCTCCGTCGTCGCAATCGAGCGCAACGCCAGGGACACACTGGCCCATCTCGCAAACTTCGACGCCGTTGCACGCGTCGTCGTCGTCGCAGACCTTCGCCGTACCGGCACAGACGCCATCAGCGCACACGTCATCGTCAGTGCAGAGGTCGTCGTCGTCGCAGTCAGCGGTGTTGTTGGTGTTCACGCAGCCGTCGACCGGGTCGCACATGTCGTCGGTGCAGGCGTTGGCGTCATCGCAGTCGACGGCCTTACCGGGGTTGCACATACCGGCAGCATCACAGGTGTCGCCTTCGGTGCAGGGATCGCCATCGTCGCAGGGGCCGTCTGGGCCCACGGGGAGGTGCAGGCAGCTACCACCCGCGCAGAAGTCGGCCGTGCACGGGTTGCCATCGTCACAATCGAGGGCCTCACCGGCACACGCGCCAGCTGTGCAGACGTCGGTCTCGGTGCATGCGTCGCCATCATCGCAGGCGGTGGCGTCAGCCACTGGGTCATTGGTGCATCCTGTCGCCGGGTCGCAGGCGTCTTCGGTGCACGCATTGTCGTCGTCACAGTCCGTAGGGGTGGTGTCGGTGCAGACGCCTGCCATGCAGAGCGAGTCGAGGCATGCATCGTCGTTGTCGCACGGCGTCATGTCCGCCGCGGGAGTCGAGCCGCACTCGCCCGTCGCGTCGTCGCACTTGTCCTCGGTGCAGGGGTCCATGTCGTCGCAGACCACCGGAGCGCCGGTGCACGCGCCAGCCATACACGCGTCGCCTGACGTACACGCGTTGGCGTCATCGCATGGGTCGCCGTCGGCCACGGGATCAGCCGTGCAGCCGGTTGCCGGGTCGCAGGCATCGGTGGTGCAGTCGTCCCCATCGTCGCACTCGACCGCGGGGCCCGCCATGCACTCGCCAGCCACACAGCGACCGTCTTCAGTGCACATGTCGCCGTCGTCGCAGGGCTGCCCTTCGAGAGGATCGGGCAGGTTTTGGCATAGCCCGCCCGGCTGGAAGGTCAGGCACAGATCGAGCGTGCATGGATTGTCATCGTCGCAGTCGTCGGCCGTCGCGCACTGCGCGAGTGCGTCGGTGGAGATGAGTGCGGTCGCGCCGAAAGCGGAACACGCAAAGAAAACGACAAGAAAATGCCTGAACCAACAAGAGTTCATGGGTGCACTCCGTGTAAGTGGGCCGAGCCCGCTCGAATGAAAGACAGAGGCGGACCCCTACAGCTCGCACCTGTCTGATGACGTGGCCCAAGTCTGTTCGACTCGCACAATTTGGGTCAACACGAGCGGGTAACACGCCGAGATCGACCAGGCGCAAACACCATAGAATACGAACACTTCTGCGACCGAACATTTCTTAACCTAGGCGATCATTGGGTCGCCTGCCGGTCGAATGTGCGGACATGGGATGTCGAGAGTTCGGGTCGGGCTCGCTCGGACAAAGGGCGTTCGACTAAATGCGAGCACAATTGAAAGTGACGACCGCCATATGACGTATCCGACTGAAAACGATAAGCTCTCCCTGCCGAAATAGCTGAGCCTGCCGGTTGTCGTAGCGACTCGTGGCAGACCGGGGTCCAGCCGAGCGACTTGACCGCCGAAAAACGGCGGGGCTCGCCGCAGAGTCATCAGATTTCGCGTTTCCCGGCAACGCTGCTAGCGGCTTGGCAAGGCTGCTAGAGCAGCGAGAGCTGTCCTCGAGGGCGCGGAGCCTCCCAGAGCGGCAGCGACAGCCCGAGCTGCGCGTTCGCCGCGGCCATGAGCTGCCGGGCAGCCTGCGGTCCACCACGCTCAAGGGGGAAGTGCGTAAACACAAACGCCGTGGTCAGTCCCGCGGCGCGCCAAGCACCGAGTCGCCGCACCCAGCCGGCAAGTCGTGGTCCATCAACCGCAGGATTCCCGATCCCGGCAAACCGGATGACCACCGAGTCAGACGTGAGGGTTGCGTGACACACATCTCGCCGCCCTGCGCAGTCCGTGACAACCGTCGCAACGCCAGCTGCGCGCAGCACCGACGCCGCGCGCGGGGCGAGGCTGCCGCCGTCGAACCAACCCGGGTGGCGAAACTCGACCGCAAGCCGTCTGCCACGGGGCACGTCGCGAACAAAGCCCTCCAAGGTGGCGATCTCACGCGGAGAAAAAGACGGCGGTAGCTGCAGGAACGCGGTCCCTAGCCGATCCTCGAGCAGCCCGACGGCATCCCAAAAGTGATGGTGCTGCGAGCGCAGAGTCCGACCACGCTCGAGCCCGCGGCTGATTGCCGAAGGGACCTTGGGACAGAACCGAAACCCCACGGGGACCTGGTCGCGCCAACGCCGGAACGTCGCGGGGCTTGGAACCGCATAGAAGGTGCTGTTGAGCTCAACCGCTGGGAGTCGCTTTGCGTACTCCGCAAGACGCTGAGATCGGGCTGTGTTGTCGGGCAGGAAGTCACCTAGCCAGCTGTCTTCAGCCCACACGGGGCAGCCAGCAAAGAGCGCCAGCTTGGTTGGAGCTGCATCGCTCTCAGCCGCGTCGAGACCGAGTGCGGGCAGCCGAAAGTCGACGCCCGCGTACGACGGCAGCCGACCGAACTTCATGCGGTCGCTACGCGCACGAACGTACCGGCATCCCGGTCTTTGGTGACCCCCGGAAACTTCAGCGCCCGACCGTGCATAACGGCATACACTCCTGCCGGCAGGAACTGCACGCCGAAGAGGCTCTCGGTCATGTTCTGGATGGCGTCGGTGTTGCGCAGTTCGTAGGGCCGCATCGCCCCGGTCAGGACAACCGGTACCGGCGGGGTTCCCAGCAGCTCCACCATTCGCTCGCCCGTCACGTGAAGGCGATCGGTACCGTGGACCACGATGACGCCGTCATGGGTCTCGGCCATCGCCCCAGCGGTGCGCGCGATGAGCGTGTGGTCAGACTCCGTCATGTCGAGGCTGTCCTTGTTCATCAGCGGCACCCGAACGATCGCAATCGAAGGCAGCTCGAGCGTTCCCAGGAGCACATCCAACACGCTCAAGCGGTTGCTGAGCACGCCGTTGAGCGGGTCGTAGGTCTTCTCGATGGTCCCGCCCGTGCTGATGATGCACAGCCGCTTGGGGCCGCCGTCGAAGGTACCGGGCCCTGCGTCGGTCTCGCTCATGAGTTCTCCTTCGGGCCGTCCGAGGGCGCCCCTTCGGTGTGCGGATGTCGCTCCAACCAGTGCCGGGCAATGTCGACCCGCCTAGCAACCCACACCTTGTCGCGACTGAGGACGTGGTCGAGGAAGCGCTGCAGGTTGCGCGCCCTGCCCGGCCGTCCTACGAGGCGACAGTGCAGCCCGACCGAGAGCATGACCGGACGGTCGGCGCCCTCTTCCCAGAGCTGGTCGAAGCTATCTTTTAGGTAGCGAAAGAAGTCCTCGCCGTAGCTGAAGCCTGCCGCGGTGCTAAAGCGCATGTCGTTGGCGTCGAGGGTATAGGGGACAACGAGCTGGGTGTGTTGGCCTACCTGCTCGTAGTAGGGGAGGTCGTCGGCGTAGCTGTCGGAGTGGTAAAGAAAGCCACCCTCCTCCGCGCAGAGTCGCCCCGTGTTTGGGCTGCTGCGCCCCTGGTAGAACCCGAGGGGACGACTGCCGCAGACCTCGGTGTGGATACGCACCGCGTCCGCGATGTGCTGCCGCTCCACCTCCGGATCGAGGTATTGGTAGTCGATCCAGCGGTAGCCGTGGCTGGCGACCTCATGGCCGGCCTCGATCATCGCCCGACCCGCGGCGGGGTTCTTCGCGAGCGCTTGAGCGACCGCAAAGCTTGTGAACGGTGCGTCACGGTCGCCGAAGATCCGCATGAGTCGCCAGAAGCCTGCGCGGCTGCCGTACTCGTAGAGGCTCTCCATGTTCATGTGGCGGACGCCTTGTAGCGGGGTCGCGCCGCTTATCTCGCTGAGGAACGCTTCACTCTCGCAATCGCCATTGAGCACGCAGCGCTCTGCCCCTTCCTCGTAGTTGACGACGAACTGGACGGCCACACGTGCCTCGTTCGGCCACTGAGGATCAGGCGGCGTCCGGCCATAGCCCACCATGTCGCGCGTCTGTTCTCGGTTCTCACCCATCTCGCCCTCGTGTGCACGCGTCCGCATCCGCCGCTCCGATCTACCCACCGGAGGTCGCCATGTCCATCCGCTGCACAACGTCTGAGCCGAGCGTGTTCTCGGGAGGCCCGTTGCGTTCCGACAAGCTGCGAACGCCTCGGCCGAAACCCTTGGACGTAGCCACATGGTTAAGGGGCGCTGGACGCTGAAGAGCACCGAGAAGCGCCTGAGCGCCACACTTCCGGCGTCCTGGTCGGTTCGATCGCAGGAACACGTCGAGCCGACGCTTGACCACCGTTCTGCGACACCACTACCGTGCCTGACTGACTAGGCCGCGTGTCTCGTCGCGCACGCAGCAAGAGCGAACTCACGGGAGGCGTCCATGGTCCGAACACAGTCTGCGATGGTCGCCCTCGCCAGTCTGCTCTTGCTAGCGCTGCCGGGCCATGCCCAGTTCACCTACAACCCGCCCGGCCAGCTCACGGCGGGCAGCGGCTCAGGTTCAACCACCACAACCGTGCACGCTCCTGGCATGCGCTTTCCGATTCAAGACTCACCCGCCTACCTCAACTCGCAGGTCTGGGGCCACGGCGGCTACCAGGGTCCAAGCGGCGGTCAATGCCACGCCAACAACTACTCCTACCCGTGGTTCGACAACTACTGTGAGACCCGCAGCTGGGACATGCCCCTGTGCCCGTCTGGCAAGGGCCACCAAGGCCAGGACATGCGGCCCGCTACTTGTGTCGACAACAGCCACTGGGTCGTGGCAAGCGAGGCCGGAACGATCACGAGCATCGGCTCCTACACGGTCTACTTGCAGTCGACCAGCGGGGTCCGGCACCGCTTCCTTCACATGAACCCCTCGTCACTGCAGGTCAGCGTCGGCAACTTCGTGACCAAGGGCCAGCTGCTCGGGCGCGTGTCGAACGCGTTTGGCGGCACCCCAACGACGATTCACCTCCACTACGACATGCGCAAGAACATCTCGGGCCTCGGCAACGTGTATGTCTCGCCCTACATGTCCCTCGTCACGTCGTACCAGGAGCTCATCGGCGTCGACGCGGAGCCGGAGATCTCGATCGACGTCAAGAGCTTCAGCATCGATCCCAACGACCCCGAAGACTTTCGTCCCGAGGGCTCAAGTGCCGGGATTCACGACATCTACGTCGGCGACGACTTCATCACCGAGGTCTGGGTCACCAACGCTCCAGGGGCCTCGGCCACGGCCGACAGCGTGTTCGTCGGCGTGTGGATCCAGAGCCCCTATCTCGAGCCGCTCGCCTACCACATTTACACCGACGCGCCCGCCAACGACCAGACGAGCTGGATCTACGCCGACGCAGACGGCGATCCCCTGAACCCGCCCCTCACGGCGCCGCCAGCATCCGGCAAGTACCGCATCGGCCCGTTGGCACCCGGCGAGACGCGGAAAGTCCGCATCCACATGGCCGGCGCCGGCTACAGCATCGGCGAAGCCGACCACCCCGACGTGCGCGCATGGGTTTGGCACGTGGGTGACTACTATGGCGAGCAGACGTCGTGGAACGACCCTGTCGAGACCAATGTCGCAGGCGTGCTCCTGCGTGACTACGAAGAGCACGACGTCTACTCGCGCGAGCACTGGGCGTTCAACGGGCCAAACACGGCCGACACCGAGGGCTGGAGAGCCGGGACGGGTGTGGCCGGTGTCTCGGTCGCCGTGGGCCAGCACGCGCTGTCGTTTTCGACCACCGGCCCCAACGGGCGGGTGGTTGGGCCTGCCGCACTCATCAACACCATCGACAACAAGGCGCTTGAGCTACGCGTCAAGTCGAGCCTCGCCGCAAGCCCGACGATCTCCTTTCGCAGCGACAGCGACAACACCTGGACGGCCGCAAAGTCCAAGGGGTTCGAGACGACCGGTGGCAATGTCTGGCAGGTTGTGCACGTCGACATGGCAGACGTGCTGACGTGGGCTGGCAACATCACCCAGCTGCGCCTGGACTGGTCGAGCAGTGCCGCCGATAGCGTCGTCGTCGACTACATCAAGGCGATCCCGGTAGCGACGATCGATCCCGTCAACCCAACGCCCAACCCAAACGAAGCAGACACGGACAACGACGGCGTCAGCGTCGCTGACGGTGACTGCGACGACGACAACGGCGACCGCTTCCCCGGCAATCCCGAGCGCTGCGACGGTAAAGACCAAGACTGCGACAACGCCGTCGACGAAGGCTTCGACGTCGGCGTCACCTGCACGGCAGGCAGCGGCAGCTGCGTGACGAATGGCAGCAAGGTCTGCGCTCCGGACGCGCTGTCAACGGTGTGTGATGCCGTTGCCGGGGTCGGCCAGTTCGAGCAGTGCAACAACCTCGATGACGACTGCGACGGTGAGGTCGACGAGGACTACCCGCTTGGACAGACCTGCACCGTCGGTACAGGTCGCTGCAAAGGCACCGGCATCTTCATCTGCGCAGGCGACGGCTCGATGGCGTGCAACGCTGCACTCGGCATGCCGAGTGCGGAAGAGTGCAACGGGATCGATGACGACTGCGACGGCGCGGTCGATGAGGACGGCGCTTGCGGAAACGCATGCTTCCCAGGCAGCCAGCGCCCGTGCGCGCTGACGGCATCGACGGCCGGCTGCCTCACGGGCTTTCAGGTCTGCGACGGCGTGGGCTGGGGCGAGTGCGTCGAGCCCGTCAACTGCACGGACGGCAACGACCCGGACACCGAAGGCGACACCAGCGGAGGCGATGCAACAAGCGACACCTTCATGGGGGATCTTTCCCCGGGTGACGGGGTTGCCGGGAACCTGACGCCAGGCCGGGAGGTTAGCTTTGTGAGCCGCACGTCCGGTAGCAGCTGTTGCGCCAGCAGCAGCGAGGAAGCCCTTCCCATCTGGCTTTTGCTGTTGACCGCGCTGCTCGTCTATCGCAAGCGCGCGGCCCTAGTCGTCGCCGGCGTGATGCTCCTGGCAACGTCCGCGCTCGGCATTCGCGGGGCGGGTGAAGACATCCGCTGGAAGGTGGAGTCCGCCACAAAGCTCGTGACGTCGCCGGTGGACTGGGACGCTGTCGAGGCACATCCCCACTTTGATGCCGGCTGGCTCCCGCGGGGCGTGAGCGAGCCGCTGAGGAACGCCGACATCCCAGTGCTCGCGCCGAACGTTGAGGGACTGCTTGAGCACGGCCTCGTGACCACCGGACAGGGGTGGTACGCCATCTCGATCCCAACCGACAACCACACCGTGGTGGTCACGGGCACGAGCCTAGCGTTTGAGGCGCCGGATGGCCCAGCAACCTACATGGGGCCTCTGTCGACGCGGATGGACATGATCGTCGAGGTCGGCTTCGTGCGCTTCGGTGTTGCCTACTCGGTCGAGGTCGAGTGCGCCATGCCCAACGACGATCCCCGCTGCACACAAGACGCCTACATCGAGGCCGTGATCCGCCAGCTGAGCGTCCTGCGCTAACCCAATATGCGAGCGCCCGCCGATCGACACGGGTCCGAGACGCGACTCGTGTGACGCGTGGCCGCTGGCGTTCGCTAGTCCGTTAGAACGACGAGGCTTTCCGACTGCGGGAGCTGGCCCAGCGCTTGACCTCGTCGGCTCGCGCTCGCATTTTGCTGGCGACAAGGCACGCATCCGACATAATAGCGAACGCGTCTCCCGCAGCCGAAGCAGAGAGCCGGAAACGGGGGCAAGCCACACGAGGTACTAGCCATGATTCGAAGCCTAACCATCCTCTCGACGTTAGCCGTGCTCGCTGGTTGTTCGGAACAACGTCGACCGATCGGCGCGACCTGCAGCGGCAGCACCCAGTGCAAGTCCACCTACTGCGTCGACAGCGTCTGCGTGACCGCCGAGGGCGACGAAGATGGCGACGGCCTCACCAATGCCCTTGAGGTAGACGTCGTGCGCTCAGACCCTGCCGATCCGGACACGGACGGTGACGGACGCACGGACCGCGAGGAGCTCGACCTCAGCCTCGGTGTCGTCGACTTCGACGGCGACGGCCTTGCAGACTGGGCCGAGAGCCGCATCGTGGACACGGACGGCGACTGCATCCCCAACCAATACGATGCCGAAAATGACGTCCCCAACGACGACTTTCAGTTCCTGACCGAGTTCTACTGCCGCGACGCAGGCGTTTGTGGGGCCGATGGCGCAGCCCTTGCTGTCCGCTGCGATCCGGACGCGATTGTGGCATGCGACTACGGCTCAGTGCCGGCCTACGAAGGCACCGGCGACTGCGACCCGATGGCAGAGCGGTGTGAGGGCGAGTCATCGTGTGATCAGCTCGACAACGACTGCGACGGCGCGACCGACGAAGACCTCGGTGACTGCGCCCCTGCCTACGACACGTTGGAGGTCTCACCCAGCGTAGCGAGCCTTCCGCTGGGGACGGAGCTTCGCTTGACGGCAACGGCGACGGCGACGGCGACGGCCGTTTCCGATGAGGTGACCAGTGATGCGACCTGGACCTCGTCGGATACGTCGGTTGCAACGGTCAGCAACGGTGTGGTGACGCCTGTCGCGCTTGGCAGCACCTCGGTGCTCGCAACCTTTAACGACCTGACGACGACCGTCACGATCACGGTGGTCGACGCACAGATGACGACCCTTGACCTCTCAACCCTCGACGTCACGATCGTGGCGGGCGCGACGGTCCAGGTGACCGCAACGAGTGAGCTCAGCGACGGGACGATTGCTGACGTGACCTCAAGCGCCGCATGGACCTCCGACGACACGAGCATTGCAACGGTCGATGGCGGCGCGCTGACCGGCGTTGCGCCCGGCCAGGTCACGATCACCGCGTCGCTCGCGGACCCCAACGCGCCGATTGGCGCGGTGGCACTGCCGCTGACGGCGACCCTGACGGCGACCGTTGTGGCCGATGGTTGCGACGACAGCCCCTGTCTCAACGGCGGGACATGCGAGGGTGACGGTCTCGGCGGCTTCAGCTGCACATGCGTTGAGGGCTTTGCTGGACCCACCTGCGCCGAGGACGTCGACGACTGTGCCGGCGAGCCATGCAGCAATGGCGGCCAGTGCGTCGATGGACCCAACACCTTTGAGTGCGACTGCCCGATCGGCTTTAGCGGCCCGCTCTGTGAGACCGCCATCAACGGCTGTGAGGACATGCCCTGCCTCAACGGCGGGACCTGCACGACGCTGCCTGGCACCTACGAGTGTGACTGCCCAGACGGCTGGAGCGGTGTCCACTGCGGCGTCGACGTGGACGAGTGCGCGGCAGGGACCGATGACTGCGCCGACAACGCCACCTGCACCAACGGCGATGGCGGGTTCGCCTGCACCTGCAACGACGGCTTCAGCGGCGACGGCGTGACCTGCGCCAACGTCGACGAGTGCGCCGAAGGAACCGATAGCTGCGACCTCAACGCCTCGTGTACCGACACGATCGGGGGCTTCGATTGCAGCTGCAACCCAGGCTTCGCCGGGGATGGAACGAGCTGCGCCAACATCGATGAGTGCGCTGACGGAACCGCTGGCTGCGACGCCAATGCTGTCTGCGCCGACACGAGCGGTGGCTTCACCTGCACATGCAGTGCCGGCTTCAGCGGCGACGGTCTGACATGCGCCAACGTCGACGAGTGCGCCGATGGGACCGCGACGTGCGACGACGACGCGAGCTGCACCGACACCGACGGCGGGTTTGAGTGCACGTGCGACCCAGGCTACGCCGGCGACGGCCAGACCTGTGATGACATCGACGAGTGCGTTACCGGCGCCGACAACTGCTCGCCCAACGCTGCTTGCACAAACACCACCGGCGGCTTCACCTGCGCGTGCAGTGACGGCTGGAGCGGTGACGGCGTCACCTGCAACGACGTCAACGAGTGTGTGACGGGCGCGGCGAACTGCGCCATCCACGCGGCGTGCTCCAACACGGCCGGTAGCTTCAGCTGTAGCTGCAACGCTGGGTTCACCGGCGACGGCGTGACCTGCACCAACATCAACGACTGCAGCCCGGACCCCTGCAACAACGGCGGAACGTGCGTCGATGAGATCGGCGGCTTCACGTGTGTGTGCCCGCTCGGGTTCGCGGGCCCCACGTGCAGCGAGGACGTGGACGGCTGCGACGACATGCCCTGCCAGAACGGCGGCACATGCGTCGACGGCGTGGATCCGCCCTTCACGTGCGACTGCCCGGATGGCTTCACAGGGCTCGTGTGTGAGCTCAACGTCGACGAGTGCGCCGACGGGACGGACAACTGCTCAAGCGACGCTGCCTGCACCGACACCGATGGCGGCTTCACCTGCAGCTGCAATCCGGGATTCTCCGGCGACGGTGTGACCTGCAGCAACATCGACGAGTGCACAACCGGGGCTGCGGACTGCTCGCCCCAGGCGACGTGCGCAGACACCCAAGGAAGCTTCACCTGTACCTGCGATGCCGGCTATCAGGGAGACGGCGTCATCTGCTCCAACGTCAACGAGTGCACGGCGGGCACCGCGGGATGCGCGACCAACGCGACCTGCACAGACACCGTCGGCAGCTTCACGTGTGAGTGCGATCCAGGCTACGAGGGCGACGGCCAGAGCTGTAGCAACATCGATGAGTGCGCAACAGGCGCCAACAACTGCGACGCGAACGCCGAGTGCATCGACACCGCGGGCGGCTTCACGTGTACCTGCGAAAGCGGCTATGCCGGCGACGGGCAGACATGCACCGACGTCAACGAGTGCCTCAACGGCACCGCGACGTGCGACAGCAACGCCACCTGCAACAACACTCCGGGCGGCTTCGAGTGCACCTGCCAAGCTGGCTATAGCGGCGATGGCGAGAGCTGCTCCGACATCAACGAGTGCGCCACCAACGCCGACGACTGCCATCCCGATGCCACGTGCACGAACACGGCTGGCTCCTTTAGCTGCGCGTGCGACCCCGGCTTCACCGGCGACGGCCAGTCATGCAGCGACATCGACGAGTGCGCGACCGGTGCCGACAACTGCAGTGCCAACGCCGCGTGCTCGAACACGGTCGGTGGCTTCAGCTGCTCGTGCAACGCGGGCTACACGGGCAACGGCCAGAGCTGCACCGACATCGACGAGTGCGCCGACGGGACCGACACATGCGATCCGAACGCGACCTGCAACAACACGTCAGGAAGCTTCGGGTGCACGTGCAACAGTGGCTTCACCGGTGATGGCGAGTCCTGCGCCGACATCGACGAGTGCGCCACGGGGGCCGACAACTGTGCGACCAGCGCGACCTGCACCAACACACCAGGTGGGTTCGACTGTGCGTGCAACCCCGGGACGTATGGGAACGGCACGACCTGCAACGACTGCTCCCCCGTCGACGGGTGCCAAGGCCAGGTGACGTGCACCAACGCCAACAACTCGACATGCGGCTCCTGCTCGGCAGGGTATGAGCTGGTCGGCGGGCAGTGTGTGGATGTCGACGAGTGCGACGACAACACGGACTCGTGCACCAGCACGCAGACATGCACCAACACGCCCGGTAGCTTCACGTGCACCGACTGCCCAACCGGCTTCGAAAACGACGGCAGCGAGACATGCGTCGACATCGATGAGTGCAGCGCCGGCACCGACGACTGCGCGACGAACGCAAGCTGCACCAACACCGCGGGTGGGTTCGCTTGCTCCTGCAGCGCGGGCTTCTTTGGCGACGGTCACGGCGGCAGCGGCTGCACCCAGTGTCGCGCCGTCAGCAACTGCACCGGCAACATCACATGCACGAGCGCGACCGACTCGGTGTGCGATGCGTGTGCCAGCGGGTTTGAGCTGATCAACGGCGCGTGCGTCGACATCGACGAGTGCGATCCACCGGACACGCAATGTGGTGTGTCGGGGGTCTGTGTGAACTCACAGGGCGGCTTTGACTGTGAGAGCTGCGCGGCCGGCTTTGAGAATGCCCTCGATGACGGCGTTGAGGTCTGCGTCGACATCAACGAGTGCCAGACCGGAGCCGCCGGTTGCGACACGGACGCGACCTGCACCAACACCAACGGCGGCTTCAGCTGCACATGCAATCCCGGCACCTTTGGTTCCGGTACCACCTGCACGGACTGCACGCCCGTCGCCGGCTGCACGGGCAACGTCACGTGCACAAACGCCAACAACTCTGTCTGCGATGCGTGTGCTGCTGGCTACGTGCTCAACAGCACGACCGGGCAGTGCGACGACATCGACGAGTGTGCCAGCGGGCCGCATCCCAGCTGCACGGCCACCGAGATCTGCGTCAACAACGCCGGCGGTTTCGACTGTGAAGCCTGCATCGATGGCCACGAAAACAACGGCTCCAACGTGTGTGTCGACATCGACGAGTGCGCGACCAACACCGACAACTGCGTGGCGCCTGGTGGCGTCTGCGTCAACCGTGACCCGGCGAATGCTCCGAATGTCCGCTTCGAGTGCGACTGCTACCCGGGGTACACGGGCGCGACCTGCGGTTCGACGGGTCCGTGCACGATCTATGTCGACCGGTCGCAGACCGGACCCGCCGACGGGCTGTCGTGGGGCAAGGCGTTCTTTGACTTCGGGAGCCTGCCCGCCGTGCTCGCGCCGACTTGCGCCGTGTGGGTTGCCAACGGCGTCTACAAGTCGACCAGCGGTGGTCCGGTGCTCACGATGCGCGACGGAATTGACTACTACGGAGGCTTTGCCGGCAACGAGACGTCACTTGCGGCCCGCGACTGGACGGCCAACATCGCCGAACTGGATGGCGCAGACCTGTCCCCTCACGTCGTCGTGCTTGGGTCGAGCACTCGTCTCGATGGCTTTGTCGTGAACAACGGTGCCGCCACTGGCAGTGGTGACAACGCAAATGGAGGTGGCATCTACGGCGCTGGCGTCTCCCAGGCCACGGTCGCCAACACGTTGATTCGCGACAACGCTGCGGTTCGTGGCGGCGGCGTCTACCTGGCCGAGAGCAGCGCCGTCGAGCTGCGCGATGTCGTCATCCGAACCAACAGCGCCACGACCGGCGGTGGCGCCGGGCTCTACGTCGACAGCGTCAACAACCTCACGGTTGTGGGCACCACAATCACTGCCAACACGTCGACAAGCCGTGGTGGCGGGGTCCGCCTCGTGAGCGCAGAGACCGCCAACTTTGTGGACTCATCCATCGATGACAACGCCGCCAGCACCAACGGCGGCGGCGTGTCCGTGTTCGCCTCGAGCGTGACGCTTGAGCGCTGCGAGGTCCGCGACAACAGCGCGGGGACTGTGGGCGGCGGCATTGAGCTGAGCGGCGGCGAGCTTGTGGCGCGCAACGTCGTCTTGGAGGGCAACCAGGCCAGCCAGTCGGGCGGCCACACCTACAACAGCAAAGGCGTCGCCATGCTGACCCACGCCACGTTGACCAACGGTAGCGCCGAGTCGGGCACAGCCGTCTATCACAGCACGACGACCGGCGAGACGACGCTCGACGCGAGCATCATCTGGTCCAATGGGGGAGGCCAATCCAATGAGATCGCCGGGGTAACGGCGGCGATCGACATCACCCAAAGCATCGTCTCCGATCCCTTTGGCGTGTGGGGAAGCGGCGCGAACGTCAACGACAAGCCGCGCTTCGTTGCGTGGCCGAATGACCTCCGGCTGTGGTCGAACTCGGCCGCCATCGACATTGCGGAAACCAACGTCACCGACGACATCCGTAAGTTTGTGCGCAAGGAGGTGTCCTGGGGCGGCACCAAGACCCACGACGCAGGAGCTTACGAGTTCCAAGCCGGCCCGTCACCGCGTGACCCGTACGTGTGGCATGTCGACAACAGCGACGCCACCGTCCCCTTCACGGGCCTGCGCTGGAAGGACGCCTTCACGAAGCTTGAAGACGCCATTGCCGCCGCCAAAGCAGGGGACGCGATCTGGGTCTCGGCTCACAACGACGGCGCGACGTACCGGCCATCGACCACCGGCCAGGAATCCACGTTCATCCTGCCCGCCGGAGTGGCCATGTTCGGTGGGTTCGACGCGGAGGACGACGACGCAGACATGCAGACCCGGGACCCGGTGGCGTACCGGACCGTCCTGAGCTGCGACATCAACGCGATCAACGACTTCAAAGACAACTGCGGCCACACGCTGACGCTAGCGCCAGACGTGTGGGTCGACGGCTTTACCATCGAAGAAGGCAACGTGCGCTCAAGCGCTGCTGTCCCATTCGGTGGCTCCGTGCTCGGCCTTGGCGCCAGCGGAGCGACGCTACGGACCTTGATCATTCGCAACAGCGAAGCCGACCAGGGAGGCGGCGGACTCTACTGCGATGACTGCAACGGCCTAACGCTGACGTCCGTCACCATCAACAACAACACAGTGGTCTCGGGTCACGGGGGCGGTGCCCTGATCGAGGGGACCAATGACGCATCGCTCAACAACGTCACGGTCGATGCCAACGATGCGACAGGAGACGGCGGCGGACTTGCCTTGCTCAACTCGGCCTCTGCGAGCATCAACAATCTCACGGGCCGCGCCAACACGACGGGCGGCAGCGGCGGAGGACTCTATCTCGGCGACTCGCCCGAAGCCGTCCTCGGACAGCTATTGCTAACCACCAACCAAGCGGGCAGCGGCGGCGCCATGGCCTTCAACAACTGTCCAGGCGCGACGACCTCGACGGCAAACCTCACCAACAACGACGCAACCTTCGGCGGGGGGATGCTCGTGTTTGAGTCTGACCAGGTCGTCGTCGACAAGCTCGTGGCCAGCTCCAACGACGCAACCAAGAGTGGTGGCGGTGTCTGGGTCGATGGCTCTGACGGACTGCTGCTGTCCAACAGTCTGCTCAGCAGCAACCGTGCGCTCGGTGGTGTGGGTGGAGGCCTCTATGCAGGTGAGGCCTCGACCGTGAACCTCGAGCTGACCAGCATCGCCAGCAACCAGGCATTCGGCCAGGGTAGTAGCGGTCTGGGCGGCGGCGTCTATGCGGCAGGACCGTCGCTCAAGGCGACCAACGTGCTCATCCGAAACAACACCTCGGCGACCGGTGCCCCGGCAATGATGGTGGCATCTACGGGTGTGGTCACCCTCAACTTCGTCACGATCGCAGGCCACAACCACAGCTTTGGCAGCGTCATCACCAACAACCTCCTGCAGCTCCGCAACAGCATCGTCTGGCCGCTCGATCCCGGCAGCCAGCCCGACATCTATGCGGTGCAGGGCGCCGTCGAGCTTGAGTACTCCGATGTCTCCGGCGCGATCTCGGCAGGCGGCTGCACCACCTGGAGCTGCGATCAGCCGCTCGACGCATTTCCAGCATTCGTCGACCAAAGCGCCAACAACTTCCGGCTGACCGAGCAGTCGCCGCCCCGCAACAAGGCACTTGATGATCCAAGCGTCGAGATTGACCTCGACGGGATGCAACGCGCGGTCGATGGCGCCTGGGACATGGGCTGCTTCGAGTGGACGCCCTAGCAGCGACCTTAGCCATTTTGAACGTGCCGCCGCTGACGTCGTCCGTGCACAGCTGGGTGAGGCAAACACGTTGCCGCCTTCTAAAACCGCGCCGGCCTCACCCACCTCCACACCGCCGACTGGATAACGTTCGCAAACCTCACGTTGTCCACGAGCGGCTTGGACAACGTTCGCAAAACTCACGTTGCCCACACTAGCCACGACGACTGCTGCGGG
>CALHXW010000160.1 GCA_938040325.1 uncultured bacterium | reverse complement strand
GGGCTACTGGATCGGGATGTCGCCGGCGCTCGCTGGGGTCTCGTCGTCGCCGATGGTGTCGGTGTGGCCGTAGCCGAGTCGCCCCTGTGCGTTGTTGCCCCAGCACCGGAACTGACCCAGCGTCGTCTGCACGCATGTGTGCGAGTAGCCGCATGTGATGTGGGATGCGCTCGCACCTAACGGAACGTCACCGACCGATGCGGGCGTCTCGTTGTCGCCAATGTCGTTGGTGTTGCCATACCCCAGCTGCCCCGACGTCCCGTGACCCCAACAGCGCACCGCGCCGCCCGTCATGATCACGCACGTGTGCGACTCACCCGCGCAGATGCTTGTCGCATTGCCACCGAGCGGCACATCGCCCGCCACCGACGGGTGCTCGTTGTCGCCGATGCTCGTCGTGTTGCCGTAGCCGAGCTTGCCGCGCGCGCCGCTGCCCCAGCACCGGACCTTGCCGCCGTTGAGCAGGACGCAGGTGTGGTCGGCCCCGCCAACGACGCGGTCCGGCAGTCCGCTGCCGAGCTGGATCGGCGAGGTGTTGCCGATGTCGTCGATGTCGTTGGTGTTCGCGTAGCCGAGCGCCCCGTCACCGCCGTCCCCCCAGCAGTAGACCGGGCCGTCCTGACTCACCGCGCACGCGTGCTGAAAGCCTGCCGACAGGTGAAACATCCCGCTCGGAATCGTCAGCGGGTTGTAGAGGTCAGGGGGCTCGTTGTCCCCAATCGCGTTCACGCCCGGGATGCCGAGCTCGCCAAAGAAGTTAAGCCCCCAGCAGCGGCCCTGAGCACCTTGCTGGGCGCACGTGTAGATCCCGCTCGAGCTCAGCCGCGTCGTCGCCGTGCCGCCTAGCGACACGAAGCCGTAGGACGCCGGCACTTCGTTGTCGCCGAGGGTCTCGGTGTTCGCGTAGCCCGGTCGCCCGCTGCTGCCAGAGCCCCAGCACTTGACCTGTCCGGTCGTCGACAGCGCGCACGAGATCGAGGCGCCTGCCGACACCTGATTGGGCACAAACCCCAGGTCGACATAGCCGACCGATGCTGGTGTCTCGTTATCGCCGATGTTGTTGGTGTTGCCGTAGCCAAGGCTCCCGTGGCTACCCTCGCCCCAGCACTTCACCTGCTTGGACAGCACCGCACAGGTGTGGGACCAGCCGGCGTCGATCGTGCGCACGAGACACTGTGGGTCGCCGCTAGGCGTGCCATCCACACAGACAAAGTCTTCGCAGGTCTCGTTGCCGTTGCAGCTGTTGCCGTCGTCGCAGTCGGCGGCACTCTGGCACTCACAAGCGGCCGTCGCCGTGCTCACGCAGTTGCCGGTGTTGGTGCACTGGTCGTTGGTACAGGCGATGCCGTCGTCGCAGTCGATGATGAAGCCTGCGCAGGCACCGTTGAAGCAGCCATCGCCCGTCGTGCACGCGTCGCCGTCGTCACAGGTGGTGCCGTTTGGCACCGGTTGGTTGTTGCAGCCTACCGTCGGATCGCAGGCGCTTTCCTGGCAGTCGTTGGAGGGCTGCGAGCAGGTCACCGGCGTGCCAGGCACGCACGTGTTCGTGGTCTGGTCACAGGTCTCGACACCGTTGCAGACGTTGGTGTCGAGGCAGTCGCTGTTGTTGAGGCAGCCGCATCCGCTGTCGTCGTAGACACAGACGCCGTTGGCGCCGCAGGTATCGACCGTGCACCCGATGTTGTCGTTGCAGAGCGTCGGCGCCCCTGAGCACACGCCGCCCACGCACTGGTCGCCACTGGTGCACGCGTCGCCGTCGTTGCACGCGGGCGTGCCCGCCACCGGAGCGAAGCCACACGCACCGGTCGCCGGCGCGCACCATGACTCTTCGCAGGGGTTGTCGCTCTGGGGGCAAAGGACGGCCGGGCCGTTGACGCAGGCGTTGTCGACGCAGGTCATGACGCCGTCGCAGAGGTTGTCGTCGGGGCAGTCGTTGTCGTCGACGCACTCGCACGTGGACGTGTCGTGGACACAGCCGCTAGCGGGGTCGCAGCTGTCAGCGCTGCAGGCTAGGCCGTCGTTGCAGCTGATGGTCGCACCCTGGCAGGTGCCGTTGACGCACGTGTCGCTCACGGTACAGGCGCTGCCGTCGTCGCAGTCGGCCGCAGGTCCGACGACCTCAAGGCAGTCGCCGGTTGCTGCGTCGCACTGGGCGGCCTTACACACATCTGCAGGGGCAGGGCAGTCGACCGGCACGCCCGCCACACACGCGTTCATCACGCAGAGCTCTGCGCCGTTGCAGGCGTTGCCATCGTCGCAGGTGAGGTTGTCGAGGCAGGGGCACGGCGACGTATCAAAGACACATCCGCTGTCGGGGTCGCAGCTGTCGACGCTGCAGTCGAGGCCGTCGTCGCAAGTCGCGGCCTCACCTTCGCACGCGCCACTGGGGGTGCACATGTCGTTGTCGGTGCACACGTTGCCGTCATCGCAGGCAACGCCCTGGCTGCCGCGGCCGACGAGCACACACGCGCCGTCGACGCACTGGCCAAGAGCGCAGACCGTGTCGATCGCTGAGCAGTCGAGCGTGAGGCACGGGTCCACCGCGAGCGTGTCCGTGCTCATGCTGTCGCTACCGACCGAGCTGTCGGTGTCGTTGAGCGTGCCGCCTGTGTCCGCCGGCGGGCTGCCCGTGTCGGTCGCCACGCCGCCCGTGTCGGCGTCCGTCGTGCCGCCGGTGTCGGCGTCCGTCGTGGGGCCGGTGTCGGCGTCCGTAGTGTCGCCAGCGGCAACGGCGTCTTCCCCGTTCGTGTCCGTTGGGCTGATCACGTCGCCGCCACAGCCGTTGCCGGCTTGCTCCGGCGAGACGCAGACCCCGCAGGCGCACACCCAGTCGTCGGCGCACTCGGCGTCGATGTTGCAGGCCCACTCGGTCGCGTCGATCGCCGGGTTGGGGCAGCCGCCGAGGACGCCGGATGCTGCTACGGACACGATCGCTGAAAGCCACGCTCTGCGATTGATCAAACCACTACCCCTCAGGCGATCGAGTCTCGGCGTCAGGGTAGACCTCCAAGAGCGCTGAGCCAAGCCGCCCCAGCCCCATCTGACACCGCGCTCCCGCTTGTCGCGTCGTGCCGAACGGGGCATGGTCGACCCATGACCGACACACCCAAGTTCCACGACCGCAGAGCTGACCATCCGATCGACGCGCGCTTTGTTGAGCGCTGGTCCAGCCGCGCGATGAGCGGCGAGGGCCTACCCGACGCCACGTTGATGACCGTGCTTGAAGCCGCCCGCTGGGCGCCGTCGTCGTCGAACAAGCAGCCCTGGCGCTTTGTCGTGGCTAGGCGCAGCGATGCGGCGTTCGAGCCCGTCCTCGCGTCGCTGATGGAAGGCAACCGTCTGTGGTGCGTGCGCGCTGGCGCCTTTGTCGCCATCACCTCGCGCACCCAAGACGACAACGGCAAGCCCATCAGCACCCACACGTTCGATGCCGGCGCCGCCTGGATGAGCATCGCACTTCAGGCCGCCGCTTCGGGTGTCATCTGCCACGCGATGGCCGGCGTTGACTACCCGGCTGCTCGCGCCGCGCTGCGCATCCCGGAGGACCACGCGCTTCACTGCGTGGTTGCGCTTGGCCTGCCGGGCGACGTGGCGGCGCTGCCAGACTTCCTGCAGGAGCGGGAGTCACCGAACGCGCGCAAACCTCTCGCAGAGCTTGTGGTGCTGGGCGGCTACCCAGGCTGACGGTCCTCGCGGGCGGCTGCATCGGGCAATAGCCGGCACGAAACGGCGCACTCCACCGTTTACAAAGGCGCTGTGCTGGCCCAGTCTGCCGCCGTGAGGTCTACGCTCCAACTCAGCACTCTCGCTGCCGTGCTCTCGATGACCGCCGGCGCCCACGCCTACTCGGTCGCGGTCACAGGGCCCGACACGTTCATGAGCTGGCCAACCTCGGCGGTGACCTACTACCTGCAGCTGGCAGGCTCGGACAACGTGCCGCCGGAGCTCGCTCTGGCCGCGATTCGCGCCGGGTTCGCTTCTTGGGCGGCGCTCGACTGCGCGGGTCTCGAGTTTACCGAGGCCGGTGACGTGCCAGACCCGACGACGACCACCCTCACCGGTGCAGCACCCAACGGCATCAGCGAGCTGGTGTTCATCGAAGACGACGCCTGGATCTTCGGCGAGACCGTGCTTGGCGTGGCCGCCCCGATGACCGACAGCAGCGGCAAGATCATCGAAGCCGACATCGCGTTCAACGGCTACCTCCGCAACTGGACGACCTCCGGCAACGGCGGGACCGACATCGAGGCTGTCGCGGTCCATGAGATCGGACACATGCTCGGCATCCAGCACAACCTGGGTCCCTACGACCTGACCGAGCAGCCGACCATGGCTCCCTTTGTCGACGGGATTCGCTCGCGCACGCTCGAGCCAGACGACGTGGCTGCGGCCTGCTTCCTGTATCAGTCCACGCCGGTCGCGTGCCAGTCGGACGCGGACTGCCCAACCATCATCTCGTGGAGCCTCGGCGATCGGGGCGACCGCTACACGGGCCGGGTCCGCTGCGAGGCCGGTGCGTGCGGCCCGATCGAGCTCTTCCCCACCGGCGGGGTCGGCTATGGAGAGCGCTGCGAGGCGGTCGACTCCTGCATCGAGGGCCTCCACTGCCAGCCGTTCGGCGAGGGACCCAGTGGCGTCTGTACGCGCTACTGCGATCCCAACGCTGCCGACTGCGAGCACGACTTTGGCTGTGAGGCGTTTCCGCCGCCCTTTGGTGACGCTGGCGTCTGTCTGTCGGCTGATGGCGAGACGTTTGCGCCGGGATCCGGCCCCAGCGGCTGCCAGTCGACGGCTGTCTGTGCCCCGGGCAGCGCATGCTTGCCGCTGCCATACGAAGACCGCTCGCTCTGCGTTGCGACCTGCGCCGTCGACGGTGATGACTGCGCACCGGGCGAGGTCTGCTGGAGCTATGGCAACCCCAACGGCGCGTGCTTCGACGAGGCGCTGACCCAAGAACCCGTCGCTGATCCTGGGCCCGAGCCTGAAGCCGAGCCTGAGCCCGATGCTGCGGCCGACAGCGACGACGCGGATGCCGTGGATGCGGAGGGCGACGACGCTGTGGCAGAAGCGGCAACGCCACCTCGCGGTGGGGATGGAGGGTGCGCGAGCGCTTCGCCGCCTCCGTGGCTCGCGCTAGCGATGGCGCTCGTCTTGGTGGCGCGTGTGCGCAGACGACACAATGACAACTGGGACAAGGACACGGCGCGATGACTCAAGTGCGACACGTGGCGATGGCGCTTGCCTTCACGGCCGCAGGGCTGCTCTCAACCGGCTGCAGTGACGGCTCGCTGGGTGGTGCGGCTCAGAAGCGTTGCATTCCCGCGGGTAGCTGCGAGGGCGTGACCTTCAGCGCAGGGATCGACTCGAGCCTGGGCAATGCGGCTGCTGGCGCGGCCACATTTGAGGCGAAGTGCGTCGAGTGCCACGGCGGAGCCGGGATCGGCATCGATGATGCACGCGCGATCAACATGACGCGCTCGTCGTGGCAGGCGCGCTTTCGTGACGGCGGTATCGCGTCGGTGATTCGTGCGGGGAAAGCGCCCAAGATGCCCGCGTTCAAGTTCAGCGACGGCGAGATGCGCGACCTGATCGCCCACATTCGTACGCTTGAGGTCAAGGCCGCGCCGGCCGACGCCGAAGGCAGCGCCAAGCCAAAGGGCTACTGATGAGTCCCAGGCTCTGCGGTTGGCTGACGCTCCTGCTCTGTCTCGTGGGCCTCGGCGACGCCATCTACCTGACGTGGGACCACTTCGCGTTCCTCGCCGATCCGGAGTACGGCGGCGGCCTCTGCAGCACAGGCAGCGCTTGCGACATCTCGCGTAGCTCAGGCGCTAGCAAGCTGACGTTCGGTTTCTTGAGCCCCGGAATCCCGGTCGCGCTGCTAGCCGTCGGCTTCTATGTCGCCTTTGCGTTCTTCGGCTTCTGGCGCCTTCGAGAGCCGCAAAACCGCGGGGTGGCTCGGCTGTCGCTGGCGCTAGCGTTCCTCGGGATCATCTATCCCATCGTGCTCGCGGTCTACTCCATCGTGGCTCAGGGCGCGCTCTGCCCGCTGTGTTCGATTCTCTACATCGTCAACCTGCTGCTCCTGATCGTTCACCTCCTCGGCGTCGGCGAGCCCATCGCCGACGCGTTCAAGGGCGTGTGGAGCTCGGTGCTGAGCAAGTACACCGGGATCGCCGCCCTCGCGCTCCTCGGCACCGTCGTCGGCGGCTACATCCTCTACTCCGCCTACCTCGACCGCGCGTGGGCAGGCGACGTCCTCCGCTCTGACCCCATCGTGCTGGTGACGACCGACCGACCCACCAAAGGGCCAGCTGACGCGCCGGTCCACGTCGTCGAGGTCGCCGACTTCGAGTGTCCCTACTGCGCGAAGCTCTTCTTTGAGCTCGACGAGCTTCACAGCGAGCGGCCCGACGACTTCAAGGTGACCTTCCTCCACTTCCCGCTCGACAACGCGTGCAACCGTGCCCTCGATCGACCGTTCCACAAGCGTGCCTGTGCGCTGCACCAGCTCGCGGAGTGCGCCGACCAGCAGGGCAAGTTCTTCGAGGTCGCGCGTGTCATCTTCGACAATCAAGGCGTGATTGAGCCCCAGAAGATGCGGGCGCTTGTTGACGCCACCGGCATCGACGCGACGGCGTTTGACGCGTGCCTGAACTCCGGCGCGGCGATGGACGCCATCAAGGCCGACATCGAGCAGGCGCTCGCGGCCAAGATCAGCGGCACACCGGTGGTCTTTGTTGACGGCTACAAAGCCGGCGGCGCCAAGGGCAAAGCCTTCTTCTCAGGCCTCATCGACCGACGCCTGAGAGCGGCGAAGAACAGCATCAGCAAGTCGCCATGAGGCGACTCTGAAGGTCGGGGCTGCTGAAATAACTGGCGGGCTCTCGCTGTCGGCTCAATCATGCAGACGCCCGCGTGCCGACACTGCGGGCCTACCCCGCGAGGAGAGCGCTCATGCATCGCGCTGCCATCGGCATCTTTGACTCCGGTATTGGCGGACTCACGGTCGCCACTGAGATTCACCGTTCGTTGCCGCACGAGGACCTCATCTACCTCGGTGACACCGCGCGCTTGCCCTACGGCACGAAGTCGGCAGGCACCGTGGTTCGCTATGCCGAGCGTGCCGTCGAGCTGCTGCTTCGCTACCCCATCAAGGCGGTGGTGATCGCCTGCAACACGGCGTCCGCTCACGCTCTCGAGCCTCTGCGTGCGTCGACGGAGCTCCCCGTCCTGGGGGTCATCGGCCCCGGCGCCCGAGCAGCCATTGCGGCAACACGCTCAAAGAAGATCGCCGTGGCCGGCACCGAAGCGACCGTTCGAAGCGGCGCCTACCAGTCCGCGATTCACGCGCTCGCGCCCGACGCGGAGATCACCGCGACCCCATGGCCGCTGCTCGTGCCACTCGCCGAAGAGGGCTGGATCGACCACAGCGTGACGCGGCTCACGCTCGAGACGTACCTCTCGCCCATCGTCGACTCTGGCGTCGACACCCTCGTGCTCGGCTGCACGCACTATCCGGTCTTCAAGCCGCTCATCCGCGACGTGCTGACCCACCACTTCGACAGCTACCCGCTGGCGCTCGTCGACTCCGCGGAGGCTCTGACCACCGAGCTCGACGGCTTGCTCAACGAACGCGAGCTGAAGGCGCCTGAGCGTGACGGTCGGCGCTCGTTCTTCTGCACCGACGCGCCTGACCGCTTCGGTCGGGTTGGTGAGGTCTTCTTCGGCGCCTCGGTCGAGCCGGTGTTTGCGGTGGACCTGTGAGCCTCAACGCTCGGCCGCGCTGTCTCGGCGCGCGCCGTCTCGCCGCGCGCTATCTCGCCGCGCTTGTCGCGCTGGTGGTCGCTGCTGCCCCGGCGTGCGTGAGCTCCCGTTACGTGCCAGAGCCTTACCCGCAAGCTCGGCTCATGCTGAAAAACAGCGCGCCTGTCTACCTGACGCCTGAAGGTAAGACGACGGCTTCGCCGCTGTCGAGCGGCCTCACCCATGGACTCAGCGGTGTGCCAGCGGCTGCGGCGGTCGCCGATGAGGCTCAGGACGATGCCCTCTTCGGCCTGGTCTTTATCGTCGGTGGCCCCGTCGTGATGGGCAGCGGTGCCACGATCTTGCTGCTGGATGCGCTCGATGACGACGTCAGCACAACCGGTCAGGTGCTCTCGATCGGCTTGGTCCTGACGGGCGCGGCGATGATGCTCGCCGGCGCGAACTTCGTGATGGAGTCTGAGGCGAAGCGCTTTGACGCCGTCAACATGTACAACGACGCGATGCTCAAGCATCACTTCAACCAGATCCGCGCGGGCGTCGAGCCGGGCGACTGGACGCTTCCAGCGGGTCCGATCGGCCTCGACGGCGAGCCGATCAGCCCCGAGTAGTGGACCTCCAAGAGCAGGGAAGAGTGGCGAGATGCCGGAGGGACCAGAAGTCAGGCGCGCGGCCGACCGCATCGCCAAGGCGATCGTCGGGACGCCGCTCACCGATGTCGCGTTCGGCCACGAACACCTTCAGCGGCATGAAGCAGAGCTCCTCGGTGCCAACGTCAGCGCCGTCGACACGTGTGGCAAAGCCTTCGTCATTCGCATCCCTAGCAGGGGACTCTCGATCTACGTCCACCTCCAGCTCTACGGCCGCTGGTATGTGGTGAAGCCAGGTGTCCAACCCAACACGAAGCGGCAGCTGAGGTTGGCTCTCCGCACCGTCAAGGGCGACGCGCTGCTCTTTAGCGCCAGTGAGATCGAGGTGCTCTCCGACGACGGTCTCGCCGCGCACCGCTACCTGTCACGGCTCGGCCCCGACATCCTCGACCCCGCTCTCACGCGCGGCGTCATCATGAGACGGCTGACGCGACGGGAGTTCAAGGGCAGGGGGCTCGGTGCGCTCTATCTCGACCAGTCGTTTCTGGCGGGCGTTGGCAACTACCTGCGCTCGGAGATTCTGTACGCGTCGCGACTGTCGCCCAAGGCTCGGCCGCGGGATCTGTCGACGCCTCAGCGCAAGGCGTTGGCGGAGGCCACGCTGGTGATGGCCGCGCGCGCCTACAAAGGCGCCGGCGTGACCAATGACCCTGCGAGGGTCAAGGCGCTGAAAGCCGCGGGCGCGTCACGGCGGCAGTACCGCCACGAAGTCTTCAGTCGCGACGGAAAGGACTGCTACGCGTGCGGGGGCACCATTGAGCGGATCGTCGCCGGCGGCCGGCGGCTCTACCTGTGTCCCGGCTGTCAGCTGCAGTGAGCGCCGCCGCGCGTGGGCGATCGTGGCTCACGCTGGTCGTTGAGCGGTCCGATCGCAGAAAATGACGGCCTAAGTGCGGTTGTGAACAACGTCCACACAACGACGTGCCGAACGGGCCGGGACCGCGATCGCCAGTTGCGGTAGGTAGGAGGAGCTTCGTCAACCGGTTCACCACAACCTGTTGCGTTGCTGTCACTTCATACCGTCGTGCCGATGCGCCCGACCCTCTCCAGCGACTGAGGAACCATGAACACCCACGCCAACTTGACCGCGCTTATCGCGCTTGCTCTCAGCTTGTTCGCCTGCGGCTCCGACAGCGGCACCGATGCTGCAGGACCGATGGAGATCTCGGGCGTCTGGGACACCAGCGGATGCCTCGACAACATTGTCGAGGCCCCTGGTGCAACCGACTACATCGTCACTCGCGACATCCAGGTTCGTGCCGATCTCTGCATTAAGCCTGGGGTTGTCGTCGAGTTTGCCGAAGGCGAGTGGATCACTGTCTACAACGAGGGGTCGATCAACGCCGTGGGGACCGCGGAGGAGCCGGTCATCTTTCGCGGCAGCAATGCCACACCTGGTTCCTGGGGGCCGATCATCGTGCACTCAGAGAGCGCGCTCAACGTGCTTGAGCATGTGGTGATCGATGGCAGCGGTGCAGCCCCAGGCGGCGAGGGGCTTGGCTCACCCTGCTCGGTCGCGGTTGGCTACCTCACCGATAAGGAAGCGCAGCTCGCGATTCGTCACACCCGCATCGTCGATGGCTTGGGCGACGCGATTGTGAACTACGCGACGCTCGTCGAGGTGAGCAACACGACGATCCAAGGCCATGAGAATGCGCCGATCAACAGCCGCTTCCAGGGCATCTCGGCGCTCGATAGCGGCAACGTCTTTGAGTCCAATGGCGTGGACGCCATTCTGCTCGACCAGCGAGAGCTGTTGATGCCCATGACCCTGACCGCAGCGCCGGTGCCCTACCGTGTCGGCTATGGTCCAGGCACCCGGCTGGTCGGCGCGGTCGAGATCGCCGCGGAGCTGAACATCGCTGAGGGAGCCACGCTCCAGTTCGAGCCAGGGTTTGGTTTGCTGGTCACGCCCACGGGGACGTTGACCATTGCGGGAAGCTCAGACGCGCCGGTGACCCTGACGAAGACGCCTGAAGGCGACAACTGGTCGGGGATTGCGGTGGTCTCTGAAAACGCCAACGCGATCGACCACGCGGTCATTAGCGGAACGGGCGGCGAGTTTCCTTCCGGCGGCTGGGGCATCACGCCGAGCTCCGACCGCACGGCAGCGGTCTACGTCGGAAACAACGTCGACGCCGCAGCGACCGTGTCGGTCACAAACACCAGTTTTCAGTCTGTCGCAGGCAGCGCCTTCTACCGCTTCGACCCCGTCAACACGGTCACCGAGACCGGCAACGACTACGGCGGCATCGACGTCATCGCGGAGCACTGAGCACCGCAGCGAAGGCAGCCGCCGGCGGCCCGAGAGGCCCTAGGGGGGCTCTCCGCCGGCCGCAGCCTCCACGTCCACGCCCGCGCTGACGCCCGAGCCCGCGCCCACGCCCACGCCCGAGCCCGCGCCCACGCTAACGTCCATGCTGGCGCCCACGCCCGCGCCCACGCTCACGCCCGCGCCCACGCCCACCCGCGGTTTCCCCGGATGCGTCGCAGATGTGGACACCACGCCGTCCTTACACGCACAGTCACGAGCGTGCTCACACCGACTCATGCCCGGCTGGCCAGCCAGCTGCTCGCTGCGATCTTACTGCTGACTCTCTTTGCGACCGGCTGTTCAAGCCTCAAGCGCTACAAGGTCCTGCAGGACTGCGAGTTTGCCTGGACGGGTGCCCGTGTTGAGGACGCAGGTCTGCTGGAGACCCAGCTCGCGGTCGACCTCAACATCCACAACCCCAACGAGATCGACGCCGCGCTCGACCGGCTCGACCTCACGCTCCTGGTCGACGACATCGTCGTGGCCGAGGCCCGCAACGAAGCTGCGTTCTCGGTTGCCCCAGGTGGTAGTCACGCCTTCACGGTCCGGCTCAACGTTAACCACCTGACGTCGCTGGACGCGCTCACCCGTCTCGTCAGCGGTCAGGCCAGAGAGTACCGGGTGATGATCAAGGTCTACATTGCCACCAGCTGGCGCGACATGGTCATCGACAAGACGTTGGTGCGCGAGTCGTTCTGACGAATGCTCATCCCATGAGCAGCAACGACCGAGTCGCTGGCCTCATCGATGGCGAACCGCGGTAGCAATAGCGCCCGTTGCCGAGCCGAAACTGACCTTTGAAGTCCACACACCACACATCGTTGGGCGCAGAGGCCTTCGTGAGTTCCCCTGGTGGCGTCGGCGCACAACGGCGACGTCGACGACGCCTGTCGACACGTCCTCGGCGAGACAGCAGTTCCCCAATGGTGCTGGCTGCCGGAATCGGCACACCGGGGTGCGTCCGCTTTAGGAAGGCGTGGAGTTCTTCGGCCCCATGTCGGGCACCGCCGTCGCGTGGCCACAACGAGGTCCTCGAGCTCCTCCGGCGTTCGATGCGGCACCCGGTTTGGCCGGCGGCTGTAAGCGCCTCCGGACCAAGCTCCTGGTACCGATTCCAATACTTGTAGCCAGGCTTTCGAGAGCTCCCGAACTCACGGCACAGGTCCACCATTCGTTCCCCTGCCTCCCGCCGCACCACGAATCGCATTCGTTCATTCATCACGTTCGTCATGTGCCAAGGCATGGCTCTACCTCCCAGCAGAGCCAAAAGTGTTACCCATGTTCCCGGTCTGTTTCGTTACCCATGTGCCCGGTTTGGACCCGCGAGCGCGGGCGTGGGCGTGGGCGTGAGCGTGGGCGTGGGCGCGGGCGCGGGCGTGGGCGCGGGCGCGGGCGTGGGCTCGGGCCTGGGCGCCAGCGCGGGCATGGGCGCCGGCGCGGGCATGGGCGCGGGCCTGGGCGCCAGCGCGGGCATGGGCGCGGGCCTG
>CALHXW010000159.1 GCA_938040325.1 uncultured bacterium | reverse complement strand
CGGTTCAGAGGTGCGTCAACGGCCTTGAAAGTGTCGATGCTTCGCGCGCACCATCGCGCGCATGTCGATCGCCCTCGCCATCCTAGGATTCTTCGCCATCGTCTGGGCGGCAAACCTCTACTTCCCGCCGAAGTGGCCCGTGTGGCTTGCGTTCCCGGCCTTCTGGACGGGGTGGCTCATCGGCGAGCTTGCGCTTCACTCGGCCGCCATCATCGGGGGCGGCGCGGTCGCGCTGGCCGTGCTGGGCGGGCTAGCCGACTGGTACGGCACGGTGGGCCTCGTGCTGGCGCTTGTTGCCGTCGCGATCATGCTCCTGTCCTGGCGCGGTGCCGGCGCAACCCGCCAGGCTGGCGAGGCCGTGCTTGGCAAGGCCCTCGTCGCGCCCAAGTTCGGCTGGCGTCTGATCTGGCCGTTCAAGATCGTTCGCCGTGGGGCCGTGGCGATCACCCGCGACGTGAAGGTCGACCCCGACGCGCCTGAGAGTCAGGTCGTCGACGTCTTTGCGCCACGCTCGGGCGCCCGCCATGCGCCTGTGCTGGTCTATGTGCATGGCGGCGGTTGGGTCAGCGGCTTCCGGAGCTTTCAGGGGCTGCCGCTCTTCGATCGACTCGTCAATGCAGGCTGGGTGTGCGTGTCCGCCGAGTACCGGCTGAGCCCGGTCGCGACATTCCCCGCCCACATCATCGACGTGAAGAGAGCGATCGCGTGGGTCCGCGCCAACATCGCTGACTACGGTGGCGACCCCGACGCCATCTACATCTCAGGCAACTCGGCCGGCGGGCACCTCTCCGCGCTGGCAGCGCTGACCCCCAACGACCCTGCCTGGCAGCCCGGGTTCGAGGACGTGGACACGTCCGTTCGCGCCGCTGCCCCATGCTACGGGATCTACGACCTGCTGCACCGCGAGTCGCAGTGGCCCCACAAGGGGCTGCGACTGCTCTGGCGCTGGCTGGTCCTGCGCAAGCCCTTCACCGACGTCGACGCCTGGAAAGAGGCATCGCCGTGGGACCATGTGGGCGCAGATGCTCCGCCCTTTTTGATTGTGCATGGCGCCAACGACAGCCTGGTCCCCGTGGCGGAGGCTCGGCGCTTTCACGATCACTTCGAGCGGCTTGTTCCAGGTCGCGCTAAGCTCTTTGTCGTGCCTGGCGCACAGCACGCGTTTGATGTGTTCCTCTCGCGGCGCTCTATCTGGGGCGTTGAGACCATCGCGACCTATCTGCAAGACCACTGGTCGCAAGACCGCGGCTCCGGCCGATCGTGAGCAGCTCGATGACAACGACGACGACGACGAAACCGACGATTCTGCTCCTTCAAGCCCGTGGTGCCGACGATCCGATCCGGCAGCACGAGCTTGACTGCTTTGCCGCACGGGCCGGCGTCTCCGTCGACCGCATCACGGCCTGGGATCTGCTCGAAGGTCCGCCGACCCTGGCTGCCGCGCGCCGCTACGACGCCGTCATGATTGGGGGAGCCGGTCAGTACTACGTCTCGCAGCGCGACCTACCGCACTTTGACGCCTTGCTCGACGCGCTACGCGAGCTGGTGGCGGCGCGTCACCCGATGTTCGCGAGCTGCTTTGGCTACCAGTGCTTAGTCCAAGCCCTCGGTGGGGAGGTGATCCACGATCCCGCCGCGACCGAGGTCGGCACCTACGCGCTGGCTCTGTCGGATGCTGGACGCGCCGACGAGATCTTTGGCGCGCTGCCCGATCCGTTCTGGGCCCAGATGGGCCACAAGGACCGTGCCATCAGCCATCCCGATGGCGTTCCAAACCTTGCCTCCAGCGCGCTCAGCCCAAACCAGGCGCTGCGGGTCCTCGGCGCTCCGATTTGGGCCACTCAGTTCCATCCGGAGCTCACCCACGAAGACAACATCCATCGCTTCGAGCGCTACCTGGCCATCTACGCCAAAGACATGAGCGATGAAGAGCGAGACGCCACCTACGCGCGTCACCGCCCAAGCCCGGCCGCGGCCACGCTGCTCTCTCGCTTCCTGGCGCTCGTCTTCGGCTAAGGGTGCCCCACTCCTACTCGCAGAACGCCTCGTCCTCGGCGGCCGAGCAGTCGATGAAGCCGTCGCAGGTGTAGCTGGCATCGATGCAGGTGCCGTCATCGCAAGCGAAGCCGTCGGGACCGCAGCCGTCGTTGGCGTAGGCGCAGATACAAGCGTCTTCGCCCAGCTCCGGTGCATAGTCGCAGGTCTCTGCGTAGTCGTAGCCTGCGTCCTGACACAGGATATCGCAGTCGACGAGCACAGGGTCCACGCCGTCGCAGTATGAAACGCTCCCTGCACCGACACACTCAGCGGGCTCCGAGCTGTCGCAGGTTGGCAGACAGTCGATCTCGTCGGTGCCGTCGTTGCAGTCGATGATGTCGTCGCAGATGTAGGCCTCAGGCACGCATCCGCCGTCGCCGCACATGACCTCGCCCACCGCACAGGTCGGAGGGAAGACCCCGCACTCGCAGCTGTCCTCGCCGACCGCCGGGTCGTAGCCGCAGCCGGTCGCGAAGTCGTAGCCGGCGCCCAGGCAGACCGACTCGCAGTCGATGACCTCATACTCACCGTTGCCGCAGGCTTCGAGCGTGGTCGTTCCGATGCACTCTGCAGGGTCGAGGTCACTGCACTCGGCGCAGCCGAACTCGTCGCCGCCGCTCGCGCAGTCGGCGATGCCGTCACAGACATAGTCGCCGTCGAGGCAGCTGCCGTCGCCGCACGTGAACTCGTTGTCGCTGCACACGAAGGTCGTGCAGAAGCAGCCGTCGGTTCCGGTGAACGCGTCGGGGGCGCACGCCTCAGCGAAGTCGTAGCCTTCGCTCTCGCAGACGAGGTCGCAGTCGAGCACCACCGGGGCGCCGTCTTCGCAGACCTGGAGCGCGGTCGTGCCGATGCACTCCGAGCTCCCTTCCACACACAGGGGCGCGGGCGGGTAGTCGTCGCAGAAGCAGCTGTCGGTGCCATCGGCTGGGTCCACCGCGCAGCCGGTAGCGTAGTCGTAGCCCGCATCCAGGCAGACCGCGTCGCATCCGACGGTCTCGGTGGTGGTTCCGTTGCAGATCGCGAGGGCGTCGGCGCCAACGCAGCTGGTGCCGGGCGTGCAGCTAGGCGCCGGCGGCATCGGCGGCGCATCGGGCGTCTCGCAGACACAGTTCTCGACGCCATCGACGTCCTCGACGCACCCGATGGCCGTGCCCGGGGCGCACTCGTCGGCGCACGACGTGGTCTCGAAGCGACCACCGACGCAGCGCTCGACGGTGCCGTCGTCTAGACAGAGAGGTCGGTCGAGCTCCGGGTCGCAGACGTTGTCGCAAAAGCAGGTGCCTTCGCCGTTGTCCGGGTGGTCGTCGCAGCCAAACGAGAGGTCGAAGCCGGCGTCGTCGCAGACGTCCATGCAGTTGTAGAGTTGCTCGAGGCCGTCAGCGTCACAGAAGCTGAGGGTCGTGTCGCCAGCGCAGACATAGCTGCCAGGGTCGTCGCAGGTCGCCGGGCCGCTGGGCGCAGGCCCAGGCGACGGCGGGTCATCCGTCGGGCCGGCATCGGGTGAAGGGGCCGGACCTGGCGCGGGAGGGAGGGGCGCGCCAGGCCCGGCGTCCGTGTCGTCACCGACAGGGATAGAGTCGCCGACTGTGTCGGCGGTCGGTGTGGTCGGTCCTGGCTGCGTGGGCTGCGAGCCGTCGGAGGGAATCGTCCCCTCGCACGCCGTGGCGGCGAGTGAGGCAATCGCGGCTATCAAGAGGGTTGCTCGCATCGTCAAGCTCCAGGGTCCGAGTCACATAGGCTGCGACGCTGACGCGTGGAGGCTATTCAGTTCCCGTTGCCCTGGGTGCCCGGCCGTGTGGTCGACGATCGGCCTAGGCACGTCGTCGACGACCCGGTTGTAAAAGGCATGTCAACGCAGAGACAGGTTGCGCGCTGTGGGGCGCGCTCTTAGCTCGGTCGGTGCAGTGCGGCTGCACGCGCATCCGCGGTCTTTGTGGCGTCCGGTTCGCTCAGCCGGGCAGCCCCGGTGGACTCCTGAGCACGGCGCGCACGATCTCTTGCCGTCGATGTCTTGAGTGCTGCAATTCGACGACGAGCTTCAGCGATCCGGTCGATGCTCGTTCGAGCCTCCAACGGCAGCGGCGGCGGCATGGGGACAGCCGTCGCCATCGACGGCGTGGGAGCAAACTCGGCTAGCTCAGCGGTGCTTGAGTCGTCGTCGTCGTCGTCGAAAAGGGTCTTAGCCCCAAAACAAGGGCTCTTTCCGGCTGCGGCTTTGGCGATGCCCTCGCCAGCGACGTCCGTGCGTTCGCTTCGCTCACCTGAACTCGACGATGCACGCATCGCCTTCGTCCAGCGGGCGCCGCTGGCAAACGCATCGCCTTCGCCTCGCTCGAAAATAGCGCTTGATTTGGGGCTAGCCTCAATGACGTGACCGCGGGACCAGGGATCCTCTTGAGCG
>CALHXW010000158.1 GCA_938040325.1 uncultured bacterium | reverse complement strand
CTGGGCCGTGCCAGCCGCGGTTGCTGCGTCGTTAGCCGTGGCCTGGGCGGCGGTGGCGGCAGTGGTCGCTGCGGCTGCCGCGGTTGCCGCGTCGTCAGCGGTGGTCTGAGCGCCAGCAGCAGCGGTGGCGGCGTCAGCAGCGGCCGTGGCGGCGTCAGCAGCGGCGGTGGCGGCGTCAGCAGCAGCCGTGGCGGCGTCGTCTGCCGTGGTCTGCGCGTTGTCCGCTGCAGCCTGCGCGTCGGCCGTTGCGCTGCCGCCGGTGCTCAGCGCAGCGTCGAGCTCCGCCTGTGTGACCGGGTCGAAGTCGAGGGCGGTGATCTCGATGCACGAGGTGCAGTCGAGGTCACTCGCACTCATGGCGCTGTCTGCGCTGATGGCGTGGGTGGCTGCAAACGCGTAGCCCACCGACGAGAGGGGGCTGCGCGGCAGCTCCGGCTCGCCACCGGCCGCGACGCCGGGGCCAGCGAGGACGCTGACGCCAAGCCACAGGCCAGGGTTGTCGATGAAGTCTTCGGTCATCAGCGGGTTGACCGGCGTCGCGCCCAAGACCGCGTCAAAGAAGCCGTCGGTGACGACCACCGAGAGAGACTCGTCCCACTCGGCCGTGCCGCCGGTCTGGTCGGCGTACAGACCGATCATGACGTCGTAGGTGCCGTTGGCAGGCGCGCCCTGGGTGTCGGTCAAGTAGCCCTGGACAGTGAACTGGCTTGGCACCGCGAGGGCCGTGCCAGCGAACAGCAGGCTCGCGACAGCCGCGAGACCGGCCAGGCAAGCCGTCCGTCCGCGGCGGGTGAGGGTCGAGTGGTTCGGCGTTCGCATCGGGTGCTGCCTCCTGGGCGTTCGGTCTGTGTGTGAAGGTGTGAAAGTGTTGGTGTTTGGTGGCGCCGGGGGCGCCGAGATGGTCGTGTTCATCGCTCGTCCCTTTGGCTAACGCCGGATGGTGTGGAAGCCCCACGTGATGTTGTGAACGCCGGGCACCGCTGTGCCGCCGACGGGCCCGCCGTGCACGCTGCACTGGACCCCGTGCATGCCTGTTGGGGTGTGCAGCACGCTGGCCATGACGACATCGAGGCTGAGCACAAACGAGCAGGTCGCCGCCGGTTGCTGGCAGCTGCCCGCACTGCAGGTGCTCACGCCGCACGGCGTGTCGAGCGCCGAGCAGTCCATCGGCTGGCCCGAGCACCAACCGTCGCTGCAGACGTCGCCCATCGTGCAGTCATCCCCGTCGTTGCATGGGTCGGCGTTGTTTCCGAACACGCAGCCCTCAGCGGGGTCGCAGCCGTCGGTCGTGCACGGGTTTGCATCATCGCAGATCGGCGCCGGGCCGCTGATGCACTCGCCTTCGGTGTTGCAGGTGTCCCCGGTGGTGCAGGGGTTGTTGTCATCGCACGGATCGTTGAACGCCGCTGGCGTGAACGCGCAGGCGCCGTCGGTGTCGCATCCATCCGCGGTGCAGGGATTGCCGTCGTCGCAGGTCGAGTCCTGCTGCGTGCACTCGCCCGCGCCGTTGCAGACACCATCCGTCAGACACGCCGCGGTGCTCACGCAGGCGCCGCCTTCGTTGTTAAACGTGGTCACGCAGGTGTTGGCCGTCATGTCGCACACGGCGGCGGCGCACGCGTCGTGCTTCGTGCTGGCCAGCATGCAGTCGTCGTCGCTCTGGCACTCGCACTGCGGGTTCGGGTCGCCCACACAGGCGCCCTCGGTGTCACATGCGTCGCTGATGGTGCACGGATCGCCGTCGTCGCAGACGTCGCCGGTCAGCGGCGTGAAGCTGCAGCCGTCGGCGGCGTTCGCGTCGCACGCATCCTCGGTGCAGGGGTTCGCGTCATCGCAGAGCCCGTCGTCGATCTCGCCGTTGCAGTCGTCGTCGACACCGTTGCAGAGCTCGGCGATCGCTTGTGGCGCGTCACAGCTCCCCTCACCGACGCCGCTGCAGACGAAGTCGCCGCTGCACTGACCCACGGTGTTGGCGACCGTGCATGCGCCCGACTGCTGCGTCGCCGCGTCAAAGCCGGTGCAGCCGAAGCCGCCCTCCGGCACGCACCGATCGTCGTCGCCGCACACGCTGCCCTCGTCACACGCTCCGTCATCACACGGGAACGTGCAGTGATTGACGACCTCCTCCTGGCCCGTGCAGCTCGCGCCACCAAAGCAGTCGCTGTCATCGGTGCACGGAAGCCCCGCGATGTCGTCAGGGCCGGCGCAGACGCGCTGAGCGTCATCGCCTTCCCCGAAGGTCGCGCAGGTGTAGCCTTCGTCGCTGCAGGTGCCGTCGGCATCGCAGGGAATGGCGCAGACCTTGACCTCGCCAAGTCCAAAGCAGAAGCCACTCGCGCACTCGTCGCTGCTCTGGCAAAGCGCACCCAGCGCAGCGCCAGGGTCGACCGTGTCCACCGCTGTGTCTTCCATCGGGCCGGTGTCAGCCTCGGTGGTGTCGGTCATGTCTGCGGTGTCTAGTGGCTCCGCGGTGTCCGCGGGGTCCGCCGTGTCGACGCTAATGTCAGCGCCTCCAGTGTCGGGTTCGGCGGTATCTTCACCGATGTTTGTGCCGGACTTGTCGCTACCGCATGCTCCCAATAGGAGCACGCAGAGAGACACCCCGACACGACGCACGTGTCGACGCATTTTTCCCCCTCGAAGCGTTGACGCACGACTGCGGCGGCCGTCGGCGACAAGCTCTCGTAGAATCAGAATTTTTGGATAAGCGCGACGGTACCAGTTCCCGGCCACCCGTTCAATACTGTCACGCGAAATTGTCGGTAGGCCGGGAGACGACAAGCAGACCGGCGACGTCGCAACCACGGTGGACGCGTGGACGAGCTGTCGGCCGTCATGTGACGGGATCCAGACCTGTTGTTATGCGTGTCAGCGTAGCGGCCGGGAACCGCCAGCTACAATGACGTTTGGTGCCACTTCTTTTGCTTTGCGCGCCACGCCACGCAGCTTCGCGCCGCCCTCAGCTCTTGGACTGACGCGGCCCAATTTCAGCAGCCCACTTGTCATCCACGCCTGAATCCTGCTTGCTTGGCGCGTGCCGAAACCCACTCCACCGCGCCCGTCTAAGCCCCAAGCGAGCCTCTTCACGGTGGCGCGAGACGCCCTGTCGCTTCCGGAGACTTCGCTTCGCTGGTGGTGGATCGCGCTCCTAGTGTTGCTTGCGTACGGATTTGGGCTGCTCATCCGGTTCTTGTGGCTTCCCGGGCTGGAAGGAAAGGCCTCGGCGCTCTGGGAGGGGCACTACTCGCTGACCGTCGCCGACGGCTACTTTTGGGCCGCGATCGTGCAGGACGCTGTCGAGGGGGTCTCCGGCCACAACCTCCGCCTCCCCTCCGTCGAGCGCTATGCCATCACGGCGCTGCCGTACCTCGCGACCAAGGTGACGAGCACGCCGCTCCTGGACGTTCTCTTCTATCTGCCGCCCTTCATCGCCTCGCTCATCGTCGTGCCGACGGTCCTGATCTGTCGCCTCTTCAAGGCGCCGTTCTGGGGCTTAGCGGCAGCGTGCATGGCGGTCGTCGGGGCGAGCTACTCCTTCCGAACGCTGCTCGGCTACTACGACACCGACATGTTCAGCGTCACCGTCCCGCTGGTGCTCGGCTGGCTCTTCATCCACAGCGTCGTCAAGCGTGAGCTCTCAGCGAGTCTGTGGGCCGTTGTCGTCATTGCCCTAGGGCCCTTTTTCTACGACCGCATCGCTCCGATCACGTTCGCCCTCAGCCTCGGCTACATCGGCTACCTCGCCGTCTTTCATCGCTCGGAAGACTGGGCGTGGAGCTCGGCCATCCTCATCGGCGTTATGCAGGTCGGTGCGCCGCTCTGGCTTCGGCTCTTGCTGGTTGTGGTGCTCTTCGTCAGCATCAGCGCCGCCTGGCTCAAGCCCTCCCACATCAAGGTCCTCGCCGTGGCGACAGCCATCACGATGGTGGCGACAAACCCTGGGCTGACCACCATCAACACCCAGGTCGACGGCTACACCGAGCGCGGCATGGGCAAGCGCGCAGGAGCCGGCGACCTCCGGATGATCAACGTCGCGGGCCTGATCCGCGAGTCCAAGATTCCGCCCTTCGAGCAAATGGCCGAGCGCTACGCCGGCTCCAGCGTCGCGCTCATCCTGGGGCTGCTGGGCTTTCTGCTCGCGGCCTTGCGCTACCGTCCGCTGCTCTTGCTCATGCCCATCGCCGCCCTCGGCGCGTTCGCGTTCTGGGGCGGGCTGCGCTTCACCATCTACGGCGTACCCATTGCCGCGATCGGCGCGACGTACCTGGCGTTCCTCGCCGGCAAGCTCGTTGCCAAGCTGCTGCCCGACCGGGAAATGTGGAGGCGTATCGGCGGCGCGACCGTCGGCCTGGCGCTCTCGGCGCTCCTCATCGCGCCCAATGTCGAAGCGTCCCTGTCGCGCGGCCACTCCACGGTGGTTCGCAACGGCGAAGCGAAGCTCCACCAGAGCCTCGGCAAGCTCGCCAAGCCTGGTGACTACGCCATCGCGTGGTGGGACTTCGGCTACCCGCTCTACTTCTTCGGTCGGATGAACGCCGTGACCGATGGCAGCAAGCACGGCAAGGACAACCTCCTCGTGTCCCAGGCGCACTTCACCGACTCCCCGCGCCAGGCTCGCAACATCGCCATCTGGCTCGCGGAGGGCTTCCACGCCGCCGGCAAGCGCTCCCGACCGGCCACCAACACCCTCTGGAAGCTGGCCCGCGAGGCCGACATGACGCGCCGCGAGTGGGTTGCGAACCTCGCCCGCCCTGACGCCCCGCTCCCAGATCGGACCCGGGACGTCTACCTCCACATCCCGCACCGGATGATCTCGTTTGCCAACGCCGTCGAGCGCTTCAGCCAAGACGTCCGTCGCCCGAAGGTCGACGGCAAGCGCTCGCGCCCTCCCTTTGGCCTGTACACCCGCCGTGCGAACCCCGTTCCGAACAAGAAGGGGCAGTTCGACCTGGGGCGTGGACACATCTTCGATCGCAAGAAGGGCATCCTCTACCGCGGCAAGAAGAAGAAGGCGCTGCGCGTCAAAGCGCTCCACGTCGTCTCCCACCTCGATGGCGGCAAGCGCGTGCGGGTGAAGTCGGTCGATCTGCCCAACGACAAAGGCCTGCACGTCCTCCACCTCAGGAGCTTTGGCGCCATGTGGGTGGTCGACCAGAGGCTCTTCGACTCGATGCTGGTGCAGATGTACGTGCTCGACCGCGCCAACACGAACCTCTTCGAGCCGGTCCTCCGCAACCAATACGGCGCGTCGTGGCGGGTCATTCGGTGAGCGACGATCACGCCCGGACGGCACCGCTCGAGCGACGCATCGAACGCGGCGGCAACACCCGCCATTACTGGGCCGACGCCTGGCGCGCGCGTGCGCTCATCTCGCACCTCACCCGCCGCGACATCGTCGTGCGCTACAAGCAGACCGTGGCTGGGCTCATGTGGGCGTTCGTGCGCCCCTTCGTGTCGATGATTGTCTTCACCTTCGTGTTCCGCAGCGTCGCGCAGCTCGACAGCGACGGCGACACGCCCTACGCGCTGATGGTCTTCGCGGGTCTGTTGCCGTGGCAGCTCTTTGCCGGCACGGTCTCGCGGGGCGCGTCGAGCCAGGTCCGCAACTCGAGCCTGATCACCCGCATCTACTTCCCGCGCGTCATCCTCGTCATCCACGAGGCGTGCGTCGCCGGCTTCGACTTCTTGGTCTCGCTGCTGCTGCTGGCGCTGCTGATGCTGATCTACGCCTGGGCGCCCGACGCGCGACTCCTGCTGCTACCGGCGTTCATCCTGCTTGCCGTCATCACGGGCGTTGGCCTGTCGCTGTGGCTCTCAGCGCTGAACGTGCACTACCGCGACATCGCCTACTTCGTGCCCTTCCTGCTTCAGATCGGTCAGTTCATCTCGCCGGTCGGCTTCAGCTCCAGCGTCATTGGTGACGACTACCGGCTGCTCTACGCCCTCAACCCCCTCGTGTCGGTGGTCGACGGCACCCGCTGGTCGCTGCTGGGGGGCCAGGTCCCGCTCTACCTCCCCGGCGTCATCCTCGGCACCAGCATCGCGCTGGTGCTCTTCTTCAGCGGCCTGTGGTTCTTCCGCCGGGTCGAGAGCACCTTCGCGGACGCCATCTAGTGGGCGCATCGTCACCGATCATCGAGGTCCACAGCCTCTCGAAGCTCTACCGGCTCGGCGAGCTCCGGCGCCGCCGCATCGTGAGCCGCCTCGCACGGCCGATTCGGCGCTACCTCGGTCGTCAAAGTAGAGCCCCTCGTCCCGACGCGCGCGACCTCTGGGCCCTTCGCGACATGACCTTTGACGTGTCGCAGGGGGAGGTTGTCGGACTCGTCGGCTCCAACGGCGCTGGCAAGTCGACCCTGCTCAAGATCCTGTCGCGCGTGACCGAGCCCACGGAGGGTCACGCCATCGTGCGAGGGCGGGTCCAGAGCCTGCTCGAGGTCGGCACCGGCTTTCACAACGAACTGACGGGGCGTGAGAACATCTTCCTCAAGGGCGCCATCCACGGGATGAGTCGGCAAGACGTCCAGCAGTCGTTCGACGCGATCGTTGCGTTCGCCGACGTCGAGCGCTTCCTGGACACACCGTTCAAGCGCTGGAGCAGCGGCATGCGGGTTCGTCTCGGGTTCGCCGTCGCCGCGCTCTTGCCGCATGACATTCTCGTGGTCGACGAGGTCCTCGCCGTGGGCGACGCCCGGTTTCGGCGCAAGGCGCTCGATCACGTCCGACAGCTCGCGCAGCATGACGGAACGACTGTCCTCTTCGTCAGCCACGACCTCGACCAGATCCGTGCCGTCTGCCCGCGCGTCATCCAGCTCGATGCCGGCAGGATCGTCGCCGACGGCGAGACGGAAGAGGTCCTCGCCGGCTACCTGCAGCCCGACGTGGCTGCTCACGACCAGGTCGTGGACCTGACCGGCGACCTGACGCACAGCACCAAGCCCTTCATCCGGCGGATCGAGCTGGTCGTCGAGGGCGGCTCGACCGCGAGCTTGCCGACCGGCGCGCCGCTGACCGCTCTCATCGACGTCGAAAACACCACGGCTCTGCCCGACGTCGATGTCTACGTCGAGATCGAGTCACTCTCCGGCGCCCGCGTGCTGCGGACCCGCGCGAGTCATCTTGGCGTGGCGGCATCCCAAACCGGCGACGGCTCCCAGCGCTTTCGCTGCACGCTGGCGTCACTGCCCCTGGTGCCTGGTACCTACTGGGTCAACGCCGGTCTGACCCGCTCGTATCAGGCCGGTGACCGGCGGGCGAAAGCGCTCGTTGAGGTCGACCGGAAGCTGCGGCTCACCATCACCGACGCCGACGTGTTCGGTGCCGGCGAGCCCTTCACCGAGCGGGACGGGCTGGTCTGGACGCCTGCAGCTTGGCGCGCCGAGTAAGGCCTCGCCAAAAGCCCGCGCCCCACGCCATGTGGGTGGTCAGAAACACGACGGGTAGCGCCGGCAAGAGCTCCCAGCCGTCGCGCGACGCCGAGCGGGTTGCTGCGACCAGCGTTGCCGCCGCATACGTGCCGACGCCTGCGGTGAACGCCCAGCGGACCGGGCCAGGCGCGATGATGGCGAGCGGGGTACCGAGCGCGAGTCCCGCCACGAACGCAGGTGCTACCAGGTGGCGGGCCTTCAGCGAACCGGGGCGCTTCCGCAGCACGTCGACCTTCCAACCGCCGTAGCGGTAGTACTGACGCCACAGCGCCTTGAGGTCGCGCCGGACGTGGTAGTGGACATGAATGGCCGGGGAAAACCAGATGGCGCCGCCCTGCGCGCGCAAGCGGTCATTGAGCTCGTAGTCCTCGTTGCCGACCAGGTTCTCCTCGAAGCCACCGATGGCGAGCAGCGTCTCGCGTCGCCAGCAGCCGAACGGCACCGTGTCGGTCTCGCCGCGGACCGTCATCGTCCGCCAGCCGGCGACCCCGGCACCAAATCGGGCGCTGAGGGCGGACGCGATGGCCCGCTGCCAGTACGTCTCACCGACGAAGGTCCAGCGGCCGCCGACGTTGGCTGCGCCGGTGTCGAGCAGCAGCATGACGGACTGGCGAATGTAGTCCGGGTCGGCGATCGAGTGGGCGTCCATGCGCAGGACCAGCTCGTGGCGGGCGTCCCGAATCCCGATGTTGAGGGCTGGGCAGGTCCGCCGCTGTGGGTTGTCGAGCAGCCTCACGCGTGGGTCAGCGCTGGCATAGTCGCCCACGATGGCGCGGGTTGCGTCGTCGCTGGCGCCGTCGATGCAGATGAACTCGAGCTCGCCCAGGTAGTCCTGCGCGAGCATCGCGTCGAGGCAGCGCGCGATGAAGTCGGCTTCGTTGAGCATCGGGATGATGACGCTGACGCTAGGCCAGCTGCGAGTTTCAGACGCGTCCACGAGCGCGAGGGTAGCCCGCCGACCATGGCTTGTCTTTTGGCTCCTTGTCTTTTTCGCTGCACCGAATCAGGCTCGCGGCCCCGTGGTTGCCTCGCAGAGTCGCAGCCACACGACACGAGGCGATGATGACGAGGGTGAAAGACCGTAGCGACGAGCATGTGCTCATCTTGGGCGCGGGCTACACGGGCACCGTGCTGGCGCAGCGGCTCGCGTTCCGCGGGACGCCGGTGATCGGCACGACCCGCGATGAGCAGCAGGCATCGGTGATCCGGACCCGCGGTGCGCGGCCCTTGATGTGGTCATCCGACGACCTAGCGCCCCTCAAGCAGTTCCGCGGCCGCGTGTGTGCGGTGGTCTCGTCGATCCCGCCCAAGATGCGTGACGACGACGGCTACGACGACCCCCACGAGCGCCTCTGCGACTTCTTCGGCAACTGGAACCTCCAGGGCCTGGTCTACATCTCGTCGACAAGCGTCTACGGCGACCAAGGTGGCGCGGTCACCACCGAGCAGAGCCCCTGCACCCCAGACAGCCCACGCGGGGCAGCCCGTGTCGCCATCGAAAAGACGGTGCTGAGCGCCACGACGCTGCGTCCGATGGTGATTCGGCCAGCCGGCATCTACGGCCCCGGCCGCTCGCAGCTGCACCGCATCGCATCCGGACGCTACCGGGTGGTGGGCGAGGGCGACGCCTACACCAACCGCATTCATGTGCGGGACCTCACGTCCCTGATCGACGCCGCCCTGACTCGGGGCGAGAGCGGTGCAACCTACCTCGCCAGCGACGAGCGCCCCTCGACACCTCGGGAAGTGGCCGACCACGTTGTCGCCCGCTACGGCCTGCCCGCTCCGCCTGTGATGCCGGTGGACGAGGCCAAGGTGCGGCTGTCGCGCAACGTTGTCGCAATGTACCTGGCGAGTAAGCGCCTGGACGCCACCGCGACGTTCAAGGCGCTTGGCGTGAAGCCGCGTTTTCCCACGTTCGTTCAAGGCCTTGAGGCCATCTGGCAGCGTGAGGAGGCCGAGATCAAGGCTCTCGTCGCCGCACGCTAAAGGCCGGCGCCGGTCCGCCGGTCCGATCCACACCGGCGCTGACCCGACTCTCGGCAAGGGTTTTCGGGCTCCAGCCGTTTTTCTCGCAGGACGTCGAGCGAGAGCAACGAGAGGCCGTCGCGGCGGGCGATCCGATTTGCAGAGTGAATTCATGGAATAGGCGAGCGTTTCTGGCTGTAGATGGCGGCCTGGGTTTAGAAAACCCGGACGCTTTCTTGGTCTAGACGAAAATCCGGCAGTAAAAAGGCGCCGTGAAGTACGAACTCCATCCATTCATGACCGCATCCGCAGCCCTGCTTGCGGTCGCTGGTCTTAGTGTGGCCCCTGGCTGCGGCGTCGCCCACCAAGCACTCGACAGCAACCCGCTGGTCTCAGGTTCGACCATCGAGTACGTGTTGATGCCGTCTGCTAGCGGCTCTCCGCCTGCTGTGCGTCACAGCCCGCCCGCTCAGGGCGAGCCGGCGATTCTCAAAGACCCCGACGACGAGCCGAAGTCGGCCGGTACGTCGAAGGCACCGGCCAAGCCGGTCGCCAAGGCCAAGGCCAAGGCGAAGACCAAGGTCCACGCTCTCCACAAGAAGGTCGAGCTGGAGTCACCGGCCATCGACGCGCTCGGCCACAGCAGCAAGCGTGGCGGTGCAGCGCTCAACCCCGGCGACGTCAACGCCGAGATCCAGACCGTCGACGGACTGGTGGTGCCCTACCCGACGCGCAAGATGTTCCGCGGCTTTGGCAAGTGCACCGGTCACAAGCACGTTCACGAGGCGATCGACCTCGGCGGCATCGGCCCCGACTGGGGGCTCGGCACGCCGATCCGCGCGATGGCCAAGTCCAAGGTCACGTTCATCGGACGCCCGGCGGACAACCCCGGCGAGTTTGGCATCCCCGATACTCGGCCCGGCGAGGTGCTTCGCGGCGGCAAGATGCTGCCACGCTCGGCGGTGGTGCCCGGGTACGGACTGGTCCACTTCTTCACCGAGAACAAAGGGCGCTGGCGCTCGGGCACGGTCATTGTGACCATTGCGACCGAGGGCAAGCTCGCCGGCCACAAGATCCGCTACATGCACCTCGGCGCCGTGCACCCCGACCTCCGCGTTGGCAGCCGCGTCGCAGCCGGCCAGGAGATCGGCATCATGGGTGGCTCGGGCGTCATGCACAGCGCGCCCCACGTCCACATCGACATCGCCACGCCCAAGGGCAAGCGCGTCGACGTCGCTCCGCTGCTCGGCATGCGCTCCACAGCGACGTGCGCCGGCCACAAGGTCGCGATGAAGGGCAAGCCCCAAGAGTACAGCGCAGGCGCCGCTCGCGACGTCAAGATGCTGCGTGGACACAGCGCGACGACCTACTCGGCGACGACCGGCATCACCTACACATCGTCGGCGGCCGTGGCCCAGAAAGCCACCGCGTCGACGCGGGAGCTTGCCAAGCCGAAGGCCAAGCCTGGCAGCGCGTCCAACAGCCGGGTTTGGTCCCGCAAGGCGCGGGTCGCCAAGTGCGGCAAGTACAAGCGCAAAGACAACTTCGCGTCGGGCGAGTTCTACGGCCACGACATGAAGGTCAAGGTCAAGGCAGGCCAGAAGTTCAAGGCGGAGCTCCGGCGCACGAAGGGCAGCTACAAGCCACGCCTCAACATCGTCGAGCGCGGCAACGTCGTCTACGACGGCGCCGGTCGAAAGGGTGTCGCAGGTTCCATCCGGGCCAAGCGCATCGAGCCAGGTCACAGCAGCAGCAAAGCGCGGGTTGAGATCGACGTGCTGGCCGACACGGAGCTCTCCTTCCGGGTCACCGCCTGGCCCAAGGGGGCTCACGGTCTGCTCTTGCCGCGCGACGGCGCCTACAAGCTGACGATCAAGCACGCCTGCAAGTAGCCGCGCCCGGTCGGCCTGATGCTTGCCGACGGTAGGGTCTTGCGCTAACTCCCCCGTCCCTATGATGGTGACGTGCTGGCTCGGGTTGTGGTTGGGATCGACGTTCGTCGTCGGTGCGCCTCCGGCTACGTCTCTCGAGGTCGTCCCGGTGGTCAACCCCGCGACGCCTGCCAGCGCGAAGCCAGCGGTCGAGGAGCTCGTGGGTCCGCCCGCCTTGGAGGTGCCGGCCGAGGCTGAGCCCGATGCTACCGAGCGCCTGCCTGCGCCTGTGCCTGCCGCCGTGGTCGTCAAGGACGTCGAGCAGACTCCGTGGCAGCGTCAGAGCATCCGCGCTACCGGGGTTGAGATCGTCGGCGACAGCTGTCGACAGCGCTCGTTTCCGGAGCCACAGCGCCGCTGGCGCCACATCCAGCACACGGTCTTGCCCGGCGAGACGGCTGAGGAGATCGCAGCCCGCTACGGCACCAAGAAGGCGTCGCTGCGTCGAAGCAACGACGGCAAGCTGAAGCTGGTTCCCGGCAAGTCCATCAAGGTCTACGCGTCGCGCACGCCGGCACCACGGCGGCGCATTGAGCACGTCAGCGCCGACGGCGAGGACTGGACCGCAGTCGCCACGAAGTACAAGGTCCGCTACCGCGAGCTGAGGGCATGGAACCGCGGCGTCGGTTCGACCCTCGGACCCGGCCGCACGCTGGTGGTCTATATCGACGACGACCGGCCGCAGACCGTCAACGCGGTGCGTGGGCCAGCCGTCCCTGAGATCCGCGTGCGCGACGGCGCCATCAGCACGGGCCGACCACAGCGGGGCAAGATCACGAACGCCGTGCGCCTCCCGGAGAGCACACTCTACACCCTGAAGGTGCCCCAGCACGCGTACGGCTCGTCGCATGCGATTCGCACGCACCTCGAGGCCATCGCCCAGTTTCGCTACGCCAGCGGCTACGACGGTCAGCTCATCATCGGCGGTCTGAGCCGGCGGCGCGGGCGCACGTTTAAGCCCCACAAGAGCCACCAGTCTGGCCGCGACATCGACATCTTCCTACCGATCTTGCCGCACGTCGCGTTCACCTACTCGCCCAATCCCCACGAGGTCGACTGGGAGGCATCGTTTGAGCTCGCCCGCGCCTTTGCCGCAACGGGGCGAACCGAGGCGATCTACCTCGACCGCAAGGTCCAGCGTTTCCTCTATGAGGCCGGCCGGAACATGGGCGTGTCGCTCGAAGAGCTCGACCGACTCATCGAGTTCCCGCCGCGTCCGGGCAAGGATCCATCAGCCTCGGCGGTGCGCCACAGCGCTGACCACGTGCGCCACTTCCACATTCGCATCGAGTGCGCCGACAACGAGCCCGACTGCTACAACGAGCGCTGGGACGAGCGGCACACCGAGATCATGAAGCGCAAGCGCCTCGCCGACAAAGAGCGCGAGGCCAAGAAGAAGCGCCGAAGCCGACGTCGCAACCGCTGACGTGCGGCGCTACTGGCCCGCGAGGGTCACCTGGCCGGCGATCCAGCTGCCAACGATCTTGAGGGCGTCGGGCGAGAAGGTCTCTGCTAGGGCGGCGTACTCGGCGACGGCTCCGGTCTTGGCCCGCTGAAAGAGATGGTTCAGGCCAGGGAGCTCACGCGCAAGGACGCGCACGTTGCCGCCGCGCTTGGCGGCCTCGCTGATGGCTTTGAGGTTCTCCTTTGCCGGGACCTGGACGTCACGCTCGCCGTTGAGGGCCAAGATGGGACAGATGACGTTCTCCCAGCGGGGAGCCGGATCGAGCGCCAAGAAGCCCTTGAACCAGGCCGACGAGAGCATGGACGTGATCTGCCCGAGGAGCGTGTCGCGACCCACGGCATCGAGCTGCTCGCGGAGACCGCCGTCAGCGTGCTTCTCAATGGCGTCCATGAGTCCCGCGTAGGCGGCCTCGGCCTTGGTCTTGTCGTCGGCCATCGCGGCGTCGAGGGCGGCGCTGTAGCTGGGCATGATGGCGGTGATCGCCTTGTCGCTGACGCCGCTGGTGCGGTTGATGGCCGTGTACTGGAGCGGCATGAGCGCGCGGCCACTGATGCCGGTGCCTGCGAGCGAGACAACGAACGCAATGCGCTTGTCCTGGGCGGCTACCATCGCGGCGATCAGCCCGCCCTCTGAGTGGCCGACAAGCCCGACCTGCGCCGGGTTGATGTCGGCTTGCTTGCGCAGCCACTCCACGCTGGTCATCACGTCGGTGGCGAGGCTCTCGCTGGTGATGCTGTCGGAGGCCCCCGTCGATGCGCCGACGCCGCGGTCATCGAGGCGCAACACGGCCACGCCACCGCGCGTCAGGTGGTCGGCAATGACGGCGAAGGGCTTGTGGCGAAAGATGGTCTCGTCGCGGTCCTGCGGGCCGCTGCCGGTGATGAGCAGCGCCACGGGGTGCTGCCCCTTGCGCCTTGGGATCGTCAGCGTGCCGCCAAGCGTCGCACCGTCTTTGGACTCGATGCGCACATCGCGCATGTCGTATGGAAAGGGGCCCACCGGGGTCTGCGGCCGATAGACATCGGGGATGTCGACGCCCTCACGCGCCATCCGGACTGGCAAGGTCGAGCCCGCCTGGCTGAATGTCCCGTGAGCCACGTCACCGTCTCGGGCGAGGGTGAACTCGAAGCGAGCGGCCTGGGCCTCTGGCATCGGAGGGACGACCAGCGTGAATGCCCGGGTGTCCCCGCGACCGGTCACGTTCTTTGCCGGCGCCCTGTCAACGCCTTGCATGGGCACGGAGACGGCGGCGCGAGCGGCGTCTTTCGCATCGAAGATGACGCTGAAGACCAGCTCGTTGCCACCGGGTAGGGCGACTTTGCCGTACCAAGACTCACCGCTCACTGCGGAGGCTTCCGTATCGGTGGCCGCTGGGCGCGCGGGCGTGTCCGCTTCACCGGTCTTTCGCTCGCCACACGCCGTTGCCATGACGACGAGCACTGCGGCAAGCAAGACCCACGCTCCGGCATGGCCGTGAGCGGCTTGCTTGCGTTGCGACCAAGATCCCGGACATCCCACGCCACACTCCCGTCCAGGCGGATCTATACCACGACTGCTGCGCGCACGTGATGAGAAGCTGACCGCGTTCGGGCGTCAGGGACGCTCTGTCCCGTCTGTCGTGACGTCCGCGACCGGTTACGACAGCGGCGCCTGGCGCGTCAGTTGACAGTGCGTCAACTAGCTAACCACCGCTGGCAGCCTCACACGATGATTGCGCGCCGCGAACCGATACGCATGGTGCGGGTGTCGAGGGCGATGCTTGCAGGGCGCGAGGGCATCCGACTCGACCACGGCAGAGCGTGTCGCTTCTCGTTGGTACCGATCTTGCTGTGCGTAGGTGGCAACCCCGGAGCTGCTGATGTTGACAACCGCTTTGAAGGTCGCCATGACCCTGCTCGTCGCGTTGACGAGCGTCCAGACAGCCTACGCGCTCTCATGCGTGCGCCATGAGCCCTGTCTTTGCGATGGGCACCGCCGTGCCCTGATCGTAGAGGGTGTCGTCGTTGCGCAGGACGGCGGCCTTGGCGTAGAGGTCGCCAGCGTCGTGGTCGTGCGGGACCTCGGCGACGTTCCAGCCGTCGGTGAAACCTTGCCGCTGCCGAGCGAGGGATTCGTCGGATCGCTGGGTCAGCGCATCCTGCTGCCCTACGTGCTGCCGAGCATCGAGGCCCTTGAGAGCGTCCAGGGCACGCCGGTTCTGCTCGACGACGACGGGGCGTTTCACTGCTGGACCGGGGTCGACAATGTGTTCTCGACCGACGAAGCCATTGCGACGATGGCGTCCAACGACTGCGAGGCGGCCCTCGCTGAACGTGGAATCGTCATCGACGGCTGCCCGCCCTTCGGGACGGGTGAGGCGTGCGCCGGCACCCATGGTGGGCCGCTGACGTGGGTCGTGGCGCTCGCTGCGTTGATCTGCCTCGCGGTCCGCAGAGACGACCGAGTTGACGCTCCGCGTCGCTGAGCGATGATCCTCATCGTCACATCCACACCTAAGGCACGATCATGAAACATGCAGCCCTTATGGCCGCCACCTTGCTGTCGATGCTCTCGCCACAAGCAGTCGCGTCGACCTGCTTCATCGAAGAAAACTGTCTGTGCAATCAATGGGTCCACGCCTTCGTGGTGGATGGCGTCATCGTCGCAGCTGACGGCGACATTGCTGTCTCCGTCACCGACGCCTTTGTCGGCACCGACTTCAGAGAGCTCCCTGCTGCGGGTGACGTGTTGGAGCTGCGGCCAGATGCGGGCGCGTTCGCGGTTGGCACACGCATCCTCTTGCCGTTCATCACCATCAACTCCAGCACGGCCGAGGTCCGACACCTGGAGCCTCGCGAGCTGGATGCCGATGGCAACTTCCACTGCCTGTCCCACGACCGGGTCTTCTCCAGCAGCGAAGTCCTCCGCGTCTTGCTGTCGACCGACTGTGTGAGCGAGCTTGAAGCGGTCGGTATCTCCGCCTTCCGATGCGGTTCTAGCCCGCACTTCTCACAAGAATTCGAGCGAGGACAAGGAGGTGCAGCACAGGTGCGGCTGGCGCGGACTGGAGGAAAACGATGATGTGTCGAGACCCCTTGAGTTTTCCGCAAGGAGCACGGCCGCACAGGTGCTGCAGATCCGCCGTCCGCAGCCGAATTCTTGTGAGAAGTGCGGGCTAGCCTCGGCGTATTAGGCTGCGGCGCGACCAGTGGTAGCCGAAACGAATGGCTCGTTCTGCTGGTTGCTCTGGCCTGGATGTCAGCGCGGTGGCGGTCGACGACTACCCAGCCGCGCCGGTGAGGATCTGACGCCCGCGGAAGAGTCCGCTTGGGTCGATCTTGGCCTTGCAGCGCTTCAGTCGCGGAAGGTTCTGGCCAAAGTAGGCCGTCTGCCAGTTGGGCAGGTCGAGGTCCGGATAGTTCTGGTAGCACTCGCCCGACGCGTGGGGTCGCATCGAGGCGTAGAAGGCACGCATCCAGTCGCGGATCCGCTCTGCACCTGCCTCGCCAACCTTTGGCCACCAGTGGGCGACGTACTCGACCTGGATGAGGCTGTCGCGGTGGACAAAGGCTGTGTCGTCGGCTGCGGGCTTGTTGATGGCGCCACCGAAGCCGTCGAGGATCACCCCGCCCCACCTGAGCTTCTGTTTCTGACCGCCTTCGACCCCGCGGATCATGGCGGCGCGGCCCTCCTCGTCGAGGTAGCGCTTGAAGTAGTCGGACTTCACCGTGTAGCTGGCCTGCTTGTAGCGCCCTGGCTGTGGGTGGTTCCAAGAGTGGCAGACGTTGGGGTCCGGCCAGCACTTAGGGCTCTCGACGTGGGCCTTCCACAGGTCGGTCTCGTAGACCGAAAACTTCGCCGGCTTGGCCACCCCGCGCAGCGGCGCCAAGAGCTTTCGCAGCTCCTGCTTGGAGCCGAAGAAGCGACCGTGGCTGCGGATGCTGGGCTCGGTCTTGCCGCGCGTCATCGCGCAGACGCTGAAGAGCTCGTCGGGGCCTTCAGCCGCCCAGCGCTGCCAGACGTCGAGGACCTTGTCGGCATGCTTCCAGTCCCAGCGGATCGCGTAGCCTGAGATCGGCTCCAGCGCATGCACCTTGAACGTAAACGACGTGACGATGCCGAAGTGGCCGCCCCCGCCCCCGCGACAGGCCCAGAGCAGCTCCGGGTTGGTCTTCTCGTCGGCGCGGACCACCTCGCCCGCGGCTGTCACCATCTCTACGCCGACGAGGTTGTCGCACATCAGCCCCCACTTCCGGCTGCTGAAGCCCACGCCGCCGCCAAGGGTCAGCCCGGCGACGCCGACGGAGGGGCAGGATCCCGTCGGCAGACCGACGCCTTGCTGAATCAAGCCCACGTTGACGTCGATCAGCATCGCGCCAGCGCCGATGGTCGCGGTCATCGCGGCCTTGTCGACCTTGATCTTGCTCATAGGAACGACAGAGACCACCAAGCCGTCCGTGGTCGACTGGCCGATGTAGCTGTGGCCGCCACTGCGCGGGACGATGGCGGTCTTATGGGTGCTGGCCCAGCTGACGGCACGTCGGACGTCTTCAGCGGTCTGCGCCATCACGATGCCGCGCGGGCGAACGCCGTCGTAGCTGCGGTTGCGCACCTTGCGGACGGTGTCGTAGTCGCTGTCGGTTCCTGTGACGAGACGTCCGCTCAGTGACGCGCGCAGCTCGCTCAGAGCGCTGTCGGCGACGGTGTCACTGCCTGCAGCATAGACCTTAGGTCTCAGCCCGGCGATGGCACCTGCAGCCACAGCAGACGAGAGAAGGAACGTCCGGCGGTCAACCGTCATGGGGCCTCCGTGGGCAGGCTCGGCAGCGAGGGTTCGCAAACCATCATGACACTTCGCAAAAGTTTACGCAGCGACAACGGACCAGCAATTCGCCGCTCGTACCTTGAGTGTGTCGGAGCGATGGCCGCACCGGCGGATGCTGAAGAAGACGCAAGGGAGCAAGAGATGACGAGCGAGGAAACGGATGGACGCGGCGCAGGCAAGGGACGTCGAGGCCTAGGAAAGAAGCTGATGGTTGGGCTGGTGCTGCTCGCAGGGGCAGCGTTTGTGGTGCCGGCGCTGGCAAGTGCCGGCGGTGGCGACAGCTGTGACAACGTCACGCCGGAGCAGGTGCGTGAGCGCCTCGACTGGGGCGCGGACAAGATCTTCGGCAAGCTGGACGCGACCGATGCCCAGCGTGCAGCGATCGACCCGAACTTGGACGTGCTGGCGGTCGAGATCGTCAACATGAAGAACGAGGGCAAGGCGCTCAAGGAGTCGATGCTGCAGCTGGTGCTGGCCGACGAGCTGGACACCGAAGCGCTCGAGCAGGTGCGGGCAGAGTCGGTGGCGCTCATCGACCGGATGTCCAAGCAAATGGTGACGGACGTGACCGCACTGCACGGCATCCTGACGCCAGAGCAGCGAGGCGAGCTGCGTGCATTCGGTGAGAAGATGCACGAGCGCAAGCGCAGCCGTCGCGGCAAGCACGGCTTCGGCAAGTGAGAGGTTCTTCGGGCGACCTGACGTCCGATTCGCCGCGGAGTTGGCAGGGTGCTACCTTGTCGTCCGCGGCTTCTGCCGTTGAGTTGGCGAACAGGAGGATGATGGGCCCGCCCCGTGAAGCGTCTCGAGTGCTCTTGGTTGAAGATGACCCACGCCTTGCCGAGCTGGTCTCGACGTACCTGTCGGGTCGCGGTTTCGAGGTCGAGATTGCCGCCGATGGAGCAAGCGCCCGGGCGATGCTCGCCAGAGCGGGGTTCCATCGCGGCTACGCGGTCGTGCTGCTCGACGCGATGCTGCCCGACGCTGACGGCTTCGACCTCTGTCGCGAGTTTCGCACCGAGTCAGCGACCCTGCCGATCGTCATGATCACAGCGCGCGGTGAGGAGACGGACCGCATCGTGGGGCTAGAGCTCGGCGCGGACGACTACCTTCCCAAGCCCTTCAACCCACGTGAGCTGCTCGCTCGCATGAAGTCGCTCCTGCGTCGGACCGAGGCAGTGGCGAGCTCGGCGGCGTCCATGGCGTCCGAGGCGCTCGGCTCGGCTGAGACGCGTACCTTCGGGCGCCTTGAGATCGACCGGGCGCGTCGCGAGGTCCGGCTTGGCGGCACGCCCCGGCGTCTGACCGGCCACCAGTTCGACCTCCTCGCGGCACTCGCCGAGCGCGCAGGTCGCGTCGTGACGCGCGACCAGCTGATGCACGCCGTGCGTGACACGCCGCTGGAGGCCTTCGACCGAAGCATCGACGTCCACATCTCGCGCATCCGCGCCGCGATCGAAGACGATCCGAAAAAACCGAAGCGTATCCAGACAATCCGCGGCGCAGGCTACCTCTTCGCCAGCACCCAAGACTGATGCGGGACCTGGTCCGGTCGCTGTCCACTAACGGGAGGACATGAATGCTGATGTTCTTCCGCAAGCGTATCTTCTGGAAGATCTTCTTCACGCTGCTCGGCGTGATCGTGCTCGCCGCTATATCGGTGGCGATGGTGGCGAAGGCCGTGCTGCACGAGTCCGGATTCGACAACCACATGCCCGCGCTGGCGGAGGTCGTCTTTGAGGACCTGCCGTTGACGGCCGACCGAGCGACCCTCGAGCCCGAGCTCGCAGCACTCTGTGACCGGATAGGCGTTGTAGCGACCGTCTACGACGCCGCTGGTACCGAGCTCGCGAGCACGACCACGGGCTTGCCAACGCCGGCGAGCCAAGAGTTCGCGACCGGGGTGTTCCACGCCGATGACGAGCGCGTTGGCTTCCTTGGGCGGATCGGCAGCACCCACTGGGTGGCGGTTGCCAAGACAAGACCCATCTCGCATCTCATCGGTTTTCTGACCTTCTTTGTGCCCTTTCTGCTCGTTGCGGCACTCGGCTGCGCGTTTCTGGCCAACCGGATCGTCCGCCGGCTGGAGCGCTTAGAGTCGAGCGTTTCGCGCTGGGGCAACGGTGAGCTTGGCGTGCGGGCAACCGTCCGCGGCTACGACGAGATGGCGCGCCTTGGCGAGCGCTTCAACGCCGCGGCCGACCAGGTCGAGCAGCTGATCGCCTCTCACCGTCGTGTCGCCGCGCAGGCATCCCACGAGCTGCGAACACCGCTTGCGCGCTTGCGGGTCGCCATCGACATCATCGGCGACACCGACGACCGCGAGGCACGCGACGCGTTGGTCCAGGCGGCCGACGGCGACATCGCCGAGCTCGACGAGCTGATTGCCGAGCTCCTGCTGCGAAGCAAGCTCGACGCGGGCCACATGCCGCGCCCCACCGAGCGCATCGACGTGGCGGAGGTCATTGGTGCCGAGGTGGGTCGGGCGAACGCCGTCGACGACGGCGAGATCACCCTCGATGTCGCCGGAAACACGGTCTGTGTCGGCGACCCTACGCTGCTGAGGCATGCGACGCGAAACCTGCTCGACAACGCCCGCAAGCATGGCGCTGCCCCGGTTGCGGTGTCTGTGAAAGAGGCCGACGACACCGTCGTCATCTCGGTCCGCGACGCAGGGCCGGGGGTCGAAGCGGGGCATGAAGCCAAGGTCTTCGAGCCCTTCGTCCGCGCGCCCCGTGCCGCCAGCGTGCCCGGTACAGGGCTAGGCTTGGCACTCGTGAGCGATATCGCCAGCCACCACGGCGGGCTCGCGCGCTACGTCGCGGAGTCCAGCGGCGGACGCTTCGAGCTTGTCCTTCGCCGCCCCTAATCGGTCGGACGGGCCGCCGCTACTCGCAATCAAACGGCTCGTCGCAATCGCCGTACTCACTATCGTCGCGGTAGGGACCGCCGGGGACCACAATGACCGCGTTGCCGCCAAGAACGGCCTGAGCGTCGCACTGGTCACACAGGGGCTGGCAGCCAAGCTCGTCGGGTGCCAGGACACGGCACTCAAACCCGCACGCAGCGCAGACAGGGCCCGCTTCAGTCATGGCGAGGTCGAGGGCCGCTGTGATCGTTGTGAGGTCGTCACCGTTCATGACCGCGATGAAGTTCCCACTGGGCCCGGTCACGTGGACGTCTCGCTCGCTCGACCAGCGATCGAAGGGTTCGACGTCACCGGAAGGGGTGATGACCTCGACGGCCCCGTCGTATTGAGCGCGACCGATGACATAGAGCTGGCCGGCAACGCGGAGATCGACCTCGAACGTGTACGACACCGGCCCGTCTTCAGAGCCGTCGGTCGGCGCCTCGTCATCGTCGATGACGACCCCAGGAGGCTCAGGTTCGTCGTTGCTGGGCAGCGGTTCGTCGGCGTCAAGTGGGTCGGCGCAGCCGGCGGTTGCCACCGCAGCGAGCGCAGCGCCGACGATGAGCTTCGCCAGGCGGTATGACAGAGGGGAGCGGGCGCTGACGGTCATGGAGATCCTGTGCGAAGTGGTTGGAATTCGACAACAACTCTCCGTGAATCTCTCAGAATCGGTGGCGGAAAAAAAGAGCTGAGCCAGGGAAAAATCTCGACCTCGCCTCGAAAAAGCGTGCGTTTCGCGATGAAAGCGACGTGTCGCTGCGATCTCAGCGCCTTCCGCACGCGAGAGCGAACGCCGTTCGTCACCGCCACGTGATCCGAGTGTCAGCAGCCTGCTGATGTCGAGCGACTCTCGCCCGTTTTGCGCTTGTCCGGCCGGTGCTTTAGTCTACTGGCTTCCGCTCAAGCCAGGGCCCCGCAGCTAGCGACGCGGCAGCAACGCAAGCAGCACGTCGCGTTGCCGCCACATCAGGTAGCAAGCCAACGCGAGTAGACCAAGCGGCAGGAGCAGTCGGGCATAGAAGCCGCCGACCACCTCAGCGACAGCGGCGCCGGCCATGGTCCCAGCCACGACTGAGGCCCCGAACGGGCGCGTGCGTGGCCATGCCGTCAGCAGGCCCGCGATGACCTCGACCCAGCCAGTGACAGGCACAAACCAAAGCGGCAACCCGATCGCTGCGAAGTGCACGTCATCGGAGGCGCCCGCGACGAGCTTCTTGATGCCCGCCGCGACCATGACCAAGCCCAGTGCGACCCCAAGGTAGAGGAGCGTCTTGGAAGCTGATCTGGGTTGGCTCAAACGATCACTCCGAGCGGCAGCGTGACGAGGAACGGCCAATGTGCGCTCAAAGGTGCCGTTGGACAAGCAGCAAGCCGCGTCGCCGATTGACAGAGTGCACGTGGAACTGTTGTTGAGGTGTCGAAGGGTCGAGGCGCTTCGCTTCCGTTGCTTGGTGGAGTCAGATGAGATTTGTGGCGCTTGGCGTGTGGGTTGTGTTCGGGTGTGGCGGTCCTGCGGCACATGTCCAACCGACCGTTTCGGCGCAGCCGGCGGACGCGCGACCAGCGGACGCCCCCAGTCGGCTTCAGATCTCGTTCCATCCGGGCTTCACTCACAACTTGGGCTGGTCGGTGCTCGATGAAGAGGTGCCGCTCGACGCGCTTGGCAGTCCCCGCGTCAAGCACGTCAATGCACGGTTTGGCGAGGCGCGCGCTGGCTGGGCCGAATCGCTTCGTTCGGGCTTCGCCCGGCAGCTATCGGTGTTGCCGCTCGCGGACACGTCGCTCTCTCTCGATGAAGAGGCGGTGTGCGGCACCGAGCTGCGCGAGGCCGTGCGGCAGCAAGAGCCGACACGGTTGCTGATCGCGATCGAAGGCGGCATCAACAAGCGAGTGGTGAGCTGCCTCAGCAAGCTTGGCGCTGCGCCGATCTTTCTGAGGGGGTGCCTCCATCGCCCTCATCGTCGCAATGACGTGTGTGACGGCGACGCTGAGCTGCGGGCACTGGCCGACAGTGCGGAGATGCGCGAACGCGTGCAAGGGTTGGCCGCCAGTCTGAGCACCGTCGCGGCGGTCATGCAACTCGGAGCGCTGCCCAACCTCGAGTACCTCGCGCTCGTGTCTGGCCGCGACCCGGAGGGGCTTGCTGACTTTCATGCGGTGCCATGGCACCAACTGAAGCAGCTGCGGTTTCTCGACATCAAGCAGTGGCAGCCAAACGAGTCCGTGAGGCCTATTGGACCGCATGCCATGGCTGCGATCGCGCGTCTAGACACGCTGCGATGGAACGGGGACTTTCTCGCGCCGTTGCCGTCGTCATGTCGCTTGCGGCGGCTCTCCGATTCCCGGTTGGGTGACCGAGACGTGCAGGCACTCGCTGCCTGCACGCAACTTCATCACGTCTCGACCGATGACGTCGGAGACGTGCGTGCTTCGTCGTTGGCCCAGCTGACAAAGCTGCGGCGATTGCACCTGCGGCACTGGCGCGTCACCGATCTGACGCCTCTGGCGAGACTTCGTGAGCTTCGACGCCTGAGTTTGCCTGGCAGCAAGGCCTCGGACTTCAGCGTCCTTGGCAGCCTCGACAAGCTGGAGTGGGTCGACCTGTCGCAGTCAGGTCTCGAGACGCTAGACGCATTCGAAGGCCAAGCCGCGCTGAGCCGCCTGGACGTGGGCTTCACCAAAGTGAGTAATCTGACGCCCTTGGCGGGGTGCGCTTCATTGCATCGACTTGATCTACACGACACAGGGGTGGAGGACATCGCGGTGCTCGGCAAGCTGCGGCAGCTGACGAGGCTGACCCTGTCGAAGACCGCTGTGTCGGACCTCAAGCCACTGCGAGACCATCCGACGCTTGAGCGCTTGAGTCTTCGGCAATCAAAGGTCACCGACGCGAGCGTCTTGTTCACGCTGCCGAAGTTGCGGCGAGCTCACGTGGGCCGGTTGTCGCTGCCTCAAGAGCAGCTTGAGCGATTGAAGAAGCTACCTAACCTCGATCTCAACTTGGGCATCTGAAAAGGCCATCCAAGAGTGATTCGGTACTACTACCGGCCTCGGCTGCGACGCTTCGCCGGGCAGGACCGTGTTTGCTTCAGGCACATTCCTGAGCTGACCTTCATCCACGTTGGAAAATGCGGCGGCACCACGATCGGCGACCTCTTCTCTTCGAACCGCGTGGACCTGCGAAGCATCCACCGGCGGCGCTGCGAGCGCTCAAGAAGGTTCATCTCATCTCGAGTGAGACCTACGAGCGTTATTACGAGTACGGCTGACGTGCTCGAACGGGCGAGATACGTCGCTAGAACGCTTCGTCGTGCTACGGTCTCGCACATGCGCTTCGTCCGACACCTCTGGCTCCTGCTCATCAGTGTGGCCGTGCTGCCAGGCTGTATGGCGCTTCACGGCGTCGGAGACCCACCGGACGAGTCGGTCGGTCGCATGTCGATGGGCCTGCATCTTGGGGCGATACCCACGCCAAGAAACCTCGATGTGGCCATGACGTTGACGACCAGCACCTCGCTCATGCGGGGAGCACGGCTGGGAGTTGGGCAGCTGCGGGCCGACATGAACATGGGGCTTGGTCTGGGTTTGGTCACGGGGAATGGGTATGTGACGTTTGCCCCAACGGTCGGTGTCGACCTCTTCGGCTGGTCTCCTGTCGCCTGGCAGATCGAGCTCGGCGTGACCGCGAGGACAATCCTTGGTGACGAGATGGATTTTGGCATCGGCGCAGTGGCGGCGACCGGCTGGTTGATCCGGTTCGGCGATCCTCGAAAACAGCTCCGTTTCTATGTCTCGCTTGAGGCTATGGGCTACATTCAAGCCACCTACAACAAACGCAATCAGCAGCACTTTGGTGGCGGTTTGGGCTTCAGCTACGAGGCGCCGTTCTAAGTCATGTTGATGCTCTGGTGGTGCTGCCCGTCTGCCAGCATGAGAGCCATCCGACGAGTGCCACATCCCCACGTATGACCGGCCATGCCGTTCACGCCGCGCTCGTGCGAGCGAC
>CALHXW010000157.1 GCA_938040325.1 uncultured bacterium | reverse complement strand
CACATCCCCACAAGCCGCGGCGGCGGCGGCAACGATGATCCCCGGGAATCATCAGGTGACCCGCAGCAGTCGTCGTTGTTCGTGTGGGCAACGTGAGTCTTGCGAACGTTGTCCAAGCCGCTCGTGGACAACGTGAGGTTTGCGAACGTTATCCAGTCGTCGGTGTAGAGGTGGGTGAGGCCTGAGCGGTCTCAGAAGGCCGCAACGTGTTTGCCTCACCCAGCTGTGCACGGACGACGTCAGCGGCGGCACGTTCAAATACCCAAAGCCGAGGCTAGAGGCCTCGGCGCCTCTCGCGGCGCTCGCGCCAGGCAGCCTCGAACTTGGCCATGCCTTCCTCACCCAGCGTTGAGCGCAGGTCTTCCTTCACCTCGGCCCGGGTCGCGTCCATCTTGGCGCGCGCGTCGGCGTACGACACGCCGTCTTCCTGGACCGAGCGATAGAACTCACTGCGCGCTTCGCGGCGGCGGTCGAGCAGGCCGGTGATGGCTTGCTGCACGTCGGGTTCGAGGTCGTTGTCTTTGGCAAACTCGCCGACCCACTGAGTCTCGGCCTCAGCGCGCATCTTGCGCCAGTTCTGCCAGCGCTGCTTCTGGGCTTGCTCAACAACCTCTTCGACTTTCTCCTTGGCCTCCGGGGCATCGATCCCACCGCCTGTCAGCAGCGTGTCGACATCCTCGCGGAGCGCGGCGACGTCGTCTTTGACCACCTCCCGCTGCCCGCCGATGTTGACCTTGCGGTTGGCTTTGTTGAGTCGCAGCCGCGCCAGCTCACGCTCCAGTGCGCCGAGTCGCTGGCTGAGCGGCTCTAGGTTGGGCGCCTTGTCCGTAGCTGCCGCTACCTGGCGCTCCACGACGACCTTCCCGTCGCCTTGGGCCGCTTGGGGAGCGACCGATACCTTCACCGGGCTTCGTGTTTCGGCCACAGCGACCCGCTCCTCCAGGTCAGACATCTTGCCGTTCTGCCAGACGACAACGGCGGCGAGGAGGAGTGTTGGAAGCCATGCAAGCGCCATGTTCTTGATCGTCATCGGTCGTTCTCCGTAGGGCGGACAATCGCGAACACGTGGCAGTCCGCGGGGACGTCGGGGTCGACGTTGGGGTGCAATAGATAACGGCGGGCAGTCCCCTCGTGGACCATCCCGCACTTCTCCATCACTCGGCGCGAGGGAAGGTTGTCCACGTGGCAACAAGCGGCGACCCGCCAGACACCGAGCTGAAAGAGGGTCTCGGTCAACGCAGCCACAGCTTCAGGCATCAGGCCCTTGCCCCAGTAGGCTTGAGCGAGCACGTAGCCGAGCTCGGTGCCGCTGATGCTGGTCGAAGCCCCGATCATGCCGATGGCTGCTTGCTCGCCGTGGGGCACGAGCGCCCAGCAGCGATGGCCTTCGCCGGTCGACCATGCCTTCTCTTGGCTTGAGAGAAAGGCCTCGGTGTCGGCGATGCTCTTGTGGGGGCGCCAGGCCATGAAGCGAGTCACGTCGCGATCTTGTGCGTAGCGCTCAAACACAGCGGGCGCGTCCGCCGTCGTGGCACGCCGCAGCGTCATCCTCTCCGTCTGAATCTCGTCTGGCAGCACCATGTGGCGACACTACCAGAGAGCGCGCATGTCGTTGCCATAGAAAAGGGTGCCGCAGCCTCTTTGGTCGGTGACGATGCTGGTGTGCGTTGGGCTGGCTGTGGTAGGCCCCCGTCGCGCGCGATAAAAGCACGCAAAAGCAACGGTCTGCGGTCGAACGCAGCGCAACTCACACGGCTCGGGAGGCGACATGTTGGAGCGAATGAAGAAGGGGCTCACGCCTGGACCAGCCATGTTGGTATCCGCCTGGGACAGGCTTCACGGCGTCCCTGGTGGCAAGAAGATCTTCTCGCGCATGATCGACATGATGGTGCCCTACACAGGCTCCATTGGCTGTGAAGTCAAAGAGCTCCGAAGCGGCTTCGCTGCCGTGGAGCTGACCGAGCGTCGCGCGGTGCGCAACCACCTCAACTCGATCCACGCGATCGCTCTGGCCAACTTGGCGGAGCTCTGCGGCAACCTCGCTCTGAGCTTCTCGATGCCCTCGGACGCACGCTTCATCGTGGGTGGGCTCTCCGTTGACTACACGAAGAAAGCGCGTGGCGTCGTCACCGCCACCAGCGAGTGCCCGGTGCCAACCTCGAACGAGCGCGCCGAGTACGAGGTCCCCGTCGTCATCCGAGACGCGTCCGGCGACATCGTGGCGAACGTGACCCTCCGTACGCTGGTCGGCCCGAACAAGTCCGCGAAGGCTGACGGTTGAACGTTCGCGAGTGGCTCGAGCAGGGGCCGTTCACCCTGGGACTGTCGGCTGGCTTTTTCGGCTTCTACGCGCACGCAGGTGTGCTCGCGGCTCTGACGGACGCCGGCTTTGTGCCTCAGGCGGTCGCTGGCGCAAGCGCCGGCGCGCTTGTCGGTGGCCTCTACGCCGGTGGTGTCGCGCCCGCCGAGATCGGACCCGAGCTGCTCAGCGTGGCTCGGTCCGACTTCTGGGATCCGCGACCCGGCCGAGGACTGCTGCAGGGCCGCCGGTTCGACCGCGTCCTGCGCCGGTTCATCGGCGACGCGCGCCTCGAGGACTGCGAGACGCCCGCGGCGCTGAGCGTGTACAGCGTCAACCGACGCGCCACCGTCGTGCCGCGACAGGGTGACCTCGCCACCATTATCCGTGCGTCATGCGCCGTGCCGGTGATGTTTCACCCGGTCGTGACCGACGGTGACAAGTGGCTCGATGGTGGCATTCTCGATCGCCACGGGCTCGCCGGCGTGGCCCCACCCACGCGTGTCTTGCATCACCACCTGTCGAGCCGATCGCCCTGGCGAAGCGCGAAGAGCCACCAGCTTGCGCCTCCCGAGCGCGCCAACACCTTCGTTTGGTGCATCGACGGTCTACCGCGGGTGCACCCCTTCGCGATGGAGCGCGGGCGAGACGCTTTCGAGCAGGCGAGAGACTGGGCGCAGGCAGCGCTGTCGCCGACCGAGTGAGCCGCTCGTCGTCGCGGGACTCGCGTGAGCCGCTCGCGGCTTAGACTAGACTAGACCAGACTAGACCCAAAACAAGCGCTCTTTCCGGCTGCGGCTTCCGCGATGCACTCGCCAGCAGCGTCGGTCCGCTCGCTCCGCTCACCCGAACTCGACGATGCTCGCAGGGCCTTCATTCGGCCGACGCCGCTGGCAAGGACATCGCCTTC
>CALHXW010000156.1 GCA_938040325.1 uncultured bacterium | reverse complement strand
GATGGGTACGCGTGACGCGTGATGGGTACGCGTGACGCGTGATGGGTGCGCGTGACGCGTCATGCGTTGGCGTGACGCGTCATGCGTTGGCGTGACGCGTCATGCGTTGGCGTGACGCGTCATGCGTTGGCGTGACGCGTGATGGGTGCGCGTGACGCGTCATGCGTTGGCGTGACGCGTCATGCGTTGGCGCGACGCGGCAGTCGGGCCGCGTTCTCGCATCAAGCCCCACCCATTCTACGCGCGCACAAGCCTGCGCGCCCCCTACGCGCGCGCTTGACCAAACCGTCCAGTCTTCTGGTTCTGCCTGGCGGTCTCACGCCGCGTGAACCTTGCAATCACGCACCGAATCCGGTCGTATGCCGCCCCGGAATCCCTGCTGGGCTGCGTTGAACCCCGCGTAGCTCTTGTCGTCTTCAAGGAGCGCCCATGCGCCGTACGTTTTGGCTAACCGTCACCCTCTTGAGCCTCTTCCCAAGCCTGGTTCTGGCCTGGCCGAACGGCCCCAACGACGACCCGCAGTTGGATCCGCCCAACGACTCCGGCTACCAGGGGCAGTGGAACCTGTGGTCGTTCGTGCCGACGGAGTGGCAACCGAACCTGTCGGCCGACGAAGTCGCGCTGGGCACCGGCATCCACGCCGACCGCGCCTGGCAGATCACCACCGGCGACCGCCGCGTCATCGTGGCGGTGCATGACTCGGGCGTCTACTGGGACAACAAAGACCTCGTCAACAAGTACTACCTGCACCGCGGCGAGCTCGAAAACTGCAAACCGACCCCGCTCGCCACGCCACCCGCGGGCGCTGACGAGTTCGACGTCGACGGCTCGGGCTGGTTCGACATCCGCGACTACTACGCCGCGTCTGGCGACGAAGCGGCGGAGCTTGCCAACTGGGACGAGAACGGCAACGGCATGCTCGACCCCCAAGACCTCATCCAGAAGTGCTCTGACGGCGTTGATGACGACAACAACGGCTACAAGGACGACATCTCGGGCTGGGATTTCTTCAAAGACGACAACGACGCCTACGACGACACCCGCTTCGGGCACGGCAACGGCGAGGCCCGCGACTCGGTCTCCGAGGGCAACAACGGCATCGGCGACATCGGCGTCTGCCCCGACTGCACGGCACTGATGATTCGCGTGGGCGATAGCTTCGTCACCGACTCCAACGACTTCGCCCAGGGCGTCATCTACTCCACCGACAACGGCGCGAGCGTCATTCAGTCGGCCCTCGGCACCGTCAACAACACCAAGTTTGCCATCAAGGCCATCGACTACGCTTACGACAACAACGTCGCGTTCGTGGCGTCGGCAGCTGACGAGCTGAGCTACCACCACAACTTCCCGGGCTCCGGCGACCACTCGATCTATGTGCACGCCATCATGTTCGACCGCTCGACCACCGACCAGGCGACGACCTTCCTCAACTACAACAACTGCACCAACCACGGCATGCAGCTGCTGCTGTCGACGCCCGGCACGGGCTGCTCTTCGGAAGCAGTGGGTATCACGAGCGGCCTGGTCGGCCTGATGTACTCGGCCGCCATCCAGACCAACGGCGGCGCCGGGCTCAACCCGCCGATCACGGCTGAAGAGATCAAGCAGGTGCTGGTCGCGACCGTCGACGACATCGCGATCAACCCCAACGACGACGACCCGGAGAAGTTCGAGAGCGGACCGGGCTGGGACTTCCACTTCGGCTACGGCCGACCCAACGCGCGCTCGGCCGTTGACGCCATCGTGGGCGACCGCATCCCGCCAGAGGTCGAGATCATCGAGCCACTCTGGTTCCAGGTCCTCGACCCAGGCCTGACGCCGACCGTCGAGATCCACGGACGCGTCAACAAGCGCATCGACGGCAAGACCGCGCGCTACGACGCGGTGGACTGGAAGCTTGAGTACGCGCTCGGCAAGGCGCCCAACGAAGGCTGGATCGAGATCGCCAGCGGCAGCATCGGAGCGGCCGACGGCGGCGGCACCAACGGCAAGCTCGCCGACTGGGACCTGACCACCATCGACGCCGACCTCGCGGCGAAGATCCTCGATCCCCACCAGAACGCCGTCACGCTCCGCCTGAGCGCCACCGCGACGAACGCCGCGGGCGACACCGTCACCGGCAAGCACCGTAAGGGCTTTCTGCTCAACCGCGACGCCGACCTGGTCGAGGGCTTCCCGAAGTACCTCGGCACGTCGCTTGAGTCGTCGCCGGTCTTCGCCAACCTCGACGGCGACGACGATGAGGAGCTCGTGCTCTTCAGCTCCGACGGCTACATCCATGCCTGGCAGCAGGACGGCAGCGAGCTGGCGGGCTTCCCGGTCGCGCTTGGACCGCGACGTGCGATGGAGCCAAGCGACGACAACAACGTTCGCAACGGCTGCGCCTACCGCGCCGACAAGACCGACTGCCTCCACGACAGCGAGCAGATCGACCCCGACATCGCCAAGCAGACGGCCATGATGCCCATCGCCATTGGCGACCTTGAAGACGACGAGAACCTCGAGATCGTCGCCACCACCTGGGACGGCTTCGTGTGGGTCATCGAGCACGACGGCTCGATCCGCGACGGCTTCCCGGTCTCGGTCGACCTTGAGAAGTCAGCGTTCACCGACCGCGACCACATCGTCGAGGCGGGATTCTTCGCGTCGCCGGTTCTCTATGACCTCGACGGCGACGGCAACAAAGAGATCGTCGCTGCCGCCATGGACCAGCACATCTACGTCTGGCACAGCGACGGCACGCCCATGGCGCCCTACCCCGTGCGCTTGGTCGACCAGAGCTCCCCCGAGTCCGTCGCCAAGAGCGACCGCATCGTGTCCACGCCGGCCATCGGCGACATTGACGGCGACGGCAAGCCCGAGATCGCCAGCGGCACCAGCGAGATCTACGGCGCCGCGGGCTTCGCCAACGAGGCCGTCTGCTACGTGCTCGACGCCGAGACGGGTGAGATTGCCGAGGGCTGGCCGCGCTCCATGTTCGGCCTGACCGTCGACGTGCTGCCGACCGTTGGACGCGGCGTCGTCGCCAACCCGATGCTCGCCGACCTCGACTTCGACGGGACGCTCGAGATCAGCTTCGACACCATCTCGACCCAAGGCTGGATCTTCGAGCACGACGGCGAGCTCTACAAGCGAATGAACAACCAGGTCTTCGGCGAGGGCTCCGACAGCGAGGACGCACCGGCCTACATCCTGATGAACAACGGCGCCTTCGCCAACATCGACAACGAGGGCGGCATCGACATGGTCAAGGGCACCGCGGGCTTCGACTTCGCGATCGCCTTCGCCGGTGGCGGCGTGCGCGGCGACTTCGACCACCACATGAGCGGCTGGGACACCGACACCGGCATGATGATGGAGGGCTTCCCGCGCGTGCACGACGACTGGCAGTTCTTTAACGCGCCGACGGTCGTCGACATCGACAACGACGCCAAGCCCGAGGTGATCATCGGCTCAGGCGGCTACCTGGTCCACGCATGGAACTACCTGGGCGAGGAGCCTCCCGGCTGGCCGAAGCAGACCGGTGGCTGGATCATCGCGTCGGCAGCCGTCGGTGAGTTCGACGGCGACGGAACCTTCGAGGTCGCCGTGACGACCCGCGACGGCTGGCTCTACGTGTGGAACACGCCGGGCGAGGTCAACAACGTCTACGAGTGGGCAGGCTTTGGCGCCAACCCGCACAACACCGGCAACTACGAAGACGACCCGACGCCCTACAAGCCGTGGGACGACAGCGGTCCGAACGTCGCCGAGGAAGAGCCCGACACCACCGGCGGCGACGACACCGACGAGGGCGACACCAGCGACGAGACCGACACCGGCTCGACCGGCGGCAGCAAGAAAGACGGCTGCGCGGGCGCCCCAGGCACCTCGGGCCTCGTCTGGCTGGTGGCGGCCGGGCTGGTCCTCGCGCTTCGCCGGCGTGGGTCCGTCCAGCTCGGATAAACGCCGGGCGGCGACGGCCGCACGATCACGTTAGCGAGGGCCCTGCGGGGCCCTTTGCTGTGTCTGGTTCGGCGCTGACGGCCGGCGCGCTGGGCGCTTTGGCTGAGCCTCCGTCGATTGTCGTGAAATAAAGAGCGTGCTCAGCCGACTATTGTAGGAACCCCGGCTCGGGTATGGTGGGGCCGTCTTAGGATGGTGAATGAACGTTCTTGGTGTGACGCAGTCGTGATCAACGCTCCCTCAAAGCGGGTGATGTTTATAGGTGGATGCTTCCTCCTAGCGCTGCTCCTGTGCTTCACGATCGACCTCAGCGACCGCGGGCGCCACTTCGCTGCGGCTCAGGCGAAGACCGATCGCACGGGCACGTATGACCTCAAGAAGGCCCGCACCCTCGCACGGGTTGTCGGCCACATCCGCTCGCACTACGTCGACCCCTCGCGCGTGGACGCCAAAGAGATGGCGGTCGCCGCCATGCAGCGCGTGCAGCAGCAGGTCCCCGAGGTCATGGTCAAGGTTGAGCGCGACAAAAAGAAGATCGCCGAGTCGCTGACCGTCAGCGTCGAGGACCAGTCCAAGACCTTCGGGCTCGACCGCGTCGAAGACCTCTATGAGCTCAACTGGAAGCTGATGGACGTCTTCGAGTTCCTCGAGCGTCACCTGCCCCAGCTCGTTGACCTGGAGGAGCTCGAGTACGCCGCCATCAACGGGCTGCTCTCGACGCTGGATCCGCACTCGCTGCTGCTCTCACCGCGGATCTATCGCGAGATGCAGATCGGCACCAAGGGACGCTTCGGAGGCCTCGGGATCGTGGTCGCGATGGACAAGGGCGTGCTGACCGTCACGAGCGTGCTCGCCGACACGCCAGCTGGCGAGGCCGGACTGCTCGCCGACGACAAGATCGTCCAGATCAACGCAGAGTCGACCATCAACATGAGCCTCAACGAGTCGGTCAATCTGCTCCGTGGCCAGGTCAACAGTGACGTCACGGTCTGGATCCGCCGAAAGGGCTGGGACGCCGCCAAGCCCTTCACGATGACACGGCGCGAGATCACCTTACCGAGCGTCGACCACTCGGCGCTCGGCGACGGCATCGGCTACGTGCGCATCCGGAGCTTTCAAGACAACACATCCGACAACTTGGCGGAGGCGCTCAACGAGCTCGAGGCCGGTCCTGACGGCCTCAAGGGCCTCGTCATGGACCTCCGCGACAACCCAGGCGGACTGCTCGACAAGGCGATCGCGGTCAGCGACATGTTCCTAGCGTCGGGCACCGTCGTGACCACGGTCCGCGAGGGCTCGCGCGAGCGGGACGAGAGCTACGCCACCCACGCCAACACCCGCGGCTCCGTACCGATCGTCGTGCTGATCAACCGCGGCTCGGCGTCGGCGTCGGAGATCGTCGCGGGCGCCCTCAAGCACAACAACCGCGCGGTCATCCTGGGGACGACGAGCTTCGGTAAGGGCTCGGTCCAGGTGATCTACAAGATCGACGAAGCGGCGCTGAAGCTGACGGTCGCCCAGTACCTCACCCCTGGCGACATCTCGATCCAGTCGGTCGGCATCGTCCCTGACATCGAGATTCAGGCGCTGAGCGTCGACAAGGACGAGCTCGACATCCACCCGGCCGCGCTGACCTCGCGCGGCGAGTCGGCGCTCAGCTCGCACCTCAACAGCGCGCGCACCGTCGACACGACGCCGAGCGTCCAGCTGCGCGTGCTGCAGACCGACGCGACGGCCTACAAGCGCTCGCGGCGCGGCGAGGACTTTAAGGCCGACGGGCTGACGCTGCTCGCCAAGGACCTCGTGATCGCTGCACCCTCGCCCAACCGCAAGCAGCAGCTGGTCCAGGCTGCCAACTTCGTCACGCAGCGACAGGCCCGCGAGGTTCACTCGCTTGTTGAGAAGCTCGGCAAGCAGGAGATCGACTGGCAAGAGGGCCGCAACAGCCCGTCGCCCAAGCTGGTGCTGACCACCGACCTCAAGCCGGTCGAGGGCGAGACCCTCCGCGCCGGCACCAAGGCGATCCTCACGGCGACCGTCCACAACCGAGGCAGCAAGCCCGTCCACCGCGTCCACGCAACCGTCAGCTCGGAGCTCGCCTCGCTGCACGACCGCGAGCTTGCGTTCGGGCGGGTGGAGCCAGACGCCAAGGTGACAAAGACCCTCGAGGTCCGCCTCAGCAAGAGCGCCGCGGCCGGTGGCGCCGGCGTGAAGGTCTCGCTGCTGAGCGACGGCGAGTCCCTCAACGTCGACGAGACCACGGTCAACAAGCTCGCGGCGCTCCCGCGTCCCACCTTCGCCCACACCGTGCGCATCCTCGACCCCACGGGCAACGGCGACGGTCTGCTGCAGCGCGGCGAGACGGTGACCCTCGAAGCGCGCGTCACCAACGTCGGCGCCGGCAAGGCCCACAAGGTGCTGGCGACCCTCAAGAACGAGTCTGGGCCCGAGGTCTTCATCACGGTCGGTCGCGTCGAGCTCGGCGAGCTGGCGCCAGGGGCCAGCGCGATCGCTCGCTTTGAGTTTGAGGTAAAGCAAGCCCTCAAGGCGCGGCAGGTGTTGCTCAAGCTGAAGTTCGGCGATCCCTCGCTGCGCGTGTGGGCGAACGCAAGCCAGCCGCTGCGCGTGTTCCCCGCAGGCTTCGCGCCGCGGACCCAAGAAAACGGGCTGGCGACCATCGGCAAGACGGGCGCCAAGGTACGAACGGGCGCCCACCGCGACGCCCTCATCATCGGCGACATCGCCGCCGACGCCACCGTGCGTTTCCGAGGCCGCGCGGGCATCTGGGTGGAGATCGAGTGGCCTGCGGAAGACGGCAACGCCGAAGCAGTCACTGGCTGGATCGATTCCGCAGACACGTCGGCGCTGACGCCGGCCGGAAGCGCCACCGCCCCTGAGCTCACGCCAACACCGGTCAAGACGATGGTCCAGCACCGGCCACCCGAGCTGGTGATGGAGCCGGCGGCCATTGAGACCAAGTCCAAGACCGTCCGCATCAAGGGACTGGCGCGCTTCTTCGGCGCCGGTCAGAGCCGCCGACATATGTACATTTTCCGCGGCGACCAGAAGCTCTTCTTCAAGAGCGCGCGCTCCGCGGACACGCTCCGCGACGAGGTCGAGTTCGATGCGGAGCTGCCGCTCGACAAAGGCGACAACAGCATCACCATCGTTGCACGGCAAGGCGATGATGACGTGACGACTCAGCAGCTTACGGTTCATCGTCGCTAGCACTTCTGCTATGCAGACGCAGACGCGCACCATCGGGGGACACCATGCACTTGAACACTCTTGCAACGAGCGCCATCGGCCGAGTCCTCACGGGACTATCCCTGGCAGCCTTGGTCGCGATCTCACCGCCAGCCCTGTCGGCCGAGCCGACCGAGCGCGAGCTGGCGCGGGCTGAGAAAGCCTACGAGCAAGGCGTGCGGTTCATCCGAGCGCGCCGCATCAAGCGTGCCCAGGAGTCGTTCGAGAAGGCGCTGCCCTACAAGAACCAGTCCAGCGACATCTTCTTTAACCTGGTGCAGACCACCGAGAAGAACCGGCACTGGGCCAAGCTCTATCACTACGCCTCGGGCTTTCTCTACTTCGAGAAAGAGACCAAAGACGCCGGCATCATCCAAAAGCAGCAGGCCATTGCGGCCAAGCGACTCAAGAAGCGGCTCGGCGCGCCGGTCACTATCGTGTTCGACTTCGGCGACAACCCGTTTGAGGCCTACGTCGACGACGTCTTGCTCAGCGAGAACAGGGTCACCGAGGTGACGCTCTTGCCCGGCACCTACAAGCTCCGCGTGAAGCGCTACGACCACCACGACCACGAGGCCACGCTCGTCGTCGAAAAAGACACGCCGACGACCGTCAAGGGCGAGCTCAAAAAGATCGTCTACAACGGCAAGCTCAAGGTGGCGACAACGCCGCCGGCTGGGGTCCAGGTCTTCATCGATGACAAGCAGGTCGGCGTGACGCCGATCAAGAAGCCCTTCGAGCTGCCGACGCTTCGCTACCTCGTCCGCTTCGAGAAGCCCGGCTTTGACAGCTGGAGCCGCTACGTGACGGTCGAGCGCGAGCAGACGACCGAGCTCAGCGCGACGCTTGAGCGCTCACCGGTCGGAACGGCCGAGAAAGCGAAAGCGAAGGCCGAGGCAAAGCCCGCACCGGGCAAGTAGCGTGATCTATGCGCTGATTGCGCTGGGCGCTTTCTGCCTCGTCACGCTCGTGCTGGTGCTGAAGTACGGCGACAAGACGAAGCGGGTGAAGGCGCGCAAGACCCCCTGCCCGCTCTGCGACGCGCCGGAGCTCGACGTCGACAAGGACGGCTCGTTCGACTGCGGCGCCTGCGGCGTGAACGCCGAGCTCATGGCGGTCGCACCGCGCGACGTCATGGAGATTCACTACCGGTGGCGCAAGATGACGCTGGTGGACGTCGCGGGGGCCGGCGCGCTGGTCGACGAGCTCAGCGCGTCACGGTCGGAGCTGCGGGAGACCCTGACGACGCTCTTGGCCGCAAGCGACGCAGCGGCCCGCGCCGGCAAGGTCGACGACGTCCGGTCGACCCTCGACCAAGGTCGGCGCGCCCTTGAGGCCGTGATTGTGAGCGAGGGCAAGGCGGCCATGAGCGCCCATGCAAGCGCGGTCCCGAGCGCCGCCGGAGCTGATGGCGCGCCCACAGCGGCTGCCACGCAGTGAGCGGCGCGGACGCTGTTGTCGCAGAGCTTCCTTACCCCACGCCACTCGTCGGCGGCGTGCTCCTCAGGCGGTACAAGCGCTTCTTAGCCGATGTGCGCCTCGACGACGGGCGCGACGTGACCGCGCACTGCTCGGACCCCGGTCGGATGAAGGACATCGCGGTCGCCGGCCGACGCGTGTGGCTGAGCGCGTCCGACAACCCCAAGCGCAAGCTCAAGTGGTCGTGGGAGATCGCAACCACCGCGGACGGGATCTCGGTTGGCGTGCGAAGCGCCCTGCCCAACGCCCTCGTGGGAAACGCACTGCGTGCGGACGCACTCGCGCCCTTCACAGGCTATCGCTCGATCCGCGCCGAGGTGAAGACAGCTCCCAAGACCCGCGCCGACTTCGTCCTCAGCGAGCACCCCGAGGACCCACGCCCCTGCACGGTCGAGGTCAAGAGCGTGACGCTGCGACTGCCCACCGGCGAGCTGGCGTTCCCCGACGCGCCGAGCGAGCGGGCCAGGCGACACCTCGACGTCTTGGCGGAGGCTGTTCGAGGGGGCGAGCGGGCAGCGCTGGTCTATATTGCACAGCGCAACGACGGGACGCGGGTGGTGCCAGCGGCCGCGATCGATCCCGGCTACGCCGAGCGCTATCGGGCTGCGGTCGATGCCGGAGTGGAGGTCTACGCGTGGGCCGCGTCGGTGCGTCCGACCGGAGTGACGCTCTGGGCGCAGCGACTTGAGACGGCCGCCCAACCTGCTTGACGCCAGCAGCAGCGACGCGTCAGGTGTCGGCATGACGGAACAGGCACGCGGTGTCCTCTTTGTGGACGTAGACGGAACCTTGGTCGGACGCAACGGCGTCCATGCGCGCGTGTGGCCAGCCCTCGCGCAGGCTCGTGCTGCCGGCTGGCGCGTGGCCATCTGCACCGGCCGACCGGGTCGCGGACTTGCCCTTGGCTATGCGCAGCAGGCCGATCCGGAGGGCTGGCACGTGTTTGAGTCTGGCGCGGCGGTGCTCTCAGGAGCTGGCGCGGTCAAGCACGCCGATGTGCTCGCCCCGAGCCTCGTCCAGACCGTCACCCGGCTCGGACGCGACCACGCCGATGTCGAGGCCTACTCGCCCGAGGGGCGCTACTTTGCGCTCAATGACACCCAGGCCATGCGAGACCACGCGGCGTTGCTCGGCGTCCCGGTGTGTGTCGGCGAGCTTGCCCCAGACCAGCCCGTCGTCCGTGTCCAGTGGGTCGTGCAAAAGACGGAGTGGCCGAGGCTTCAGCCGCTGGCGGAGTCCATCGAGGGCATCACCGTGCACGTCGGAGAGTCGCCGAAGATGCCCGAGCACTGCTTCGTGGCGCTGGTCGCGGCCGGCGCATCGAAGGCGCGCGGGGCCCAGGTGGTGCTCGATCACTTCGGCGTCCGCGCCGAGGATGCCGCGATGATCGGCGATAACCTCAACGACCTTCCGATCCTCGAGCTCGTCGGGCGCGCTTTCGTGATGGAGGACGGGGCCGCTGGCGCGCGTGCGCTGGCGGATCG
>CALHXW010000155.1 GCA_938040325.1 uncultured bacterium | reverse complement strand
CGGCGCGCCTGTCGATGGGTTACCTCGTCTCCGCGCGTGCCGCGGCGCATCGCGCGATCGGTTACTCGCCTGATGACGTTGGCTCCCACGTGCTCGTGGCGCGGGCCGAAGCTCAGCTCGGCCGGCCGCGCGAGGCCGTTGCTGCCTATCGTCGGGCCGCCGCGCTCGCAGGGCCGGAGGCCGCCGAGCTTCTGACGGACGAGATGAGCGCGGCGTACCTCAAGAGCGCAACCTACGCGATCTCACGACGCTGGGTCAGGCTTGCGACCCAAGACCTCGACGCCGCGCGCGCACTCGGTGCCAACGGGCGCGGTCTTGCCCGCGCTTGGGTCGCGGTTGCCGAGGAACTCGCGCTCAGCGGCGACGCCGCGGGCTCCGCAGCGGCACTCAGCCGAGCCCGCTCAAACGGAGGCTCAGGTGCGATGCTTGGGTATGCTGACGGCGAGCGGCGCGCTCTCGAGGGCGACCTGGACGGCGCCAAGCGGAGGTGGTTCGAGTGGGCCGCCGACCGTGAAGCTGTAGACGGCTGGCTCCGAGTGTCGCGCCGGCTAGCGCGTGTTGGCCGCAACGCGGATGCGCTTGACGCCGCCGAGAGGGCAGCCGAGCTCGAGCCCTCGAGCGTGGAACCGGCGCTCGCGGTCGCTGCGGCAGCCCTCGCCGACGATCGCCCCGAGGAAGTCCTCAACGCCTACCTGCGGCTCCTCAGAGGCGTCACGGAGCGCGAACGGCTCTTGGGCGTGCTGCTGGCCGGCGTGGAGCACCTGCACGGCAACGGGCAGAGCACGATCGCTAGGACGCTTGCGCAGGCTGTCAGCGATGCATTTCCTGGCTCATTCGACGCGGCGCTCCTCACGGTCCGGCTTGCGGAGCCCGGTGGGGACGCCGCCACAGCGGTGGCCCCGATGACCCGCTGGCTTCAGACAACCGCGTCGTCACCTGTCTCCGTCGATCGCGCCGTCATGGCGGTTCGGCGCTACCGCGGTCCGCGCGCGGCCCACGCCCTCGCGAGTGCTCTTGTCGACCCCCAGAGAGAAGACGCCCGCGCCACCCTTCGGCTGGTCCAGCTGGCGCGTCTCGCGGGCGTGGAAGCCTCGTTGCGGCCGGCGCGGCTGGGTCGCGTTCGGATGGCCGCAGTCGACACGCCGGAGCTCGCGCTTGCGCTCGCGACCGAGCATGTGGAAGGCGGGGAGATCGACGCGGCCAAAGCCCTCCGCGAGCTCGACCTAGGGCCGCCAGGCTCCGAGCTCCAGCGGCTCATGGACGCGGTTCTCCTGACCCGCGCATCCGCCAGCCGGCGGCACGCGGCCGATGCGGTGTTTTCGTCGATCTACGGTGCATCACGCGCCAAGGCCGCTTCCGCGCTGCGAATCGCAGAGCACCTGCTGCAAACACGCCAGTTTCGTCGTGCGCGAGGCTGGCTTGTCCGCGCGACCGAAGCTACCGACCCGACGCTCCGAGCGGTGGCCAACGATCGCCTCGTTGACGTCATCCTCTTCAACCCGGCGGTGCGCGACGGCAGGCAAGACGGTGCGATCACACGCTGGTTTGCCGAAGCCTCTGACGCCTCGATCGCGCTGCGAGCTCGCGATGTACGCCGCACCATCGGTCCCTCGCAGTCTGCTGGACGGCTGGTCAGGCTCAAGGGTCAGCTCAACGACGTTCTGGCGGGTCTCTGCCGCTGGGAGGTCGAGCACCACGGAGGCCCGGCACCCCACGAGATCCTGGGGGCACAGGCGCTGGCTCGCGGACGCTCGGCGGAAGCGGCGGCATGGTGGCGTAAGGCACTGCCGCGGACCCTTCGGGCACAAGAGCAGCGCGAGACGTTCGCCGGCCATTTGCTGATGTCTGGAGCCGACGACGAGGCGCTGGCGCTGTTGGCAGCCGTGCCCGTCACCGCCCTCGTCAACCAGCGACTGCATCCCGAGCTGAGTCGCGCGAACGCCGCGGCAGGTGCTGAGGCGCGTGCGCTTGGACACACGCGCGAGACCTTCCAGGACCACCTTCAACATGGCGGGTCTGGTGTTGCGCGCGCGGTGACGTACGCCGATGCGTTCACGACTCGTGGTGATCCCGCCACGGCCCGCGCGTTGTTGAGCCTCGCCCTCGAGTCGGGCGATCCGCCGTCGACCGCGCTGCTTGCTCTCGGGCGCGCGAGTCTTGCATCCGGCGCCGTCGAGGCAGCCGATGCAGCGTTTAACGACTACATCAACTCGCGGCCCGTTCGCCGCTACCAACGCATCCGCAAGGTAGCCGAGGTGTGCGTGGAGTTCGGGCCGGTCTCACGCGCTGCGGCGTACTACGAGATGCTGCTCGCCGAGCCGCAGCGGACCGAGACCCGCACCTACCAGAAGCTGGCGACCGCGTATCGGGACATGGGGGGCGAGTCCAAGCGACTTCTCGCTGCCTCGCGCGCCTTTCTCGAGCGACCACAGAACCAGCGCCGAGCGGTCACCGAGGTGATCGGGCAGCTCACGGACGCCGGCTTGGTTGACGAGGCGGCCGAGATCGCGCGGGACGCCGTGACCACTCAACGGGCCACATCGGTTCTCAAGGCGGCGTTCCGCAACGCGCTCGTTCGCCGCGACAGCGCGGATGTCCTCAGCTGGGGCGGCTCACTGCTCAAGCGTCAGCGCCACGCACCAAAGCAGGTGCGCGAGACCGTGCGTGCGGCGGTGGACGCGGGCCTTGCGCCGATCGCCGCTCAGCTCGCGACGGGTTCGCTGAGTGCTGGGCCGGCAGATGCCGCTGTGTTGTTGGAGCGCGGTCGCGCCTACTTGATGATGGGCGACGCCGCCCGCGCTCAGGGCGACTTCCTCGCTGCGCTATCCGGCGCAGCGAGCGTCCGGGACTTGCTCACCGACCTCACCCACATCCACCGACGCGCAGGTGCGCTCGGCGACCTCATACAGCTCCAGCGTCGCGCCATTGCTGTGGCTCCTAGGCGGCCTGAGCTCACGCTCAGCCTCGCCGAGACGCTGATGGAGCTAGGGCGCGACGAAGAGGGACTGCGCGAGGTTGGCAGCTACCTGCAGCGCAACCCACGCGGGCACCTCGAGGCCGGCGCAGCCCTGGCTCGCGGCGGGCACGCCTCTCGGTCCATTGACGCTCTCGTCCTCGGACTCGCGGACGCTGGGGTGGCCGAGGCATCGGGAGCGCTCGCTGAGTGCGCGCGCCAGAGTGCGAGCTTGGGAGAGCCAGCACGGTTTTCTCCGTGCGCATCCGCCTTTATCGCCACGGTGCCGCGTAACGGCGACACCCTGACGGCGCTGGCCCTAAGCCATGAGGTTGCAGGGCTGCCGGAGGAGGCGCTCACGTGGCGTGAGCTGGCGCGCCGGGTCGCGCCCAACGCGGAGGTGTTGCTCGGGCTTCATGCCGCCTATCTGTCCCGCGGGGCAGCGACCCAGGCAGACGAGGTGGCGGCCGAGCTCCTCGCGCTTGGCGGTGCCCGGGATGTGGCTGCATTCGGACGCTCGCGCGTGTCTCAAGGGCGACGCTTCGACGCGAACCTCAGCGTCTTGAACGAGCGCTACCTCGGCATGGGGGCCCCTGAGCGTCTGGCGACACTGCTTCGCTCGAGTGCCCTCGACGTGCACCAGCGCTTCGCGACCCAGCTCGTGTTGGCGCGGGCGGAGCTTGCCGCTTCTCCCGATCGCGTCACGGGTCCGCTCGCCCGAGCGATCGCGGCCGTCGACGCCACGCCGCGCATCGCCAAGGAGGGGCTTGCTGCGCTGGTCGGGATGGCAAGGCAGTTGACAGCGGTCGGTGATGGCGGCGCTGCCAAGCGGCTGCTGACACGGGCCCGCGAGCGGGGCTGGGGCAGCTCGGTCGAGATCGATGCCGAGCTTGTTCGCACGTGCCTGGAGACCGGCGACAAGGACTGCGCGTGGCAGGTGGCCTCGTCCCTCGTGTCGGGCGACGGCCGCCAGCACGCGGCGCTTCTTGCTCGGACGCTGGTCGAGGGTGGGGCCGTTCAGCTTGCGGTTCGCTTGAGCGAGCGTGCTCTCCGTCGTGGTCAGGTCGACGCGGACCTCTTGTGGATCGCCGCCTGGGCGCGCTCACCGCTTGTCGCGCGCGCGCCACCCGCTGCGCGTGCAACGGCTGCGGCCATGCTGGCGCTCGATGATGGGGAGGTCAGCCGCGCCCACGCGCTTGCGCGTCCTTACCTCCACGTGTCTCGACCGCGGGATCAGCTGATCCCGATGGTGGTCGCCGCCGCGCTTGAGCCAGACGGGGCCGCGCTCGAGCGCACGCTCGACGCGATCGTAGAGACGACCGCCGACCGCCGCTGGGTGCTCCAGTCGCTGTGGACCTGGGCGGACAGTCTCGGCTCTGCGCCCATCAAGGTCGCGGTTGGGCGTCGGCTCCTTGCCCTCGACACGAGTGATGTGGCGCAGCGGTTCGCCACCGTCCAAGCCGCAGAAGATGCCGGCGAGCTCAAGGTGGCTGCGGAGCTGCGTGTCGGTTTGCCGGGCGATGGGGCGCCCGCGAGCTTGGCCGGATCGCCACCGGGCACCTCCTCAGGCGCGGTTGCGCGCCGAGCAGCGCTCATCGACCGGGCGACGCTGGGCGATGCGGCAGCGCTCCGGACCCTGGCGACAGCCGCTGCCTCGTGGGACGTCGGGCTCGCTGTGGCCGTCGACCACTGGCGCCGCGGCAACAGCGCCGCGGCGGGCGCGACCATGGCCGAGCTCACCGCCCGCTACCCCATGAACGGACAAGGCCTGGAGCTTGCTGTGGACAGCGCCATCGTGGCCGGAGACATCGCGGGCGCGCGCAAGCTGGTGGATGGCGCGATCGCTCGCGGCGTCGCTTCGAGCTGGTCGACGCTCGGGTGGGTGCTCGATGCCGCGGTCAACACACCGTCCCAGCGCGCAGCACTGCGCGGCTGGCTGGACGCGTGGCTGCAAGGGGCTGATGCGCCGCGTCCTCCGAACGCTCGCGCAGCACGCTGGCTGCGGGCCCGCCGCGCCGCCATCGCCGAAGACGCTGCCGCTGCCGCTGCAGTCTATGAGGCGGTGCTTGGCCGGGCTCCCGACGATCTGGCAGCCCGCAACGGACTGGCTTGGACGCTGGCGCTGGACGGCCGCCGGACCGGCGACGCGATTCGGCTGGCGCGCTCTGCGCTGCGTCAGGCGCCGCTGGCATGGACCGGATCGAGCCGCGTCACCGACGTCCGTCCGATCGTGCTCGACACGCTCGCCTGGGCACACCACCGACACGGAGACCACCGCGAGGCGTGGAGCCTGCTGCAGCGCGCGCTCACGATTGGCGTCTCAGATCCCGCGGCACGCGCGGAGCTCCTCTTTCATGCGGGCAAGGTCGCGGCAGCTCTAGGCGACGAGGCTGGAGCCACGCGGTCGTACCAGCGATGTCAGCGTCATCTGCGCGCCAGCGCGTGGGCGCTTCGCTGTGCTCGGGCAGAGCGCGCGCTGAGCGTGACGCCCTCCGCCGCCGCTAACGCGTCGCCATAAGCCAGTCCAAGGCAGCCGCAGCCGTTGTTGCGTGGATGCCGTCTGGGTGCCTTGCGAGGGTCTTTCGAAACCAGGTCAGCTGCCGCTTGGCGTAGCGCCGGTGGCCGGTCGCCACTGTCTCAAGCAGCGCGCCGCGGTCGATGGTGTCGCCGAGCGACAAGCGTGCTGCGATCTCGCGATAGCCGAGCGTCGATAAACCCGGAGCCATGGGGTCGAGGCCAGCCCGCAAGAGCGCGTCGACCTCCTCGATCCAGCCTGCATCGAGCATCGCTCTGGCTCGGCTATGAATGCGCTCATGGAGCTGGCTTCTGTCGTCAGGCCAGAGCGCGACAAGGCGTGAGCGGTACCTCGGTGTCTCGAAGCCGTGCTCGGACTGAAACGCGCTGAGCGGCTTGCCGGTGGCCAGCACGACCTCAAGGGCCCGCCCAACGCGCTGGCGGTCGCTAGGAGCGATGCGAGCGGCGGCCTCTGGGTCCAGCTCGGCCAGCTCTGCATGCAGGGTCATGGGGTCTTCGCGGTGAGCGCGCTCGCGCACCGAGCGGCGGAGGTCGTCTGGGATCGGGGGCGTCGCGGCAAGGCCGTAGAGCAGCGCCCGGATGTAGAGCCCGGTTCCGCCGACAACCACCGGCACGCGCCCGCGGCTGTGGATGCTGGCGATGGCGGCATCGGCGACCTCGCACCACCGGGCTGCGTCGGAGGCGTCGGTCGGATCGAAGATATCGATGCCGTGGTGGGGAACCGCGGCTTGCTCGTCCGCACGCGGCTTGGCCGACCCGATGTCGAGCCCACGGTACACCTGCACCGAGTCGGCGCTGACAATCTCGGCGTCGCGATGCTCAGCGAGGGTCATCGCGAGGGTGCTCTTGCCTGCAGCGGTGGGGCCGACGATGACGACAACAGGCTCCGTCGTTTCGATAGCGCTCGTCGTCGGCGGCATTATGGGGCCACCGTCACGCAGGTACCGAGACCGTCGAGTCCGCGCTCGCCACGCAAGGCGATGACGGCGTCGACCATGCGCTGGGCGTCGGTCCTGGGCGGCGCGGGCGCGTGGGACGCCAAACGGCCCATGAGGGCTGCGGGAAGTGTCGTCGTGCCGCTGTCGTCAGCGAGCGGCGGCGCAGTGCCGGCCAGCTCGCGTGCGCAGGTCAGCAGCAGCGCTTGTGGGGGCGCGCCGCTGAGCACGGCGGGCACGGCCAATACCTGCCAGGTTCGGTGACCGAAGGCTTCGAACTCAAGCCCAAGCGCAGTGAGAGGCGTCCGCCAGTCTTTGAGGGTGGCCGATGCGTCCGCGCCGACCTCGACCACCGCTGGAATCAAGAGCGGGCTTGCGGCTACAGGCGTCTGGCGGAGGGCCTCTGCGGCGAGCTCCAGCGCCACCCGCGTCTTGTCGAGCAACCACACGACCCCGGGTTGCTCGACGATCCAGTAGCGTTCGTGAGCCTGCCCGAGCCACCGGTTGGGGCGGGAGGCGGCTGCGACGGCGACCTGCTCTGTGGTCTGAAAGACCAGCTCCTGGCGCCGCACCGGGACAGGTTGCGGCTGGCGCGTCCCGTCAGGTCGATACCGGGTGCTCCAGGCGGATGGGCCGTTCCGTGGCGGGCGTGGCGCCCAGCTCCCGGTGGGTCGGTGTCCTTCTCGGCTCGGGGGGCGAGGCGGCGGCCCAGGCGCCGGTCGTCCTAGGCCCGGCAGACCCGCCCATGGGGCTTCAGCCAGGGTCAAGCGGCACGCACGCACGATGGTGTCGTGGACGTCACCGGGCCGGACGAACCGGACCTCTGCCTTCGCGGGGTGGACGTTCACGTCGACCGAGTCAGGCGGTACGTGGACGTAGATCACGGCGAGCGGGAACTGACCCCGCGTGAGGTGCTCGACGTAGCTCGAGACAATGGCGTGGGTCACGGTTCGGTCGCGGACGCGGCGCCCGTTGACGAACGTGTGGATGCCTTGCTGGTTGGTGCGTGCGAACCCAGGCTCAGAGATGTAGCCGTGCACGGCCACTTCCCCTTCGACCGAGACGCGGTACATGCGGCGTGCTGTCGCTTTGCCGAGGACCTGAAGGATGCGCTGGTCGAGCCGTTTCGCGCTCGGGTAGTCGCAGAGGGTTCGACCGTCGGATGTGAGCTTGATGTGGAGCGTGGGGTAGGCCAGGGCGATGTCGTTGACGAAGCCCTTGATGTGGCTGACCTCGGTGCTGCGGCGCTTGAGGAACTTGAGCCGCGCTGGAACGTTGAAGAACAGGTCGCGCACCTCGACCCGCGTGCCGACCGGTGCGCCGACGACGGAGAGCCCGGTTGAAGCGCCCCCTTCGATCACAATCTCGGACGCGTCCTGATCGTCGGTCCGGCGGCTCACAAGGGTGAAGCGGCTGACGGAGCCGATCGAGGGCAGCGCCTCGCCCCGGAAACCCAGGGTGCCGATGGCGTTCAGGTCGTCGGTGCTGCGGATCTTGGAGGTCGCGTGGCGCAGGACCGCAAGGCGTGCATCGTCAGGCCCCATCCCATGCCCATCGTCCACGACGCGGATGAGCTTCCGCCCGCCCTCCTCGATGGCGATGACGACCCGCGACGCCTCGGCGTCGATGGCGTTCTCAACAAGCTCTTTGACCACCGAAGCCGGCCGCTCGACGACCTCGCCCGCAGCGATCTGGTTGGCGAGCGCGTCCGGAAGGACGGCGACCCGCGTCACGCGTCGTCTACCAGGCGTAGGTTCGGCCGGGGGCGCGCCGGTCCGTCGGTGGATTGGCCTTCGCCCTCGACGACGGCGAAGGGGTTGGGGCGTGGCTGGCTCGCCGTCGGAGGCGACACTGGCTCAGTTCGAGGCTCAAGCCGAACGTGGGTCACGGCTTCCGTGATGCCGCCGCTCTCGAAGTAGTCCTGGAGCGCCGACGGAATCGCGTCAGCAAAGACCACACCTTCGTGACCATCGTCTGGGAGCGTGAGCGCAAAGACAGCCGTCCAGGGAATGCTGCACTCATGGCGCGTGCCCGAGAAGCGCAGCCGGGCAGACACGCGCTCGCCGTCGATGTGGAAGCCAGGAATGCTGAAGCTGTAGGCGAAGTTCAGCCGGAGCACTTGCTGGGTCAGGAACTGGCTTGGAACGATCACACCAGGACGCTGCGGGTCGAGATGCACCATCACGGTGCCTCGCTCCATCATCTCCCGGAACGCCTTCTCTTTGTACCGGCTATGCAGGTTCGGGGTGTCATCATCGGCCATGCTTCCGGCCATAGCAGAGTCCGATCCCTTTCGAAAAGCGCCAGCAACATCTTCTCATGATTTCCCGCTGTGCGGCCCGTGGCGCCGCTGCGGTCAGGCGGCCAGCGTTGGCCGTCGGCCGACGAGCCGCACCCAGAGAACGAGCCACCCAACGCCGATGATGTAGGTGAGCCACACCGGGAAGTCGGGAACGGCACTGAGCAGGAAGTAGCCGAAACCAGCCGCGGCGAGCATCGCCAGCAGGGCATAGGGAAGCTGGGTTCGGACATGGTCGACGTGGTCGCAGCCGCTTGAGAGCGAGCTCATGATGGTGGTGTCGCTGATGAGCGAGCAGTGGTCGCCAAAGATGGCGCCATCGAGCACAGAGGCAGCCGTGAGAATGAGGACCAGCTGACCCGTGGCGCCACCATCTGAGAGGGTCGCGACGAGGGGGATGACGATGGGAATGAGGATGCTCATCGTGCCCCAGCTGGTGCCGGTTGAAAACGCGATGAAGGCGGCTAGAAAGAAGACGGCCACGGGCAGGACCCAGAGCGCAACGTCACCCATGAGGGCGGCGAGCACTTTGGGCGTTCCGAGGTCGTCGGTGACCTTTCGTAGCGCAATCGCCAGGATCAGGATTGCCAGGATGGGCGCGACGGCACGTGCACCAGCGCCAAAGGCTGCAAGACCCTCGCGTACCGTCAAGATACGCTGGCCCCAGGCGAGAACGAGCGCCAGTGCGGCCCCGCTCGCCGACGCCCAAAAGAGGATCGCGATCGTGTCGTCGCTCGCCGCAATGAACGCGTCGCGCACGCGCCCGAAGAACCCAAGCCCGGCATCCCACGGGACAAAGGCGGCGACGTTGCCACCGCTCTCGGTGAGGGTTGCGATCGCGGCAGCGTCCTTGGCGTCGAGCGCGGACAGTCCGAAGAAGACGGCGGTGATGAGGGTACCGACGATCACGGCGACGATTGGCAACACGCCGTTGTACCAGCGCGGCGGTGCGCCGGGTTTCATCACCGAGCTGTGGGCACCGGCGGCCGCTCGTGGTGAGAGGACGCCGTTACGCGCACGCTGCTCGGCGGCTCGCATTGGGCCGAAGTCACGGCCCGTGAGGGCGATGATGAAGACGAGCGCGAGCGCGAGCAGGCAGTAGAAGCGGTAGGGAAGGATCGCGAAGAAGAACTCGTAGCCGCTCGATGCGACCGGGGCGATGTGCTGCAGCTGTTGCTGGAAGGCGTCGATCTCAAACCCGATCCAGGTCGAGACGATCGCCACGCCAGCGATGGGCGCGGCGGTCGAGTCGACGATGTAGGCGAGCTTCTCGCGGCTGACGCCGTGTCGGTCGGTCAGCGGCTGCACGGTGGAGCCGACCACCACGGTGTTGGCGTAGTCGTCAAAGAAGATCGCGCAGCCCATCACGCCGGCGGTCGCTTGAGCAGAGCGGCGTCCACGGGCAAACCGGCTGAGGGCGTTGACGATACCCTGCATGCCTCCTGAGCGGATGCAGACGTGAACCAGCCCAACCAGCAACACGGTGAAGCCGAGGATGTAGAGGTTCCAGCTGTCCCAGATGGTGCCTACGAAGTAGTCGGTGAGCTTCTCGAGTCCGCCGATGACGCTCCAGTCCGCGGCCATCAGCGCCCCAAGGACGACCGCTGAGCCGAGGGCCAGCAGCACGCGCCGGAAGATCAGTGCAAAGAGGATTCCGAAGAGTGGCGGGAGCAGAGAGTTGGTGGTCGGTGTCTTCAGCGGCGCGCTGGCGCTTGTCACCTTTCCGGACGTGTCGGTGCTCTCAAGCGAGAGGCCAAAGCCGTGCGCGTCACGCGTGCAGCCCAGCGTCAGATCGACCTTGGCAGCCGCTCGGATCGTGAGCTTGTCGCCGAGGCCACGCTGGAGCGCCGTGTGACAGGCTGGATCGCTCGGGCCAAACGTGGTGGCTCGCGCGCCGTCCTTGGGCCAGGTCTCGAGCGACGTCACTGCGCCGGCTGCATCGTCGAGCACCAGCGCTTCGAGTCGCTCGGGGTTGGGCGTCAGCAGCTGGGTCAGGCCCCACACCGAAAGCGCCAGAGCGGTGAGCGCGAGGAGTCTCATCGGCGAGAGTGCGGGGCCGGGGGTCGGGTTCATAGGGCATTGTCGCCGGCAGACGCGCGCGGCGCAACGTCACCGGTGGAGACTCAACGCGTTCGCCCCAAAACAACCGCTGCGACGCCGGCGCTTAGCTCGCGCGGCGGCTTGGTCGTGGTGGTCCTGCACCGACAATGAGCGCGTTGGCCAGTGCGCTCGGCGGGAACGGTCGCGTCAGTGAGATGACGCTGCGGCCATACTCGGGGTTCGTTTCCTCGCCGCTCGCCAACACAACCACGCGGAGACCCCGCTCTTGCGCCGAGCGCAGAAAGAGTCGCGCAGCGGCGGGATCGGTGTACGTCGGGATCGCGAGGACTGCGGCCGTCGGCGGGTTGGTGGTCAGCATCTCGCCGAGCGCCTGCTCCCAGGTGTCGACGGTTCTGACTGCGGCACCCATCCGCGTCATCACGTGGGTGCACGTCGCGCGCGTGATGGGGTTGTCGTCGACGACCATGACGCGCATCTCAAGCTTGGCGGTGCTCGGTCGCGCCACGCTCACGGTCTGG
>CALHXW010000154.1 GCA_938040325.1 uncultured bacterium | reverse complement strand
CTGAACAGGCCCTCGAGGGGCAGTGAGCGAAAGCTCGTCACCAGCGGGAACCGACATCGCAGCAACCTAGTCTGAGACGCCGGCGGCTACGAATTCCTTCATAGGTGAGCGAAGCGAACGCACGGACGTCGCTGGCGAGGGCATCGCGGAAGTCGTAGCCGGAAACAGCGCTTGTTTTGGGGCTAGTCCCAAATCAAGCGCTGTTTTCGAGCGAGGCGAAGGCGATGTGCTTGCCAGCGGCGTCCGCTGGACGAAGGCGATGCGTGCATCGTCGAGTTCAGGTGAGCGCAGCGAGCGCCCCGACGCCGCTGTGGTGCGTAGATCGGATGCCGCAGCCGGAAGTAGGGCTAGTTGTAGAGATCGGAAGTTCGTTTCGATCTCCTCGACGGTCCAACGCCGATCTCTTTGGTCCGACTTCTTGAAGGGTCCCGACAGTGGCACCCCGCTCAGATCACGCGAGCCCGCTGCCGACTACTCCTCGCTCGACCACTCCCAGAAGAGACCGAGGCCAGCTCGTGCGTTGTAGCCCGTCGGTCCGTTCAGGTCGCCGCCGAGCCGGACGCCGGCTGCCAGCGTGGAGCGCGCGCCGTGGTCGAGCACAACGTCGTATCCAAGCTCGGTGTTGTTCTGGCCGATGCCGAACGGACGGCGCTGGAACCGGATACGGCTGCCGTTGTCGGCGATGAAGCGGTCAGCAAGGAAGTGGGCAATCTGGCCGTAGACCGCGGGATCGTCGAGGGCTTCCGACCAGCCGTTGGCGCGGTCCATGAACATGAGGTGCCGCAAGTTCGTCTGGATAAACGAGGCGACGAGTCCGGCTTCGTGGTTTCCGAACTGCACGTTGCTGCTCACAGGGTTGTCGGCGTCGCCGTGGAAGGTCACCCGCCCGGTGTTCAAGATGGTGGCGACGTCGAGCAGCATCGGCCCGACGGCGCCGCCGAAGTAGTTGACCAGACCACGCTTGGCGTCCGCTTCGATGAAGATACGCACGTAGCCGTCGTTCGCGCTCGGCATCGAGAGGTCCCGCTGCGCCAGCTCGTGAGGGCGACGTCGAAACGACAGCTTCGCGCCCGCCTCTGAGAGCGGTCCTGGCGCGCTGATGGCCCCCTCTTCCAGATCCCACAGGCGGCCCATCGCGTCGATGGTCCCCTCGACCACGTTGAGCTTGCCCGTCAGGCCGAGGGCTTCGCCCCGCATCGTGGCGTCGAGGCGTCCCTGGAGCTTGATGTCGAGGGGGAAGAACCCGACCCGGATAGGGTCCGGGATGCGGATGCTGATGTCGGCGCCAGGCTCGCTCTCGAGCTGCTCGGCAGTGGGCGGCTCCGGCAGCACAAGAGGGGCCTGCACCGGCAGCTTACCGCTCTCGATGCCATCGCCCACTTCCAGCACGTCACCGTGGCTAAAGAGCTGGTGGTAGTGCATCCGAACGAAGCGGTCGGGCGAGAGCAGATTGACGGAGTGGACGATGACGTCGACCTTCTTGACGGGCTCCAGCAGCTGGGTCGTCTGGACCTCAAGATCGAGGTCGAGCTCCCCTTCAGGACCATCGAACGCCATGCCGAGGACCAAGAAGTCGTCCGTCTTGATGCGAAGGTTGGCAGCCTGAGGCACGAAGCCGTCCCAGGTCAGCTTTCCTGTCATGTCCAACGACCGATTCTTCTTTTGCACGTCGTCTTCACGGACCGTGAGCTTGTTGAGCGCGATGCCGTCCGACAGAGCCTCCAGCTGCAATCCGAGGCTGTGGAACTGGCGTCGCTCGCCGGGAATCTTGAAGGCGACGTCACGAATGTCGAGGGTCCCGGAGAGCTTGGTCGCGTCGATGTCGGGCTTGTAGCCGCCATCGACCGGCGCGACGACCACCGTGCCGTCCATGGCCCAGTCCATCAGCCCCGAGACGTCGAGGCGCTCGCCTTTGACGGCAAAGTCGGGCACCAGCGAGAGCAGCTGGACGGCGCTCGCTCTAGCGGCAAGCGTGGCGGTGGCAGGCTGCTTGTCGAGCAGCTGCTGTGGGACGACGTCGACGTTGACGCTCACTGGCGGCGTGCCGCCCGCTGCAGCGACGCCAAGTCCGAGCTGAGCGTTGAGTGCGTCGAGCCCCCCCGCAAGCGAGAGCGCAACCTGGCCGGCCGAACCGTCGAGGGTCGTGAAGTCGTGGTAGCGCAGCCCGCCGTCGAGCCGCGGCGCGCCGACCGTCCCGCCGACCGCCATCGCCATCGACAGCTTGCCGGGGAAGTCAGCAGCCTTGGCGAGCTTCGGCGACAGCCTGGCGAGCTCGCTGAGTGTGCGGGTCGGAGCCGAGAGCTTCAGCGATACCGGGGCGCCTCGCACCTGCTTGGCCAACGACTTGGGACGCTTGAGCTTGCGTCGAAGTCCCTTCCCGCCGACCCCGATGTCGCCAGCCAGGTTAACGAGCGCCATCTCGCCGTCTGCGAGCAGCGCCTTAACTGCGGCCCCTACGGTGATGGCGGTGTCGCTCAGGCCAAACGTCAGCTCAGTGTCCGTCGGCGGTAGGGGATCTTGCCCCGGACGCTCGACCGTGATGCCCGAGAGCTTGAAGGCTCCGTCGCCCGCGAGATCGTTGCGTGCCACGCGCACCGTCAGGTCTCCTCGGGCCGAGCCACCGAGCTTCGGCGCACCGGGCCGCGGAGGCAGAGCGGCCAGATCCAGCGGCGACAACGACGCCTTGACCGTGAAGGGGCGCCGGAGCGTGCCCGGCAGCAATGGCGAGCGCGCGAAGAGGGCTGTGACGTCGGCCGACAGGGTCTTGTCAGCGCTGGTGTCTAGCCAGCCGCTGAGCGTCGCGTCAACGCGCTTGGTGCCGATCTTGCCGCCCAGCGCAATCCGCTGGCGGTCGCTGGACTCTGGCAGGAGCTTGCCCGCGATGTCGAAGTCGAAGTCGCCACGCGGAGCCCGCGGACTGCCCTCGAGGGAGAGGCTCCCCGAGACCTTTGCGGCACGGTCGATGCCCTTGGGTAGACGACGCGGCAGCAGCGACGACAGTCGGCCGAGCGAGATCGGCGGCATCTCAAGGGTGACGCCGAGGCGTCCGTTGGGCGCCAACCCGGGCTTCGGCCCCATCACGACCGGTGCGCGCGCCCGCAACGTCGCGACCACGGTGTTCGTCCGCGGCGCGATGACGTCAGCGGTGACCTTAAAGAGACGGTCGAGCAGGCTCCCGCGTGCCTTGAGCCGAACCGGCTTCAGGCCACGCGCACGGGCCGTGACGTCGCCGGAAAACCGCACGCTCGGGTCACTGACGGTTCCCGACGCCTCCACATGACCGGTGAAGCGGCCGGTCGCTCGCGCTGGCCGGTTGGCGAGGGCCGCCAGCTTCGCGAGATCGAGGCTCTGCGCGTCGAAGCTCACGTCAAAGCGCTGGAGCGCGGTCGCCTCAGGGTGGTTGGGGTCGCGGGTGATCGTCGCTTGTCCAGCGAGCGAGACCTCACCGCCGGCGAGGGCCAAGCGGGTGCTCGGGATCGTCAGCGTCTGCGTGCCTGGAGCCAGCATCCCTTGGTCGACCGCGAGCGTGATCGGCGCCAGCAAGCGAGTCGCGAGGTTGCGCCGCTTCAAGTCGAGGGTGTGGACCGTCATGCGAACCGCCCGTCGCTCGAGATCGATCTCGGCCGTCAGCGCGGTGTCGACGGCGAGCCCCTGAGCTGCATCGCGCGCTGCGAGCGTGATGCGCTGGGTGTCGCCGCTGACATCGACGCGCGCGTTCACCGAGTCCAGGTGAATGGGGCCGCTCGCGCCGACGACGTTGAGGTCGCTGAGCTGCAGCTGAATGTGGCCCGAGGGGACACGCTTGGCGAGCTGGAGATCGACCGCCATGTCGAGCGCGCCGACGCTCCGGTCGGCTGCACGCACGCCCTTGCCGCGGATAAAGCCCGTGATCTTGGCCATGTCGAGCGGCAGGTCGCGAGCATCCACGACCGCGCCTGAGGCCACCTTGGCCTGCAGTCCTCGCATCTTCTCGATGCCGCCCGGCGCCAGCTGCGCTTCGATGGTCAGGTCCACGTCGAGCTCGCCTTGGAGCGGCGGCAAGGGCGGCAGCATCACGCCCGCGTCACGTGCGCGAGCGATGACGTCTGCAAGGCCGCTCTTGGTGTTGATCTTGCCGACCAAGTGACCGCGATCTGCGTCGACGCGGGCGTAGCAGCCGACCGTCTGGCCGAACGCTGTGACCTGGAGGCCGTCGAGCGTGAAGGTGTTGCCCTCGGCGCTGGCGCGCATCACCAGTCCGTCGATGGGCGTGCCGTTGATCTCGGTCTTGCCGAGCTCGAAGCGGACGTTGGCCGTCGCGGCGCCGGGCGCAAACCCGCGGCCCTTCGCAGTGAGCGTCATCGATGTCTTCACGCTGGGTGCGTCGGGGCGGTTGACGAGCTTTGTCGAGTCGATGTCTTTGCCCGTGAACGTCACGTCGTAGGTGAGGTTCATGGGGTCGGCCACGTTGGCGTTTCCTTTGGCAGCAAACACCCCGCCAGCCGTGGCGACGCGGCCGTCGAGCACCATCGCTTGCGGCGGTCCGGAGACCTCGACATCGGCGCGGATGTCGCTGAGCAGAAGCTCTTGGCCGAGCAGGCTGTTGAGACTCTTGGCCGCCGCAGAGAGCCCGCTGACCTTGAGCTGCTGAGCCCCTTCAAGCGTTGGTGTCGGCGCGCCCTTCTTGAGGTTCAGACGGCCAACAATCTCCTCGATCGTGAGCGGACCCACGACGGTCCTGGCGACCCTGAGCGAGGCGGTGGTCGGCGTGCCGGACACGGTGGTCTCTCCGATGTTGACCGGAACGACCATCGGGGCGACGCCGGGGCGCGTCACCGTCGCCTTGGTTGTGATCGCCGGAATCGAGGCGGACAACGCCTCGCCGTCGACCGCAGCGGAGAGGGCCATGGACAGCGGGACATGGACCTTGGACACACCGGGCCGGTCGATCGTGAGGTCCATCGCGAGCGTCGTCAGGTCGGCGTTGACCTTCAGTGGTGACCCGGCCAACGCGACCTTACCAGCGCCCGTGAGGTCCTTGACGGTCGTGATCGAACCGTCCGGTCGCGTGATCGCCACCTGAAGAGCCAACGAGTCGAGGTTCGCGCTCACAGCGAGGGGCGCTTTGACGAAGCTCAAGTCGCCAGCCGCGCTGAGGTCACGCACCTTCGTCACCGAGCCGTCGGGCCGGGTGATGGTGACCTGAATCGAGGTCGCTTCGAAGTGCTCGACCGTCAACGCCTCTGGCGGCTTGGACTGCTGCTTGAGCATGCGCTTGAGGTTCGTCGTTCCGTCTGGGTAAGCGACGAGGTTGAGCTCTAGACCGTCGACCCGCAGCTCTTCGATGACGGGGTGGCCACTGAGCAGCGAGCCCCAGTCCAGCACGACGTCTACGCCCTTGAGCCCCAAGACGGGCGCAGCCTCGGCCGTGCTGCCTTTGGGTGCCACACGCAGCCCGCCGACCCGCAGGTCGCCGAGCAGCGCATAGTCCAGCTCGCCTAGCGCGACCTCGCCATCAAAGCGCTCGGTCAGGGCCGACTCGACCTTGCCACGGACAAAGTCCTTGCCCCAGCCAGTGTGGAGAAAGCCAATCCCAAGCGCGACCAGCAGCAAGAGGATGGCGACTGTCCACAGCAACCACTTCAGGATGCGACGCCGGAGCGGTCGTTTCGGTAGCGGCGCATCCGGGACGGTGTCCTGATAGATGTCGCGGCCCGACGGATCGGTATCCCAATCGCTCAAAAGGCCTCCCCGACGCGCAAGAACACATAGAAACGATCCAACGCACGATAGCGAGAGACGTCCGTGACCCGGTAGCTTAAGTCCAGCGCCACGGGAATGTGCCAGGTGCGCACGCGCAACCCAAGACCAGGGGCGACCGTGACGCCGGCAGCAAAGGGGTCAAGCTCATCGCCGGCCGCGCCGACGTCCACAAAGGCGACGGCGCCCACCTGCTTTCGGTAGGGGAGCCAGCGAAACTCTGCGCTGCCTTGGACAAGACTCCGCGCGCCGACCGGCAAGCGACGGCAGCCGAGCCCTGCCGCCGCATCGTCGCAGACGGCCGTGGTGCTCGCCAGACGGCGCTCAGGGAACGCGCGTGTGCCGTAGGAGCCGCCGCCGAACTGGCGCGCATGCAGCGGAACGCCGGCGCTGCCGAGATCGACGGAGAGCCCGCCCATCGCACGGAGGGCAATCGCCATGTCGGCCGACAGGTTGATGTTGTAGCGGAGGTCTAGCTCGGCCTTGGCATACGCCAAGTCGCCGAAGGGACCGCCCGGAGCAACCGCTGCTTGCAGCGAGATCAAGTGGCCGTCGAGCGGCTCGAAGCCTTGGTCGCGGGCATCCCACACGATCGAGGCGGCGACCTCACCGAGGATGCGGTCGTCAGTCGTCGCGAGCCCAAGCCGGTCGCGGTCGCTCGCGCTGACCTCACCAAAGCCAACCGGCACGTCCCAGCGGGCGCGCGGCTCAAGGTTGAGCGTCAGGCCGCGAGCGATGGACGTGCGAAGCCCGAGGCCCACGAGCCCGCTCCGCTGGTGGTAGCCTGGGTAGAGCGTCTCGTCGAAGCGAGCGGTGAGTCGCACGTCGCCAAGTCGCCCGAGCAACCCGGGTCGCAGCCAGCGCACCAAGGCAGAGCCATAGAGCCCAAGCGGCTCGTCGATGTCGCCGCGCCAGCGCACGCCGTAGCCGACGCCGCCCTCGACAACAAGGTGGTGCATCGGGCCGAGCGCATTTCGCCACTGGAGCTTCGTCGTCGCGAAGGGATCGATCCGCTCAGGGTCCACCGTCACGCCTGCGCCGAGCTCCACCTGAGCGGTTGGCGACTCGGTCACGTGGATGGTGACGTCGATCGCTGCCGGTAGGTCTCGCGGCACCAGCTCGCCGGCGGCGTTGATCTGCTCAGCCTTGAGCTTTCCGCCCGTGTCCGGCGGTAGCGCCGAGTCCGGTGGAATCGCCGTCAGCAGCCACTTGGTGTTGGCGGTCGTCGCCAGCCGAGCGTTGATGAAGGCCCCGGTGTCCAGCAGGTCGAACTCACGCTTGCGGATGATCGCCATGTCGATGGGGTCGCCAGGCGCGAGTCCTGCGCGGTCGATGACCTGCGCTGTCGGGATCTTGCGATTGCCCGCAACGCTGATCTTGCCAACGACGGTGGCTGGGCCGGCGTCCACGAAGTAGACCCAGTCCACCTTCTTGGCCTCACGGTCGACAAAGGTCCGGCTGTAGACCTCGGCGTGGGCGTGACCGTTCTCTCTCAGGACATCGGCGAAGTGATGGCGCAAGCGCCGCATCGACTCGATCTCGATGAAGTCGCCTGGCCCAAACGTGAGGCCCTCGCGCAGGAGCGCCTCGTGCTCGGGCGATGCCCCCTTGAAGGCAACGCTCCGGACCGGATAGCGCGGGCCTTCGGTCACAGCCCACGAGATCGTGGCGGTCTTGGCTACCTCATCGAGCGTGACGGTGGGCCGCTCAACGGTCACGTCGAAGTGCCCATGGGTCTTCCACCACGAGACCACGCGCCGGGTGTCCTCGGCTTCGCGGTAGGGGTTATAGACCTGTCCTGGGATGAGCGAGATCGCCGGACGAACCGCCAGCGTCTCAAAGAGGCGTCCGTGGGGCAGCGTCGGCTCAGGAACGAACGTCAGCTCTTCGACCGCATAGCCTGTCTCGCCTGGTAGCGTCGGCACGACCCGCGTTGAGCAGGCTGCCAACAGCGTCGGCACCGCCAACGCGACGGCGAGGGCCGCGACGAGTGAGCGGCTATGGGCAGGATGACTCAAAGCTACGGTATTCCCCAATGACGCAAGTGCGTTGCCACAAGCACTGTGCAGTCGCATGATGGTGCATCGGCGCGCCAACGAAAAGGCCACGCCAGAGGATTCATGTGAACGCACCCTACACAGCCGCTGATCGTCAGCGCTGGCGACAAGCTTTGCTCGCGAAAGGAAAGGACATTTCCGACATGCTGGCGGAGCTCTTGGCTGGCAAGGACATCACGCTCGCCGAGATTTCGCTCTTCGCAACCGATGGTCCTGCGGAGAAGAAAGAAGTCCGCCTTCGCCGCTACTTCGACCATGTCATGGCCCGGATGCGCAGCGTCGAGACAGACACGTTCGGCTGGAGTGACGAGGAGAACCGCTTCCACACCCGTGAGGAGCTCGACGAGGTGCCGTGGCTGTGACGGGAACGGACACGCGGCTCATCGGCCGCTGGGGCGCCGCGGCGATGGTCGCCATCATGGGAGTGGCTGGATGCGGGACCGCCACGACCGGCAAGGCGGCGCAGGTCGACACGGACAAGGCGTCAACAGCGGACGCGCCTGCTGAGGCAGCCGGTGAAGGGTGGTTTGCTGTGCGGGCCGAGAGCTGTGAGCCAGTCGGCAAGGCGCTGATCAGACTGGCCAGTGAGCCTGGCGGCACAAGGCTCGACGCAGTGCTCGCCCGTGAGAACGACGGTTGGTGTGCGATCGAGCCCAAAGACAGCGGGGAACGGGTCGACGGGCTAGCTCAGCGGGTTGCCACCGAGCTCGAGACCGACGCGCTCGCGTTCTTCATCGCCGATGGATCGTGGAGCTGCGCGCTCTTTAACAAGGGCTTTCCGGTCTATCAGCTGGAGAGCCACTACCGACGCGAGCCGGTCGCGACGGGCTCAGCGGCCAAAGCCGCGCGTCTGACGTCCTCCGACGAAGCATCCTGGTCGTCGCTAACCGCCAAGGCCAACGACCCTGCGGCGCATCTCGCGCTCGCGACGGCGCTTGGCGTGAAGCGTCCTGAGGGCTCTGCGACAGCCATCCAGACCGCTCCTACGCCGGCGGCGACTGCACCCCAGAGCACCGCGGAAGCGCCGGCCAAGCCGACGGAGCTGGTCGCTGGAGCCTGGGTGGTGATGCCGCCGTTTGGGATCATGCTGCTCAAGGGCAAGTTGACCAAAGAGGTCCGCGGCAAGGAGACCGAGTGCTACGACGTTGCAGCCGGGACTCAGCGGCTGTCGATTCCGGTCGCGAGCGCCGCGAGTCTCGGCATGCGTGCCCTTGCGACGCCCGAGCGCGCCAAGGCCGTGCTCGCGACGATTCGTGGCGACGCTGCCGTTGCCGACGCCAAAGCCTACCATGAGGACCGAGCCCGAAAGCACCTCGACAGCCTCAAGCGCGGCGACCTCGACGCCATCGTCACGGCGTTCCGCGAGCTGTGCACGATTCGCCGACAGCGGCGGCTCTACGCCATTGAAGACGGGCTCCTAAGCTCAACCCAGGACTGGCTCACCGAAGAGCTGGCGCTAGCGCTCGAGCGCGACAAAGCCAAGGTCCGCGGTCAGCTTCGCGACGCCTGCGGCGACTGAGCCGCAATTCTAATGGGTCGCCCGCTTAGGGCTTCGACAGCGCGTTCAAGTGAGTCGGCACGACCTCGACCAGGGCGCGACGGTGGCCGCGGGCGTCCCTACCCGGGCTATCCCAGCCGCGCGCGCTTCTTGAGCCGCTTGATCGCTTCGTGCGCCGCGAGGTGTACCGAGGGGCGAACCTCCGACTCGAGGTGTGCTTTGAGCGCCTCCGCAGCGTCCGCAGGCTTGGATGCGCTATCGACGAGTGCCCAGATCGCTTTGACCGTGAGCATGCCTTGCGTCTCGTTGAGCACGGCCATAAGGCCCGCGTCGGCGCCGACCGCGCGAGTCGCCAGCTCGCCGACGACCGACACTGCGTTTTCTCTGACCGGCAAACGCTCGGTCGAGTCGGTGATGACGCCGACCAGCGCCTTTGTCAGCGCCGCTTCGCGCCCTAACCCAGCGCGGCTGATGGTGGACTTCACGCGTTCCTCAGTCCCCTCAAGGCTCCCGACCAGCGCCTTGGCAACGACCGTGTCCGAGTACGCGCCTAGCGCCGCGTCAATCGCTTGTGCGACCTCATCCGACGCGCCCCAAAAGGCCGCAGCTAGCCCTGCAACCGTCACGGTGGGGTCAGCTTTGAGGGTCCCGAGCGTCCGGGCGGCCGCGGCCTTCACCGCGGGGTCGCTGTCCTTGAGCGCGATCAGGAGTCGCTGAAGCGACTCGGGCTCGCCAACTCCCACGGCTACGAAGGTGCGCGCGGCGTTCTCCCGCACCTGGGCGCGGCCGTCGCTCAACGCGTCGCCAAGCCACACCGGGTCTGCACTCTTCGCCGCTTTCTTCACTCCTGCGGCGTCCAGCGGCGTGTCCGCAAAGGTCTCGGTGGGCAGCTTTACGGCCGGACGCGTCGCTGCAGCTGGGGTCCAGCCGTCCAGCCGTCGCAGTAGATCGGTGGCCGCGTTGACGATCCGTGGGCTCGGCACCCGCTGCGCTGCCTCCGCGCCTTCGCGCGCGACCTCCGCACCACGACCGACCAGTCGAATCAGAGCGTGCAGCGTGTTGAGTCGAATGAGCCCGCTTGGGGACTCCAGCGCGCTCGCCAGCGCAGGTGTCATCGGCTTGCCGATGGCGTCGATGGCGTCGAGGCTCGCGCTCGCCACCGCTGGCGAGCGCAGCGAGGCGATCAGCGGCTCGGCAAGCTTTGCTCCGTGGCTCACCACCAACTCACGCACAGCCTCTCGCATCTCGTCGTCAGCATCGGTGAGGCTTGCCACAAGCGCAGGTCCAACCGTCAGGGCGGCGTCCCCTTGCAGCGCGAGCGCCGCGCACGCGGCCCGTCGCACCTCCGGAACGCCGTCGCGGAGGAGGACCGCCAGGCGGTCGGTGTGCGTTCCACGGTGTCCGCAGACAAGGGCCGTGTTCCTCCGGACAAAGCGCCGCCCATCGAACAAGAGCCGGTCGAGGCTCTCGCCGCTCATCGCCTTGTCGCTCTTGAGCTTGGCGAGCGCCTTGTCGTCGAGCAGCTCCGAGTCGTAGTCGGGCAACGGAAGCGGAATCGGCTCGAGCAGAAGCGGCGGCCGGACCACGCCATCGAGCCGGTCGAGGGCTGCACGAGCGGCCGCGCGAACGTCGCGGTCGATGTCTTCGATGAGCCGCGTGATGGGCGCGCGCAACGCCTCGCCCTTGGATGTCTCGAAGAAGAGAAGCGCCGAGAGCGCATTCGCCTTCGCCAACCCCGACGGCTTCGCAACGCCGTGGGCGATGATGTCGAGCGCGGCCGGGTGCTTCACGAGCGCTGGAAAGACCGTCCGCGACACGATCGTCGGGTGGTCATCGATGCCGAAGAGGAACGCGTCAGCGGCCACAGCACCGTAAGCAGAGAGCGCGGCGTCGCTCGCTTTGACAACGCGTGCATCGACGTCGCCGAGGCAGCGCATCAGATCGAACGCCGCAACCCGGTCGGCCGGCAGGACTGCGAGCGCCTCAGCCGCAGCCAGACGGACGTCAGCGGATGCGTCTTTCAAGGCACGCCCGAGCGCTCCTGTCGCGTGTCGAGCCTTCTTGCCGAGGGCGCCGAGGCCGCGAGCAGCATTCTCCCGCACCACAGGCCGACCGTCGCTCAACCCGCCGGTGAGCTGCTCGGGCGTCAGCGCATCGGCCGCTCCCGCCAGCGTCTTCGCTGCGAGCACCTCGGTCTCGAAGCCAGGCACGGGCCACTCGCTGGCCTCCGCTGCCGATGGCACGAAGTCGATGAGCGCGATGGCCGCAGCCACCTCGGCGGCTACCAGCCGAATCGGATCGTCAAGGTGGCGCTCGAGGTCGGCGCGATACGGCGTTGCACGCTCCTGCCCGAGGCACATAAAGCCACGAGCGCCCGCATGCCGGACGTGCGGCCGCTGGTGGGCGAGTGCCTTGAGGAGCACTGGCCCAGAGTCGTCTCCGAGTCCGGCAACCACCCAAACAGGATGTCGCCCAGCGCGGAACGCCGGCTCGTAGGCCTCTGGAAGGGGGCTGTCGAGCGCATCAAGCACCAGCGGCACCGCGGCTGGCAGCCCTGCGCTTAGCGACACCGCGGCGCCGGCTCGGACCTCGTTGTCGCCATCGTGGGCAGCCTGCACGAGCGCCGTGACGACCTGCGGGTCATCGACGAACTCGCGGAGCGCGGTGACGGCAGCGCGACGGACAATCGCTGCCCCGTCGCGCGTCATGACGACGAGACGGCCGATGTGCTCTCGTGCCGCGTCGCCGTAGAGGCTGAGCGCGACTGTGGCGTTTGCCCGAATCCATGGGCGCCCGTCTGCGAGCGCCTCCACCATTCGTGGCAGCGTCGTCTTTTTCAGGCCCGCCTTGATCGCAGCCGCATCGAGCAGCCGGTCATCGAACCCGTCGATGGGGACAGGCTCTGCCTCGCGCACGCTAGGGGGCTTGACGGGCTGGCCGCGAATCATTCGCAGTGCGCGCTCGGCCATGGCTTGGACGTCGTTGTTGGGATCGACCAGCCGCAGCTCAAGCGCGTCGACAGCACGGTCGGCGCCGGCATCGTGCAGCTCGCCCAGACAGCTCGCCGCATTGATGCGGATGAGCGCTGAGTCGTGTCCTAACGCCGCGATCAGGAGCTCGATCCCCGGGTCGCCGATCGCGCGGTACACGGGCAAGACCGTGTGCTTCATCACCGCAGGGTCGCGTCGCAGCGACTCGATCAGCAGGTCGGGAAGCACGTTGTGAAGTGCGCCGAACGCGAGCGCAACCTGGGCTCGGGTCTGGTCGTCGGGATCGCCCAGCGCTTCCAGCAGCCAAAAGGCAGCCCCCTGGCTGCGAGCGCCGAGCTCGGCGAGCGACGTGGCGACGGCACGTCGGACGGGTGCGTCGCCGTCACGAAGACCGAGTGCAAGACGCTCCACCGTGGGCGCGATCTCGCCCTTCGTGGCAACGAGCACCATGCCTGCTGCCCTCGAGGCGTTGGCGCGCGCGGCCTCGCGACCGTCGAGCAGGAAGCCGAGGAGCGGCTCGAGATCTTTAGCGTGGGCCTTCGCGACGGCGGCAAGCGCCTTATCGTCGAGGAACTCCGAGGCGAAGTCTGGTGTGGGCAGCTCGGCTGCCGGCAGCGGCGGCCGGTCATCGATCGGCCGTCCGACCAGACGCGCGGTTGCCAGCGCGGCCGAGCGCCGCACAGCCGCCATCGGATCCCGCGATGCCTGCTTGAGCGCCAGCTGGACGGTCTCGTCGTCAGCCTCGAGCAGCCCGAGCGCATCGGCCGCTGCGACGCGCACCTCGTCGGACGGGTCATCGAGACCCGCAACAAGCGCCGGAATGGCCGGTGCGGCATCGTCGCCTAGCTCTCCGAGAACCGTCGCGGCAAACCCGCGCTGAGCGCCCAGCGGCGCTGACTTCAGCAGGTCGGCAAGCGTCTCGGCGATCCCCTTCGCGCGGTGGGTGTAGGTCAGTCGTCGCAGCGCGCTGAGCGCGTCGCTGCCCGTGTCAATGTCGAGCGCGAGCACCAGCGGGCTGAGCCTAGCCGGCAGCTGCGCGGCGATGGCAGAGCCTGCGGCGTCCGCGACCGCTGCGTCGTCGTCATCGAGCAGTCGCACAAGCGCCATGTCTGCGCGCTCAGACGCGCCCGTGACAGCGTCCGTGAAGAGACCAGCGATGCGGCCGACGACCGTCGCAGCGGCGGCGCGCACGGCGCTGTCAGCGTCGCGAGCGATTGGCAAGACAGCGTTGAGCTCGGCAGCGCTGAGCTTCGGATGCACCGCGACCAGCGCAGCAGCACGCGCCCGGATCGCCGCGCGACCGTCGCGGAGTGCCCACACGAGCTCCGACAAGGCGGTGGTTGCAACCGCGGCGGGGTCGACGCTCGCGATGTCGAAGGCTGGCTCGAAGAAGCCTGGCAGCGGAATATCGGCTGGTGCGACGCGTGGCGGCGTGGATGCCAGCCCCTGGGACGCGAGGATTCCCGAGGCGACCTTCGCGACCACGGGATCGGCGTCGCTGGCCAACGCCACGAGGTGGTCGCCTGCAGCGCCTTCGAGCTGCCCCATGCTGGAGAGCAAGCGCTGGGCGGGGCGTCGTGACCTCGGGTCGAGCAATGCCTCCACCAGCTGCTTCTGGCCTTGCCACTTGAGGCTATCGAAGCACTCAAACGCGGCCCGCGCCAAGTGGGGATCGGTGTGTCCAAGCAGCGGCGCAACGTGGTCGACTGCGAGCTCGTTGGCCTTCACCAACAAGTCGGCCGCGACCGAGCCGACGAGCGCTCGTGGATCGGCGAGCGCCAAGACGAGCAGTGGAATCGCCTCGCTCGGTGCGAGGGTCATGCGGCGCTCGAGGCCGGCGAGTGCGGCATCGGCGATGTCTTGTTCGCTGTCGAAGAGCGCGCCGAAGAGAACTTTGTAGGCCAGGTCCAGCGGGTAGGTGCCGTTGCCGAACGCTTCGACGACCGCGCCACGGACAACCTCGTCGGGGTCGAGCGACGAGATCTTGAGAATCACCGGACCGGGATCGGGCAGCTCCCCAAGCTCGACGGCAGCACGCGCGGCATTGCGCCGCACCTTGGTCCAGCCGTGCCAGAGCCCCTCGACGACCTGGTTGGGCGTGACACCCTTCGCCGCTAGCAGCTCGCGGAGCGAGGCCTCGTCGAGCTCGGCTCGATAAAACATCGCTGGCTCGGTCATGCCCTCTCCTGCCCGGTCTAGGTGCGCCGCCACTATAGCCGGTCGTCGACGGACGACAAGGCGTGCGCGGCGATGCCTCGGAGCGCGGCGCGGGCTGGGCTTGTGGGTTCGGTCGCACGCGCGTCGGCCGCTGCGGCATGTGATAGGCACGTCGTGCGTTGATCGTTGTGGCGACTCAACGCGACGCCCCCCTGTGTGACGGAGAAGGCTTTGACCCCGTTTTGCCCCGCATGCGCGACAGTGGACTCCGAGGCTCACGGCAACCGTGAGGTCGGCAGCCGCTGTCGCACCCATCCCCGCACGACCCTCGTGGATCTCGACGACCCGGCGGTGATTGCAGGACTCGCTGCCGCCGACCGGAGCCGTCGCAAGCGCTGGGCGTCTCAAGGAATGGGGATTGGCGTGGTGCTGTCGGCCGTGGTCGTCGCGTACTTCGTGCTGACCGACGGCTTTCACCCCTACCTCTTAGCAGGCGTTGTCGGGCTCGCCGTCGCAGGCTGGTGCTTTGGGTTCAGCGCCGCTCGCCCGCGCTACCACAAGTGGACGAGTGGAGCCCGCTCGGCAGCGGGCACGCACACCCCAAGTCCAGCGACGAAAGTCCACGCGACCCACTGGACACAGATCATCGAACGGCGCGCAGCGGACGCCGAGCGAGACCGAGCTCAGCGCGCCAAGCCTCGGAGCTAGCGGCCTGTGCTCTGACCGCCGCTTACCGCGTCCGTCTCAACGTTGGTGGGCTGCGACAGCCCGAGCGTCACAACAAAGGCGACCGCCATCAAGACCGCTGAGGCCACGAGCGGACTGCTGGGGTTCAGCTCAAAGAGCAGTCCGGCGAACGCGGGTCCGATAGTACGCCCAAGGGCTGACAGCGACTGCCCGAGACCGAGGTAGGTGCCTTGAACGTCCTCGGGCACTGCCCGCGACAGCAGCGCGTTGGTCGACGGCATCAAGAGGCTCGTGCCGCAGGCCAAGAACGCTGCAACCAGCACCATCAAGGCAAACACCCCAACCGCGCCGACGACGGCGAAGAGGCCGAGGGCGACCGCTGCGATGATCGCACCGACCTGGGCGAGTCGGACCTCGCCAAAGCGCTTCGTGAGCTTGCCGGTAAAGCCGCCCTGAATCACGGCAGCGACCACTCCGACGGCCAACAAGACGATCGCGGTGAGACCCGCTGCGTCGCCGAGGTCTGCGCCCGCGAGGCTCCGGTCTTCACCGAGCACCCAGACGTGCTCGATAAAGAGGCTGATCGACTGCTCCATGAGCGCCATGCCCGTGATCATCACCGCGATGATCAGCAGCAGCCTCGGCACGTTCACGTACTGCCCAGCGGTACGTAGGTCTCTGAGCGCAGCGAACCCTCGCCCGCGGTGGACCGCGTCGGAGCTTCCGGCCCGGCGTGTCTCAGGCAACGAGCGCCACGCGAAGAGGAAGTTGAGCGCCGAGAGCCCGGCGGCAGTCAGTGCCGTGGCCTCAGCGGAGATCTGCCCCATCGCCCCGCCGATGGCCGGTCCGATCACAAACCCAATGCCGAACGCCGCGCCGATGAGGCCCATGCCGCGCGCACGGTCGTCGCCGGTCGTCACGTCGGCGACAATCGCCTGAGCGGCACCGATGTTTGCGGCACCAAAGCCGCTCAGCATCCGCGCCAAAAAGAGCATCCATAGGCTCGAAGCGAACGCAAAGATGAGGTAGCCGGCGAGCGTGATCGCGATGCTGATCAGCATCACAGGTCGCCGGCCTCGGCGGTCGCTCAGCCGTCCCCACATGGGCGCGAAGAGAAACTGCATGCCGGAGTAGGCGGTCCCAAGCAGCGTCACCAGCGTCGGCGACGCACCAAAGCTCTCGGCGTAGAACGGCTGCACCGGGATGATGATGCCGAAGCCGATCAGGTCGATCAGCACCGTCAGCAGCGCCACGTGCATGGCGCTACGTTCTTTTTTTGGCGTGGTCATGTCGGCAGAGCGCCGCGCCGCTCGGGGTCGCTACCCACGGCCGCCGCGCAAGAGCTGCTCAATCTCCGAGACCGCATCGTCGATGGCGATGCGCCGCTGCTCCATCGTGTCGCGGTCACGGATGGTGATCGTGCCGTCCTCGAGGGAGTCGGCGTCGATGGTCAGACACCACGGCGTGCCGATCTCGTCGTGCCGACGGTACCGCTTACCGATGGCGTGTTGCTCATCGTACTTCGCGGCGATCCCACGCTTAAAGAACTGCTCGACAACCTTGCGGGCGAGCTCCGGCATGCCGTTCTTCTTGATCAGCGGAAAGACCGCGACCTTGATCGGCGCCAGCTCCGGATGGAGCTTGAGCACCACGCGCGTCTCGGGTCCACGCGGGGTCTCCACCTCTTCCTCGGTGTAGGCGTCGATCAAGAAGACGAGCACGCCGCGCGTTGCGCCTGCCGCAGGCTCGATCACATAGGGGGTGTAGCGCTTGCGCTCGGTCGGATCGAAGTACTCGAGCTTCTGGCCGCTGTGCTGCGCATGCTTTTTGAGGTCGTAGTCGGTCCGGTTGGCAATGCCCTCAAGCTCGCCGTAGCCCCAGGGGTAGTCGTACTCGATGTCGTAGCAACCCTTGGCGTAATGAGCCAACTCATCGGGCTCGTGCGCGCGCAGGATGAACTTGCTGGGGTCGTTGCTGTAGCGCTTCCACCACTCGAGACGCGCGTCCTTCCAGTAGTCCAGCCAGTGGTCGTCGGTGCCTGGCTCGCAGAAGAACTCCATCTCCATCTGCTCGAACTCGCACGAGCGGAAGATGAAGTGCTCGGTGGTCACCTCGTTGCGAAACGACTTGCCCATCTGGGCGATGCCGAAGGGCACCTTCATCGACATCGACTGCTGGATGTTGACGAACTGAACGAACATTCCCTGCGCAGTCTCGGGGCGTAGGTACACCGCCGACGGCTTGAGGAGTCCCTCGACCTTGGCCTTGAGCTCGCGCCCCGAGAGGCCCTCGAAGTCGCCATTTTCGATCGCGCTCGTGACGGCGCCCATGGGATCGGTCGGTCCCAGCGAGGACTTGAACATCAGGTTGAACTGGCGCTCGTCGGAGAGGAACGGCGAGCCGCAGTTCGGACAGGCGTAGCCGCAGGCTCCAAACTTCGCGCCGTGAAGCGCCTTGCCCTTGCGCTCGAGCACTTGGCCGAACTGCTTTTCGATCGAGGCAAGCGCGACCTTCGCTGCACCCTTGTCGGGAAAGCTCAAGACAGCGTCGCTGCCCTCGTCACCGGTGGGCGCCTTGTCGGCGCGAAAGCGCTCTTTGCAGACCTTGCAGTCGACGAGCGGGTCCGAAAAGCCAGACAGATGGCCCGAGGCCTCCCAGACCTTCGGGTGCATGATGACCGATGCGTCGAGCCCCACCACGTCCTCGCGCGCATGGACCATGTCGCGCCACCAGGCGTTCATGAGGTTGCGCTTCATCTCGACGCCGAGCGGTCCGTAATCGTAGGCGCTCTTGAGGCCGCCGTAGATCTCGGAAGACTGGTAGACAAAGCCGCGACGCTTACACAGCGACACGATCTTTTTCATCAGGTCATCACTCATCGCTCGGCTCCTGTTGGTAGGCCCTTAAAAGGGCGCCGACCTTACTTCGGCGATGGCAAGGGGGCAAGACCCACCGTGTGCAACACGACACGCGCCTAAGCAGCGCTCGGCAGCGCTCGCGTCCGGGCTCTTGCCTCCCTGCGCGACGACCTCGGTAAGCAGACTTTTCGTGCGGCTCTGGTAGAGTTAGCGGCGCGGATCGGCCGATGATCCGTCAGACCCCGAAGGGCCTTCGAGCGTGAGCCGAGGCGTGACCAGCGTCGGCGCTCGGTTGAGCTAGGTTGAGGATGAACAGGACCATGACGCAGAGACCAATCCGATACGCCATGGCGCTCGTCTTGCTTGGGCTGACCGGCTGCCACGACGCCGTGGACTCCCCTGCCGGCGGTGTGGACGGCGCCCCCTCTGTCGACGCTACCGACGCCACCGACAGCACCGCGACCAACGACGTGGCGCCCGACGATGACAGCGCGCAACCTCCTGACACCGACCCGCTTGCCGCGGACGCTATGGACGGCGGCGTCGACACCGCAATGTTCGAAACATCTCCGCCTGAGCCTCAGTGCGACGTTGCGCCCTTCGACCGTTACTGCCCGTGCGAGTTCAACAACCAGTGCAGCGACGGCTACTGCGTGCCTGTCGCCGACGACGACGTCAGCTTTCGCTGCACCGGAACCTGTGACGAAGGCTGCATCGACGGCTGGCAGTGCAAGGGCATTGGTGGCGCCGGCGACCCGGTGTTCATCTGCGTGCCGACCGTCGACAACCTCTGCAAGGCCTGCGCCGAGGACAGTGACTGCAACACCGCAGGCGACAGCTGCATCGCCTACCCCGACGGCAACTTCTGCGGTCGGGACTGCCAGCTCGACGACCAGGTCTGCCCCGACGGTTATGGCTGCGAGGACGTGACCGACGACGCTGGCCAGATCATCGCAGTGCAGTGCGTGCCTGTCTCGGGCTCTTGCCTCTGTGGACCCGACGTCGACTACCTGAGCGATGCCGAAAACTGCGGGTTTTGTGGCGAAGCGTGTACCTACCTCAATGGCGTGCCCGCGTGCATCGATGGCGAGTGCGAGCTGGCTGCCTGCGAGCCAGGCTTTGTGGACCTCGACGGCGACCCCGCGACCGGCTGTGAGTATGCCTGCACCGCCGTCAGTGACGACGATGTGCCTGATGGCGCCGTCACCGATGCCGACTGTGATGGCATTGACGGCGAGATCGAGCGAGCGATCTTCGTTGCCACTACCGGCGACGACGACAGCCCCGGCACCATCGACGCGCCCGTGGCCACCCTTCACGCCGGCATCGCGCTCGCAGCGGCCGACCCGGAGCGCGACCACGTCTACGTGGCCGGTGGTACCTACCCAGAACAGGTCGTGGTCGTCGATGGCGTCAGCGTCTTCGGCGGCTACTCCAGCGATGGCCTGTGGCAACGCGACCTCGCGATCCACGAGAGCATCATCTCGGGCGGAAACGACGGTACCCCGCACGTCCGCGCCGTGATCGCCGAGGGCATCACGGCGGGCGTGCTGCTCGGCGGGCTGACCGTCCTCGCCGACAACAACCCAAGCCCTGGCGGGTCCAGCTACGGCATCTGGATCAAGGACTGCTCGAGCGCGCTTGAGCTGCACGATGTGACCGCTATTGGTGGCAACGGCGCACCCGGCAACAACGGCGGCGCGGGTCTTGTCGGCCCCGACGGGGTCGCCGGCAGTCCCGGCGAGAACTCGGCCGACGTCGAGGGCATCTTCTGGGAAAAGTGCGATGACGGCGGCTCGTTCGGCTCCGACGGCGGCGTTGCCGGTCCCTCGATCTGCCCGGCCGGCGGCGGAGCAGGCGGAACTGGCGGTAAGGGCGGGTGCTCGGATCCGGGCGATCCATGGGCCCAGGCCGGCGCTGCGTCGCCTGGCGGTGCCAGCGGAGGCAGCAACAACAACAGCGGCGGAGCGAACGGCGGCGACGGGGCGAACGGCGGCGACGGAGCGAACGGCACACCCGGCATGGGTGCGACCCAGGGCAGCTTAGGAGCCGATGGCTTGTGGCAACCGAGCGCTGGAACCCCCGGGACAGACGGCAGCGATGGGATCGGCGGTGGCGGCGGCGCAGGCGGGACGGGCGAGAAGCGTCAGCTGGTCTTCGTCACAACCGGTCACTACTGGGGCGGCGGCGGCGGTGGCGGCGGAAGCGCTGGCTGTGGCGGCAAAAAGGGCGGCGGCGGTCAGGGCGGCGGCGGCTCGTTTGGGGTGTTCCTTGTCGACGCGAGCCCCACGCTCACGCGCTGCGCGCTCGGACACAAGAGCGGCGGTAACGGCGGCAAGGGTGGTGACGGCGGACACGGCGGCGTCGGCAAGAACGGCGGCGCCAAGGGTACCGGCAGCGGCGATGGCGGCGACGGTGGCAAGGGCGGTAACGGCGGCGACGGCGGCGACGGCGGACACGGTGGTGGCGGCGCCGGCGGGGATGCGTTTGGCCTCTTCCTCGCAGGCTCGTCAGCACCAAGCTGCAGCGACATGAGCTACTCGCCGCCAGGCGCAAGCGGCTCCGGCGGACTCGGCGGCACGGGTGGTGGCGGCTCCAACACCAACAAAGGCGCTACTGGCGCGAGCGGTGGGGTCAACGCTCACGCCGGGGCCGGAGCCTGCGGTCCCTAGTCCCAAAACAAGCGCTCTTTCCAGCTGCGACTTCCGCGATGCACTCGCCAGCAGCGTCGGTCCGCTCGCTCCGCTCACCCGAACTCGACGATGCTCGCAGGGCCTTCATTCGGCCGACGCCGCTGGCAAGGACATCGCCTTCGCCTCGCTCGAAAACAGCGCTTGATTTGGG
>CALHXW010000153.1 GCA_938040325.1 uncultured bacterium | reverse complement strand
GGTGAGCGAAGCGAACGCACGGACGTCGCTGGCGAGGGCATCGCGGAAGCTGGAAAGAGCGCTTGTTTTGGGACTAGATCAAAAATCAGGCGCTATTTTCGAGCGAGACGAACGCGATGCGCTTGCCAGCGGTGTCGGCCGAATGAAGGCCCTGCGAGCATCGTCGAGTTCGAGTGAGCGTAGCGAGCGCACCGACGCTGCTGGCGAGCGCATCGCGGAAGCTGGAAAGAGCGCTTGTTTTGGGACTAGATCCCTGGCCAGCCGCCCGCATCGATCACCGTTGCGGCAAGCCGCTCGCGAACGCCAAAGACGTCGACGGCGCGCCAGTGGTCAAGCACCGCAAGCTGGTCGAGGCCAGTGGCGAGCTTATCGCCAGGGAGTGCCGCGGCGAGCACGCGCTTGGCCAGCGTGAACACTTCGTCGCGTGCGTGCTCGACCGTCAGCGTCGTGCAGTCGGCGTAGAAGCTCGCCAGGGGACCGTCGCCGTACTGGAGCGTTCGCGCGATGGCCGAGTCCGCAGCGAAGACCTCGATCATCATGTCGGCGAAGGCGCCCAGAATCTCCTGCTGCTCTTCGATCTTCATCATGTAGCGCTGAACGGCCTGATAGATCGCAAAGAGCGCTGCATGCTTCATGCGGTGGACCTGGCGCTGCTCGTCGACAAGAGCGTCACCAACAGGCTCGAAAGTTGGTTCCTCGCCCTTCTTCAGCGATGCCGAGATCGCCTGGAACTTCTGCATCAGCGGAATCCGCTGCTTCATGCCGCGCTTGAGAACCGTCGCTGCGAGCAGGAGCCGGTTGATCTCGTTGGTCCCCTCAAAGATACGGTTGATGCGGGCGTCGCGGCTGACTCGCTCGATCGGGTACTCCGTCATGTACCCGTAGCCACCGTGGATCTGCAGCGCTTCGTCGGCCACGAAGTCGAGCGCTTCGCTGCCGTGGACCTTGAGGATCGACGCCTCGATGGTGAACTCTTCGACGGCCTTCTGGAAGTCGTCGTCGTCGGGCCCCGGGCTCAGCTCTTCGAGTGCATGGTACTTCCGATCGATGAGACCTGCGGTCCGGTAGCCAAGGGCTTCGCCGGCGTAGATGGCCGCAGCCATCGAACCGAGCTTCGCGCGAATGAGCCCGAACGTGTCGAGGCTCTTTCCAAACTGCTTGCGCTCGGCGGCGTACCCGGTGGCAAGCTTGAGCGCGTAGCGTGCGGCGCCGATCGAGCCGATGCCGAGGCGGGCACGTCCGACGTTGAGGATGTTGAACGCGATTCGGTGGCCCTTGCCGATCGTCCCGAGGACATTGTCGACCGGGACCTTCACGTCGTCGAGAATGAGCGGGCACGTCGACGAGCCCGTGATCCCATGCTTGTGCTCCTCTGTCCCAATCGTCAGCCCTGGGCTGTCGCGCTCAACGAGGAACGCCGTGAACTGGTCGCCTTTGTCGCTGGGGATCTGGGCGAAGACGGTGAAGAGGTCGGCAAACCCAGCGTTGGTGATCCACTGCTTGGTGCCGTTGAGCACGTAGTGGGTGCCGTCATCACTGAGGACCGCGCGCGTCTTGGCCGCGAGCGCATCGCTCCCGCTGCCCGGCTCTGTCAGGGCGTACGCAGCGATGAGCTCGCCGGTGGCAAGCCTCGGCAGCCACTTGGTCTTTTGCTCTACCGTCCCAAAGTAGACCAGGGGCAGCGAGCCGATCCCCACATGGGCTCCGAGAGACACCGCAAAGCTTGCGCAGCGCGTCAGCGACTCGGTGATCAGCATCGTTGTTGTCTTGTCTTGCTCAAGCCCGTCGTACTTCTGCGGCACGTCGAGCATGAGCAACCCCAGCTCGCCGGCCTTCTCGAGGAGCTCGCGCATGAGCCCGGGCTTTTTGGCCTCGATGTCGACAATGCGCGGAAGTACCTCTTCTTCGGCAAAGCGCAGTGCGACTGCGCGCATCTGCTGTTGCTCGTCGGTGAAGTCTTCTGGGGTGAAGATCCTGAACTCGCCCGCGCGCTCAAAGATGAAGCTGCCGCCGTCGCGCACATCGAACTGCACGTCTTTCATTGTCACTGCCATCGCTGCCTCCAGATGACGCCGCTGAACGCGTGACGCCCGCTTCTACTCTGCGCGGAGGGCCCTCCCCTGCGCCGCTTGGACGTAACGTCGCACACCCAAGCCAGTGGCGTCGAGCCGTGGCGGCGGTGGTCGGTAAAGAGAGCGAGACGCACGTGGCGCACAGCTCGATCCCCGTTTTAGCGTGAGAGCCGGGCTACGGTGCTGTGTAGCAGCGTTCGGGGAAACGCTGCTGGATCCACGAACCCGGAGCCGACCCAAGCGACGGAGCGATCCGGCGCCGAGTTTGACCGAAGCGTTCGCCCAGGAGCGCCATATGGCAGACCGACGAGTCGCCGCCCTAGCAGCACCGAACGGGTGGGTAGCGTGCGGATCGGCGTGGTTTTGGGCCGTCGCTGAAGGAGCGACGAGGGAGTTTATCGGGCGCGCTCTTTCCACGACCGCTGCTAGTCGATCGGCGTGACGCGGACACCGTGCCGGTTGCTGCCCTTCGTCTTGAGCACCTTCACGGCCGCAGGGATCTTGCGGACCGTCGGCACCTTTTTCACCCGGGACGAAGGCTTGGTGCGTGTGCGCGGGGCGTAGATCACGGGCAGTGCTCGCTTGGCATCTTGCCGGATCGTTCTGGCAGTCGCCGGCGACGCCTGGATCTTCACCTTGGGGTCAGGGCCAGAGAGCTTCGGAAAGAGCGGCGCGGCGGCAGGGGGCACGACGACGGTCTTGATGCCAGGCGCAGGCTTGGCAACCGGGGCCTTGTGAACAGGCAGTGGCGTTGTCAGATTCGTCTTTGGCGCGCGCTTGACCTCGTCAGCAGGGTCGAGCGCCGTGACGCGGACGCCAGGGTGTCGCGTCACGACCGGGCGAGGCGACGTGGTCGCAGTCGTGGCCCGCGGACCGGTCGTTGCGGCAGCAGGCGTGGCCGCGGGCGCGTCGAGCGGGACCACTCGCACGCCGGGATGACGCGAGTTGTAGCGCGGTGACGTCGCTGTGGTCGGCGTCGCAGCGAGCGGGCGCTTGACCGTGCAGCGGTACGCCGACGTCTCCGTGCCTTTCGTTGGAACGAGGCGACACGTGAGCTCGACGCTCTCTGCCTTGGCCTTGGCTGGCGCTGGCGTCGCGGCAAACGTGTCGGCGGCCAGAAAGCAGACGAGCGACAGCGCGGCGATGAATCGAAACATGGTGAGGTCCTGAATGTGACGCGCGGACGCGCGCGTAGCGGGGTGACTTCGGAATGCAGCAAACCGAAGGGCGGATCAAGGTTCTGCCCGTTTCATCCAACACTCAGACGCGATAAACGATTCTCTGTGTGCGCGCCGCACGGCACCCAGGCATGCGCGACAACATGATGCGTGCGCTACGCACAAAGCGAATGTTCGGTGCTACGCTCCCGATGCCTTCTGCTCACGCGCCCAAGCCAAGAAGCTCTCGGCTCTACCTCGAGCGCCCAAACCGAGAGGCTCTCGGCTCTGCCTTAAGGGCCCGCGTGGCCCTCAACCGCCCCGCGATGCGGTCGTTCCGAGGCCCTCAACCGCCCCGCGGTGCGGTCGTTCGGAAGGCGCGCTTGCGTGCCGAGCCACGCGTCATGACAGCGTGCACGACCCCAGGAGAGTGCCGTCCAAGGAAGGCACCAAAGCGGCCATGCCAGGTGAAGACGTACTCACGCTTGCGCTTGAGGATCGCTCTGGCCATGACCGCTGCAGCCTTGTCGGTCGGCCACATGAACCGCTGGGGTCGCCTATCCTTGCGATCCGCGTGGTAGACCCCTGCGTTGTCGACCTGGTTGATCTCGGAGGCCACAAACCCAGGATGGAGTGTCGTGCACGTGACGCCGGTCCCGTGCAGTTCTTGACTCAACGTCAGGCCAATCGCGCGCAGCGCAAACTTCGAGGCGCTGTAGGCCGATGAGCCTGGAGTGCAGATCATCCCGGCGACGCTGGCGACGAGTCCGATGCGCCCCTTCGTCTTGTGGAGCTCCGGCAGCGCGGCCTGCACCGTCGTGACGGCGCCGACAACGTTTACGTCGAGCTGACGACGCCAGTCTTCTGCGCTCAGCACCTCAAAGCGCCCAGACACGCTGAAGCCGGCGTTGGCGACGGCGATGTCGAGGCAACCAAAGCGCTCGACGACCTGCGCGACAGCGGCGGCGACGGTCTCAGGCTCCGTCACATCGCAGGCAACGGCCATGGCGTCTCCGCCTGCAGCCACGATCTCGGAGACCACAGACTCGAGACGGTCGACACGGCGACCACTGACCGCGAGCTTTGCGCCGCGCTTTGCCATGTCGATCGCCAACGCCCTGCCAATCCCGCTGCCGCCGCCGGTGATCCACACGACCAGACCGCTGTATCCTGCTGCCACTTGAGCCCCTTTGCATATTTCCGGCTCGACAGTGCCGCTAGACCGCACTTCTCACAAGCTTCTGGCTGCGGACAGCGGATCTGCAGCGCAGGTGCGGCCGTGCTCCTTGCGGAAAACTCAAGGGGGCTCGACACATCATCGTTTTCCTCCAGTCCGCGCCAGCCGCGCCTATGGTGCACCTCCTTGTCCTCGCTCGAATTCTTATGAGAAGTGCGGGAACGTGCATTTCCCGGCAGCCCTATTCGTCGCCGCCGGCGGGCGCCTCGACGGGCGCGCCTGACACCAAGGTGTAGACGATCTCGTAGCTCGGACAAACATCCGGGATGTGCTCGGTCGCAGACAGCACGCCCACAAAGACGCCGTGGTGGAGGTTGGTTGAGCCGCACGAGCCGTAGCCGCTGACCTCCCCGACCTCTTCTGGCGCGCAACAGGCACTTCGGCCGTCGACGAAGCGAGGGGCCGCACCGTCTGCGCAGACCAGCTCTGTCTCGGCCGATGCAACGTCGCATTGAGCAACGACGCAGACGTCCATCTTGGCTCCGGGTGGCGCTGGCGGCGCCATCGCCGGCAGAGGCTCGTCAAGCGCAGTCGCCCACGACGCATGGAGCTGAAACTCGGGAATCAACGTGCGGTAAACGAAGACGTCGCGGTCGTTGGTTGGGCTGACGGCGCCGACAAGCACTTGCGGGTCACCCGGAGCAAGCGTCGCGACTCCGAGCGTGTTGAACCCATCTCGACTGTTGGTGTCATCGGCGTAGACGGGAGCGACACACTGACCAGCGCGGCACTGAAGCTGGAGAACGCACATATCGGGGGAGTTGCTGCAGAACTTGTTCTCGTCGACGTTGACAAGGACCGCGCTATTTGGGGAACAAAGTCGGCAGCTGTTGCCTGCAAGCCGCTCGTTGTGTTCGACGCACGTCTTGGTCGGCGCGTCGTAGCAATAGCCCTGCTCAACGGTCCACGTCTCGCCACCGCCGGCCATTTCGAGATCGGCGAGACAGTGCTGCAGAACGCCGGGCCGGCACTTGCCCACTGGCCCACAGGTCTCGCCATCGGTCTCAAGGAAGTCATCTTTACACGGTGTGTCGACAGCAGCGTTCGACCAGCTCGTCGTGGATCTGCTCGGATCGCAGGTCCGGCAGGACGTGCCCAGCTGTCCGGCAGGTCGACACGCGCCACCGATGTGACACTCGTTGGGCTCGCACGGCGACTCAACGCCGGTGTCTTGGGGCTGCGTGTCGTCGGTGCCGCCGTCGACCGTGTCGCTCGTGTCGGGCGCGTCGGGACCATCGACCGTGTCAGACACGTCGGTCTCGGGTTGCTCTGGATCCATTTCGCTGATGCAGCCGACAAGCATCGGCAGGGCGCAGACAGCTAAGACTCGCCGAAACCCGATGCGTCGAGAGGTATGTTTGAACAGTTCCATAGCGGAGTTATCGGGTTGAGGTTCTAGATCCTTGAGGTTTTTGCGACCTTGCCAAGTGGGTGCCAGTTTGTATGGTCGTGCCGACGGACGAGGAGTTGTCATGCGTCGCCCTACTTACCTGCAGACCCTCACGGTCGGTCGCTGCTTCACCGAAGCGGTGGATCCCTCAAGCCTCGACGAGGAAGAACGCGCCGAGCGATTCCGCGCCGGACAGCCGCTAATGGCGCCGCCCTACGTGTGGAAGGTCGTGGGGGCAGCCGACAGCGACACGGTGACCTGTCAGAGCGCTGCGAGTGAAGAGCGGGCATTCCCATCCAACACGATGGTGATCGAAGTGCCGCGCGAGGGGTTTGAGCGACTCCTTCAGAGAGCGGCTGCAGCGGAACGCGCAGCGGAATAGCAAACGGACGTCGCGAAAGGGGGGATGATGCCGATCAAGACGGTGATGTTGATCGACGATGACGCGGATATCCGCTTCATTGCCGAGCTCTCGCTGCAGCGAGTAGGCGGCTGGGAGGTTGAAGTCTGCAACGGCGGCGAAGCAGGGCTCGAGGCTCTGAAGGTCAGTCGTCCGGACGTGATCCTGCTCGACATGATGATGCCCGGCCTCAACGGCGCAGCCGTGATCGCGCGGATCCAAGCGATGCCAGCGCATGCCGCAACCCCGGTCATCTTTATGACCGCCAAGACTCAAGCCCACGAGATCACCGAGTACCTAAGCCTCGGCGCCGTCGGCATCGTGAGCAAGCCCTTCGACCCGATCGCCCTCCCCGATCTCATCCGCGAGATCATCGACGCCGACGAGGCCGACTAGCCCCAAAACAAGCGCTCTTTCCGGCTGCGGCTTTGGCGATGCCCTCGCCAGCGACGTCCGTGCGTTCGCTTCGCTCACCTGAAGCTCGACGATGCACGCATCGCCTTCGTTCAGCGGACGCCGCTGGCAAGCACATCGCCTTCGCCTCGCTCGAAAACAGCGCTTGATTTGAGTCTAGAAGCTGCTGAGGTACCACTTGCCATCGACCTCGATGACCTTCATCTCCTCGGACTTGGTTCCGCCAGGTCCGAACTTAAACGGCACGACCGCGCGGGACCCGGCGGTTCTCACGTCGGTCCCGACCGAGCCGTCCGCGAAGTACTCGACGAAGCGCTTCCAGTCTTCGCCGTCGTTGGTGAGCTTGCAGATGCGACGGGTGTCGCCGTCGTTGTCGCCACGTGGATCGCAGAGCTGGCTAAGGTGGGTGGCATCGCCAGACTTTGCCGCGTGGAAGACCGCGTTAACGACGCCCTCGGGCGAGCTTTGATCGAGCGATGCAGAGCAGCCGGTGCCCGTGATCAAGCCGACTGCGACGATGGTGATGGCGATGGACTTCATGAGTGGCGGTCCTAACGAACGGGTGTAGCGCGTGTCGGCTTAGACACCGTGTGCGTGATGCGAGGGCACCTGCTCTGCGTTGCGCTTGTCTCGGTCACTTGCAGCGCGAGCAGTCACGGCGCATCGTAGTAACATGGCGTCTACTTCCCTTATGCCGCGCACCGTGTTGCCTCGGTGGATCGCAGGCACAGCGAGTCTTCTGAGCATGCTACTCGGCTGCGGTCAGAGCGCCACGACGCAGGGCACTTCTGCGACGAGTCACACCACGGTCCAGCAGCGAGCCCCGCTAACGGCGGCCTATGACCGACGTCAGCGGACACGCGAGGAGGCGATCACCCAAGCCCGAGCCCAGGTCGATCGGCTGATCGGCGGGCACGCAGACGTCGTGGTGACGGTGGCTCCGAACGTATCGACCACCCTCGCGTTCGATGCGCTCATTGAGCTTGCTCACGACGTCGACGCGCGCCACATGAGCGCTGTCCGCCTCGGGCCGGGCAAAAAGGACACGACATGCAGCATCGAGCTGGTGCCATCGCAGCGGCTGGCGCGCTACAACGTCACGCGCGTGGAGCGCGTCATGGTCGAGGGACGCGAGCATCAGCTCAAGCGCGTGTTTAGCGTGCGGGAGTGGGTGCCAGCACTTGCCAAGACGCCGGCTGCAAAGACGTTCGTAGACACGATTCGCAACGCGCTGGGCAGCCTGCCGGCGTCCTGCGACCCACGGCAGCTCTCGCGCCTGGAGGCGAGGCTCTATGCGGCACCCAAGAGCAGCCTGCCGCCGGTCGCAGGGCACTATGTGGTCGAGGAGCTCGAGTGCGACGGCGAGCGGCACTGGGCGCTCAGCGGTATCATCGGAGACCCCGACGCGACGGTTCCCGACCGCTGCGTTGCGTCAGGGTCGCCTCTCGAGGTCGCCCGTCACTTCCAGCGTGAGGCTGGGACCGACGAAGAGCGACTTGCCACCCTCGACACACTGCGCTCGCTCGACGGGCGCTCGGTCATCGGGGTCACCGTCGACGGCTGGGCGTTTGAAGGACGCTTCACCTGGGTCAGCACCGAGCGCGCCACCATCCAGCTCGCAAACAACCGCCAAGTCACACGGGCACTCGCGGACTGGCGCAGCGTGAGGCCGCTGTAGCAGCCTGCTAGCAGCGGGGCGGGCGAAGCGTGCTCGAGATTGAACTCCGACGACAGAGCAGGTAGGGCTGTTCGGCCGGCCTAAGCGAAGGGGACTCGCATGCTTCGACGACCAATGACACTGACTCTCTGCACGTTCCTGTTGCTCGCGTGCAGTGACGACTCCTCGCCGGGCAGCGACGCGGGTGAAGACGCCGCCGACACCGGGGATGCCGTCATCGACACCGCTGGTGTCGACACGACGCCGGACACGCCGAGTCCGCTGTTCATCCTGCGCGCCGAGACCGCCGACCAGCTGATCAGTGGTCCCGTCGAGCAAGGCCAAGCCGGTGGTGCCTGGGTCCTCGGCAACGACCGAGTGCGCTTCATGATCCAGGATGTCGGCGTCAGCGTCGGCTACAACATCTATGGCGGTAGCCTGGTGGGCGGCGATCTGGTCCGCGACCACGGCGACAGCGACCAGAGCCTCATTCGCGAGGCCATGCCGATCGTCGACTGGCGCATCCTCGCTCCGGAGGAAGCGACCATTGTCAACGACGGCGCAGACGGCGGTCCCGTGACGCTTCGCCTGACGGGTCGCCTACAGCCGACGCGCATCATCGATCTGCTCGACGCCATCGCGGGTGACTCCGAGGTCGACGTCGCCGTCGAGTACGAGGTCCAGCCCGACAAAGACGCGCTCATCATCCGGACGGTCATCACCAACGAGACCGACACCGACGACAGCGTCATGATCGGCGACTTTTTGGTGTTCGGCGGCGAGCTAAAGCTATGGACGAACGGTCAAGGCTTCGGCGCGGACGGGGCGATTGGAGCAGCCGACGTCATCGCATCACGCAGTGACCGCGTCAGCTACGGCTACAGCCGAGCGGGCGGCGGTTTCTCCGTGCCCTTCATCAACGCCAGCGGAACCGCGGCGCTACTCGACCCAGGCCTCAAGATCCCGGCCGGCGAGACGGTGATCACCGAGCGTGAGTTGTGGGTTGGCGATGGCCAGCTGAGCTCCGTTCTGGGCCCACTCCAGAAGCTAATCGGCGACGAGGTCGTGACGGCCTCGGGCGTGGTCACCGAGGTCGGCGGTGCGCCCGCCGCCGGCGTGACCGTCACCGCGCTCGCATCCCCGTCGGAGAGCCGCGCGAGCAACCAAGCCATCACCGACGACCAAGGCCGCTTTACGATGACCCTGAAAGCTGGCGACTACGCGTTCATCGCCTCCGACGTCGAGCGCCGTCCTTCCGACCCCAAGGTCGAGACGCTCGGCGACGACGGAAAGGACGACATCGCGCTCGAGCTTGCTCCTGCCGCGATGGTGACCCTCAACGTCACAGGCGACGGGCCCACGACCGAGGACAATTCGTTTCCGGTGCGCGTCAGCCTCCGTCCCCTCCAGTCCGATGTTCTCGACGAGCGCCTCGGCGACTTCCCGCGCTACGCTGGTGCCTGGAAGGTCGTGTACGCCGGCGCCGGACTCGAGAGCTTCCCGGTCTCGCCTGGCAACTACGACATCGTGCTGTCGCGCGGGCCCGAGTACGAGCGCGTCGTACTCGACAACGTGGCCCTCGACGATGGCTCGGTCATCGCCGGCCACCTCACCCAGAGCAACCCGACCCCCGGTTTCGTGAGCTGCGACTTCCACCAGCACACCATCGGCAGCCTCGACTCTGAGACGCCTGTGATGGTCAAGCTACGCCAGAACCTCTCAGCGGGCCTTGAGTGTGCCGCGCTCACCGAGCACGACAACCTCACCGACATTCGTCCCTTCGTCGAAGAGATTGGCGCTCGCCCGACGTTCTTGGGCATCGTCGGCGACGAGGTCAGCGTCAATGGCGTCGGGCACTTCAACGCCTTCCCGCTTCCGATCGACAAACGCTTCGAGCTCACCGGCGTGAAGCTCTACCTGGATCTGTCCGTCAACGAGCTCTTTGCGAAGCTTCGGAGCATCGAGGGTGAGCGGACCATCCAGATCAACCACCCGCGCGATGACGGCCTCGCTGGCTACTTCCTCAACATCGGCCTCGACCCGGCCACGCTCGAGGCCACCAAAGAAGACCTTCCGGTCGACTTCGACGCCCTCGAGGTCACCTCGATCGGCACCTCCGCCAACTTCACGCTCGAGGGCTGGCAGTCCCTGTCCAACGCGGCTGGTGGAGACGTGCCCGTGCTCGCCGACTACTTTGGCCTCATCAACGGCGGGCTGAAGATCACGGCCATCGGCAACAGCGACTGCCACGACCCCAACGCCAACTGCGCCTATCCCCGTAACTACCTGCGCGCCGGCGACGACATCGCCACGATCAATGAGGACGACATCACCGCCGCCATCGCCGCGCAGCACAACATCGTCAGCCGGGGCCTGTGGCTACACCCGACCACCAACGGCGAGTTCAAGATGGGTCGCGCCGACCTGGTGGACGGCAGCACGACGCCGCCCAGCTTCGGCGTCACGGTCTCCGCTCCCAGCTGGCTGACCGTCAGCGTTGTCGAGCTCTACGTCAACGGCGTCTTCGTCGAGTCCCGGCCCGCCACCGCGCCCGCTGAGGGACAGGTCATGTGGTTCGACGAGACGTTCATGCCGACCCTCGTCGAGGACTCGACCGTGGTCTTCGTCACCCGCGGCGGCGGCGACACGTCGCCCGTCTTCGGCGGCAGCCCCTTCGCGTTCAGCAATCCCATCTACATCGATGTTGACGGCGACGGCGAGTGGACCGCACCCGGCGCGCCACCGGCGCCAGCTGCGCCATAGGGGACTATTGCGGATAGATGAAAACGCGCTCCCAAAGCGATCTCGACCGCGACAGCGTTCCAAGCACGCTGCGTGAGATGGCCGATGTCACTCGGGTCTTGAAGACGCCAGCACGACTCGCGCTCGCAGCTGGTTCACGCATCCGAGTGCCCCGACTCGCGTCACGCCCAGCAGCACAACGCCAGGTCGCCCACGAACTCGGCGCATTTGCCGGACAGCGACGCCCGCACGCGATTGTCGCCGAGCAGATCTAGTTGGACGACTTCGGCAGCATCGAGCTGATCGTCAAGCTCGCGTTCGGCTTGGTTGGCATTTACTTCGTGTTCGCGGTCATTCTGCCGGGGCTCTCACGCGCAAAATCAGAGGTCTCGCGTCGCACGGAAGACCTCGACGTCACGGTCGACGGTCGACACGTGTCCATCGACCGGTCGTCTGATCTCGTCGGAGCCGACTGCACGATGGCTCTGCTGCGTCCGCAGCGCGTCGAGTTTAGCTCGGGGTGGCGCCGTGGGGCGTTCTCGTTGACTCCCTTCGTGACGGGTGATGCCGACTTCGATGAGGTGCTGAAGTTCGCCACCAATCAACCTGGCAGGGTCCTCGCAGCACTGTCGGCGAGCCGACGGGAGACGTTGCGCATCGGGTCGGTGCTGAGGTGCGGGATCCTCGGCGACACAGCCTACCTCACCGTCGACCGGATCGAGCACGATCCTCAGCAGCGCCACGACCAAGTTGCGCCCTTCTTTCGTCTCATCGAGTCGCTCAACGAATGGGTTGCCGAGATTGACGACACCCCGGCCGCGTTGCTTGCGTTGATGCGCAGCGACCCTGAGGTCGGCGTTCGACGAGAGGCGTTCCGGCGGCTGGTGGAGACGTGTTCCAAGTCGAGTGCGAGGACGACGGCAATGCGCGAGATGGCTGACCTGATCGCTATCCACGAGCGCCTACCCATCATCGATGTCATGGACGACGATGCCGTTTGGGCCACCGCAGCGCAGATGTTGCGGGCGGGCGAGGTTCGCGCAGCCACTATCGTCGAGCTGCTGAAGCTGCTCGCGGCGCGGAAGCACTGGCCGAACGACGTGCTCGGTGCTGCCCGCAACAGGATCAAAACGACGAACGGCTTTATTGCCGCGAACATGCTGCAGGCCATCCCGCACATCCACCTGGGCTTATCGCCAGACGAGTTGCAGACACTCATTGAGGACGGCGAAGCGAGCACGGCTGCAGCTGCTTTCTCTCAAGTGCGTTACCTTGACGACGCAGCAGCGTTGCCCCTGATCACCCTTGGCTTTGAGCGCTACTCGCCTAGGGTCTGGCCCGCAGCGATGAAGGGGCTCGTCGAGCGTGGCACGCCCGAGGCGCTTGCGACCGCTCGCGAGCTCCTTGCTGACGATTCGCCAGATGAGGCACGCCGAGAGGCCCTCCAAGCGCTGCTGACCCAGTCCGGACAGGCCGGCGGTTTGGCAGTCGTCGAAGCCGCCATCAGGGGCGGCGAGCTGGCGCTCGACAAGTCCTCGAGACCGCGATGATCGACTGGCCGCTGACGCTCTTTTGGACCACCGTTGTGGCGGCAGGCCTCGGTGCTCTTTGGGCACCCCTGGTCTACCGAAAGCTGCGGAGTGCGACGGGCGACTTCGACATCACGGTCGGCGGCCGACCGCTCTCGATCACGATCGACGCCTTTGGTGAAGCAACGATCTCCGGCCAAGTCGCCGATGCTGGCGTCGTCGAGTTCGGCTCGCACCACGCCGACGAGCCTCTGTCTCTGACCCGCATCGAGACAGGCGATCCCAACCTGGACAATCGAACAGCATTCGCTGCGGCCGAGCCGGCGCGTCTGATTGCGGTGCTCTCGCCCGCCCGCCGAAACCGCCTCAGTCTGATCACGTATGGCTCTACGGCGCTCATCGGCGGACACCTGCAGAGCACGATCGGTCAGGTCGCGGTCAAGCGTGCCGCTAGGGAGCGCCAGGTTGAGCCACTCATCGAGCTGGTCGACAACCTTCACGCGTGGCTCGCCGAGTCGATCGACGTGCCATCGTCGTTGCTGGAGCGCTTTGAGAGCGATCCCCTCGTTCGTGTGCGGCGCGAGGCCTTTCGTCACCTCGCGACCGCGTGCCGTGGGTCCCAACAGCATGCCGCTGCACAGCAACGATTGTTCGATATCCTGCCGGTGACCGAGCAGGTGTCGTTGCTCCATCTTCTCGACGATCCAACCGTCCGGCGCGCTTCAGTTGCGATCCTGGAGTCATCTGACGTCGACGACCAAGACGCATTGACGGCGATTGAGTGCCTTGTGGCACGGCAAGAGATCCCCAGCGTTTGCCTTGCCGCTGTTCGCGAACGCGTCAACGCAACCTCTGGCTTCATCGCCGGCAACATGCTGCGAGCGCTCCGGAACAATGACGCCGGTTTTGGCGCCGTCGAGCTGCGAGGCTTCATCAACCGGTCCGACGACAATGTCGTCCGCGAGGCCCTCGCCCAAGTCGTTCATCTAGACGAAGCGGAGGCGCTGCCTCTTCTCGTTCGGGCTGCCGAGCACTGGTCCAGAGATATCTGGCACCCAGCGATCAACCAGCTCATCGAGCGCGGAGGCAGCAACGCCATTGCCGCAGCGCGTGGATTGCTCGCCGACGACCAGCTCGATGGCGACGAGCGGGCGTATTTGCGCAAGCGACTCAGCCAGATCGCCGACACCGGCGGGCTGTCGGTCGCTGGAGACGCGCTGATGCACAAGAGCGGCGGCGAGCTGACCGTGGGAACGGCCGTGGCGCAGCTTGATACCGCTGCCGAGGGCGCAGCTATCGAAGAGGTTGAAGGGTGAAGCGCAAGCGGCCTCTTGCCGTCACACATGCGGCCTCATCTCGACTTCGAGTGCGTTGAGCACTACCTTTGGCACCATGAACCTCAACCGCCGACGCTTCCTGACCGACCTTGCTGGCGTTGCCGCAACCGCGCTGATCGCGCCGCACGCGCTGGCCGGAAGACGCGATG
>CALHXW010000152.1 GCA_938040325.1 uncultured bacterium | reverse complement strand
GATCATAGCCGCCGCCGCCGCGGCTTGTGGGGATGTGGGAGCCGTGTCGGACTCCGTCCGTACCGACTTCCAAGGGCTCGTGGACAACCCCGTGCTTTCGGCGATTCTTGAGTCATTCGCTCGGTTGTCCAAGCCGACGGTGTGCAGGTTGGTGAGGCCGCGAGAGGCGAATTGGCAGCAACCTCTTCGTCTCACGAAGCTGTGCACGGACGGCGCCAGCCCGGCATGTCCACAGACGCTTGATTTTGTACGTTTTTCGCTTGACGGCTTTTGGTGACCGAAAACCAAAAAAGCCCGGACTTACTACAGAATCCTCTGTGGTATCGCCAGCGGTCTGCAGACCTTCGTGATCAAGCCCACGTCGATTGCGATGCCCCAGCCACCGTCGTTGCTCTTCGGTCACCGATCCCGAGAAACTCCCTCGTCGCGCCTTGGTGGCCAAACGCAAGTCCGCACCAATTCGGATGCAATTCACCTGAACGCTGCTAGCTCGGCGACGGCAGGCGGGTCAGCGACTCGCAGAAGTGGCGGATGAGCTTCGAGGTGACCATGGGGCGCTCGATGGTGCTCAAGTGGCCGGTGGCGGGCAGCACCTCAAGCCTCGCGTCTTGCAGGCCCGCCATGAGCTGTCGCGCTCGGCTCACAGGCGTCGCCGTGTCTTCGTCACCGACGATCACGAGGGCCGGAGCACGGACGCGTGAGAGCCTCCTGCGGACGTCACGACGGTTTGCCACCACCTGGACGGCACGGGCGATCGAGGTTGGGTTCCGCGCCATGAGACGCTCAGCCCACAGCGCGACGACCTCGGGGGAGCCGCGCCGAAACGTGTCTCCAAACATGATCTGCATCGCCTGGTCGGCGAGGACCTGGCGCACCCCGAAGAGCCTTGTCGCGGTCGCGAGCGCCAAGTACTTCGCGCGGTGGCGAGTGGTCTCGCTCGCGGCGCTGGTGTCGAGCAGCACAAGTCCTCGGACCCGTGAGGGGTGACGGGCCGCGAAGGGAATCGCAGCCATACCGCCCATGCTCAGGCCGACGATGATCGCCTCGTTCACGTTGACGGCATCGAGCACGCGGCCAATGTCGTCAGCCTGGTCCGCGAGCGTCCAGCCGCGGCGTGGCGTGTCACTCTTGCCGTGGGCTCGGGCATCGATGTTGAGCACGTGGAAGTCGCGCGCCAGGTCGGTGACTTGATCGGCGAACATCCGGCCGTCGCACAGCAAGCTGTGGGCGAAGACGACGGTGTGCGCGTTTGCTGCCCCATAGCGCTCGACGGACAGCGATGCGCCACCGCCGATCGGCACGCGCAGGATCTCAGCCACTCAGCGTGTCCACAAACGCGCCGGCGAGGTTGATCGAGACGTGGCGTCGGTACTCGGCCGTCGAGCGGATATCGTCGATGGGCGTGACGTCTTTGGCCATGGCGGCTCTGGCCTGGGCGGCAAGCTTTGCGCTTGGTGTCTGGCCGATGAGTGCTGTCTCGGTCTCGACCGCAGCTAGCACGGTCGGCGCGACCGACGCGAGGCCAATGCGCACGACCTTGATGGCGCCTTTGCTGTCGAGCTGCGCGAGCCCAGCGAAGCAGACCTTCGAGATCGCTTGGTAGCGACGCGTTCCCACCTTTCGGTAGAAGTGCGTCCAGCTCGCTTCGTCCTTGCGTCGAGGCAGGCGGACACGCCGGAGCAGCTCGCCGGGCTCTTTATCCATGACCTTGTAGTCGAGATGGAAGCCACGGTACGGCACCCAACGGGCGCCTCCCTTCTTCACAAGCTCGATCTCAGCATCGTAGGCAAGCAGAGCAGGGGGGCTGTCAGCTGCGGGGGACGCGTTGATGATGTTGCCACCGAGGGTCCCGCGGTTTTGGATCGCAATGGCGCCGGACTCTGCAGCGGCCGCGCAGAGCATTGGAAACTCGGCCTGTAGCAGGGGGTGGTCGCGCACGTCGCGGTAGGTTGTCAGCGCGCCGAGCGTGACGAACTCGTCGGTGATGTCGATCCCACGGAGCTCGTCGAGCTGCCACAGCGACAAGTAACGGCCTTCAGGCAGGCGACCACACTCAAAGAGCACCATCAGGTCGGTGCCGCCGGCGATCGGGGTGAGCGTCTCGGGCGATGCGGCGAGCAGCCCCAGCGCCTCGTCAAGTGCCTTGGGCGCGAGCATCTCGTAGCCAGGAACGTAGGCTCTCATGGGGTGCTAGCTCCTTCGTTGGCAAGCGCGCGCTCGGCGGCGACGCGCACCGAGTCGAAAATCTTCATGTAGCCGGTGCATCGGCAGAGGTTGCCAGAGAGCCCCTCACGGATCTGCGCGTCCGTCGGCTGCGGGTGCTTCTTGAGCAGCGCGATGGCAGCGAGGATCATCCCTGGGGTGCAGATGCCGCACTGGGCACCGCCCTCGGTGATGAAGGTCTCCTGAATCGGCTGGAGCTTGTTGCCATCGGCCACCCCTTCGATCGTCACGATCTTGGCGGTGGTCGCCTGCAGAACGGGCACCAGGCAGCTGTTGACCAGCCGCCCGTCCATGAAGACCGAGCAGGCGCCACACTCGCCCTCTCCACAGCCTTCCTTGGTGCCGGTGAGGTCAAGGGACTCGCGCAGAACGTCGAGCAGACGCGCCATAGGGAACGCTTCGACCTTGAGCGACTTACCGTTGACCGAGAGCGTCATCGGGATCTTGCCGGTTGCCGTCGCGCTAGGTTTTGCCTTGGACTTGCTGCTGCCCGAGGTCGCGGCCTTCACGGCTTTGGTTTTTGGCCCAGCGGCCTTGTTGGCATTCGCCGGTTTGGGGTCAGCCATGTGTCGCCTCCGCTGCGTTCTTGAGAGCTGCCGCCATGATCACCTCGGGTGCAGCAGGCAGGCTTGTGATCGACAGCCCAGTCGCGTGCTCGATGGCATTGAGAATTGCCGGCGCCGGTCCGTCCATCGGAAGCTCACCGACCCCTTTCGCACCGCTCGGGCCGTGGGCGAACGGTACTTCATGAAACACCACATCGATCGGCGGCACATCGGCCGCGGTCGGGATGATGTAGTTGGTCATCTGGTTGTTGATCATGCTGCCATCGCGCCACACAACGTCCTCGTACAGAGCAAAGCCGATGCCCTGCGTGACGCCGCCCTCGACTTGGCCGGCCGCTAACACCGGGTGGATCACCTTGCCGATGTCCTGGACCGCGGTGAAGTGCTCAACCCTGGCTTCCCACGTCAGCATGTCGACGCTGACCTCTGCGACGTAGACCGCCCAACCATAGGCGGCATAGGCAGAGCCACGGTAGCGCTTCTCGTCCCACTCGACGCCAGGTGGCGGCGTGTACGTCGTGGTTGCCTCGAGCTTGCCGTGGCGGAAGATGTAGGCGTCGCACGCACGGGCAAACTGCTTGGCGTCATAGCCATCGCCTGCGAGGAAGCCTCCCTTCCGCAGGGCGTCGACCAGCTGTCGGCACCCACGCTCCACGAGCTTTCCGACGACCATGCAGGTCCGTGACGCCACGGTCGGGCCACTGTCGGGCACGTTGGCCGTGTCCGGGTTGGCGATCTGGATCCACTCGTAGGGGATGTTGAGCGCCTCGCTCGCGATCTGGGCAAAGATGGTGTTGGTCCCCTGCCCAATCTCGGTGGAGGACGCGAGGATCTCGATGGTGCCGCCCTGGCGCGCGCGCACACCAACCACCGACGCTAGGTAGACCTCGCCGGACCCCGTGAACCCGGATCCATGAAAGAAGCTCGCAAGGCCGATGCCGCGCTTGATGCGCGCCCCCTCCTTGGCGTTTTCGACCTCAAACGCCTCACGCTTTTTGGCCCAGTCCGATCGCTTGAGCGCCAGGTCGAGCATCGCCGGCAGATCGATCTTCTCTTCGATGACCTGGTGGGTCGCGGTGGTCTGCCCCGGCTTGAGGAGGTTTCGGCGCCGGAACTCGTCAGGCGTCAGGCCGACGGCCGCGGCACAGCGGTCAAGGTGTCGCTCAAGCCCGAAGATGGACTGAGGCGCGCCAAAGCCGCGGAACGCGCCGTGAGGCGGGTGGTTGGTGGCCATCGCTGCGGCCGTGATGCGCTGGTTGGGGCACGCATAGGGACCACAGGCGTGGATCGTGCCGCGCGACAACACCACTGACGACAGGGTCGCGTAAGCGCCGCCGTCGATCCGGAAGTCGACCTCCATCGCGACCAGCTTGCCCTTGGCGTCGATCGCCGTCTTGTGGCGCGTGATCGACGGGTGGCGCTTGGTCGTGACCCACATGTCTTCGGCGCGGTCGTAGATGAGCTTGACGGGCTTGCCGCCGGCTTTCCACGACAGCAGCGCGGCATGGCCAGCGATGATCGATGGGAACTCTTCTTTGCCGCCGAAGCCGCCGCCCGTCGTCGCCTGGACGATTCGCACGTTGTCGGCGCCGAGCCCGAAGAGGGGAACCAGTGCCTTGTGCACGTAGTAAGGGCACTGCAGCGATCCCCAGATCGTGACGCCTTCTTTCTCGGACGCGATCGCGACCATGCCGTTGGGCTCGATGTAGAGCTGCTCTTGGGCGCCCGTCGTGTACTCGCCTTCGACAATCGTGAGTCCGTCCGCCTTGAAGGCGTCCTTCGTGCTTCCCTTCTCGACGAGGAAACGCTTGAAGGCGTTATCCTTGGCGTAGAGCGTCGCCTTCTTTGCCACGCTGTCGGCGATCGAGAGCACAGGCTCAAGCGGCGTAATCTCGAGGCGCACGTGCTTGCGAGCACGTGCGACCAGGTCCTTGTCCGCGTGTGCGATCAGCACGACGGCCTCACCGGCGTGCATGATGCGGCCGTCGGCCAAGAATGGTTGGTCGGACTCGATCATCGTCACGACGTTGTCGCCGGGGACGTCCGAGGCGCGCACCACGACAAACTCGTCCCAGGGTAGGTCGCCCTCGAAGTGCACGTCTACGAGCGTGCCGTGGGGCACAGTGCTGCGGATCGTGGCGCCGTGCAGCAGCTCGTCGAAGACCATGTCGTCGATGTAGAGCGCTGCGCCGGTGACCTTAGGGATGCCTTCTTTTCGCGGCACGTTCGTGCCGATCATCTTACTCATCCTTGGAGAACTACCACGGTCGTCAGTGCTTGAAAATCGCTTGCGACGTGGCTGGCGCACTATCGACGACCAAGCTCTGCGCGCCCCGTTCTCTGAGAGGCGGTCTTGCCCCAACGGCAAGCGGCGAGCACCTTCAAGAAGGGCTCGCCGCGGTGCGCTAACGACAGGGGGCTAGACCGCCCGCTTAGAAGAGCAGGGGCCAGTACCCGCTGGTGATGAAGGGCTGTCCTGGCGAGTGCTCAAGCTTGTTGACGGCGCCTCCAGGCCACTGAATCTCGCAGACATCCCACATGTCGTGGTTGGTGAGCTGAACGCCAGCCCACTCGAACTGCAGGTTGCCCCAGACGTAGACGCGGACCGTGGCGATGCTGTTGCCGAAGCCGTGGTCTTCCCAGTAGTGCACGCCGACCCGGTAGTTCTTGTTGAACTCCGGCACGTCGAGGTTGAGGTTCTCCGGACCGGCGCCGTCCGTGTCGTCGCGGTCGAGCGACGGATTGTCGCCGGGCGCAAGGCCTGCCCACTCCGGGTTCACGTTGGCCCAGTAGGCATCGTAGGTGTCGTGGAACCAGCCGTCGTTAACGAAGTCAAAGTTGGCGTCGAAGTTGGCGCCGGACGGATGGAGGAAGTGGAGGTCGAGGTCGGTGCCGACGGACGCGAGCGCACCAAGGGGCGTTGTGTCGGTCTCGTCGATGTCACCGGGCGTCGTCCACAGGAGCTCGACGTGGATGGCCTTGTCGGAGGTGACGAACACCGTGAACTCCGCGTCCTCGCACGAGGGCGTACCTTGCGCGTCGAAGGTTCGGAGCTTGAAGGTGTACTCACCAACGATGTTGGCTTCGAAGGTTGGGTTCTGCACGTACGCGCTGGGCAAAAAGATCGACTGCGAGCCGACAGGCTGCTCAACCGTCCACTCCCAGCCCGAGATGTTGCCGGTGCTTGCCGAGCCGGAGCCGCGCAGCGTCAGGTTCGTCTGGGGTAGCACTTCCTCGCCTTCGGTCACCTGGATGGACGACGTGGGGCAGGCGCCGTCGGTGCCGTAGCCCTGGACCTCGACATCGAACTCGGCCAAGTAGGCGTCCGACGTGACTCGGAAGAGGCCCGTGTCGAATGCGATGTTGCCCGACGCATCGATCTGGGCGACACCCTCAGGGAAGTACGACACCGGCAGCACGCGGGTGTCGTTTGGTGCGACAACGATTGGGAACGCGCCCATGCCGCTCGCGTCCAAGTCGAAGACGCCGTTGCCGTCATTGATGAACTCGATGTTGGAGATGCTGAGCGGACGATCGCCGCACGACTGGATCTCGACGCTGATGACCGACTCTTGGCCAACGAGCTTGCCGCCGAAGTCAACCTCGGCTGGCGACACGTTGATGCAGGGACCAGCGACGTTGGCGAAGAACTCGACCTGAGTCCCGGCCGTTGCGCTTGGGTCGTTCGACATCAGCACGAGCTTGCCCTCGGCCGGCTCTGGGCCGGACGACGAGTAGGTGATGGCCGCGGTGAGAGACTCGCCAGCTTCGATGACGATCGGTGCTGGGAGCGTGACGCCCTGCGCAGTGTCAGGACCGACGACAAACTCTTGGCCGCTGACCGAGAGCTGGTAGCCGGGGTGGCCGCTGAGCACAAGCGCGTCGATGACCAGCTGGGCGGTACCTGTGTTGAGGAGCGTGAGCTGTTCGGTGTCGGTCGAGTTCTCTGCGACCGTGCCGAAGTCGATCGACCCGGGCTGAGCCAAGAGCTTCGGGCTGGCCGTCTCGGGGCTCAGGTAGAAGATGAACTCCGAGTTGCCGTCGGTGTTCTTGTTGGTCGTGATCGTGACGGTGCCACGAGCATTCTGGCCGGCAGCGGGCATGTAGAGGGCCTCGAACTCCCATGGGATACCGTCGGGGTCCACCGTGACGGGGCTTCCCACCGTCGGAAGGGACGAGGCGTCCAGGCTGAAGGCGCCCGGCGGGTCGCTCGTCACGCTGATGTCTCGAATCTCGAGAGTGCCGTTTCCGCGGTTGTTGACCGTGATGCGCTTCGTGCGGTCAGCGGTGACCGAGACGGGCGTGCGGTGCCCGATGAGCTGGCCGTTCTCGCTAACCTCCATGAGAGGCGCCTCACCAACGGCGATTCCGGTGTCGTCACCACAACCGACGGCAGTTGCGGCAATAGCTACGAGCGCTGTCCACGTACCAAGCTTCATTCGACCCTCCTACAGGCGATCGCCGCGAATACTGCAAAAAAGGGGGGGCAATGGAAAGAAGAAGGCACGATTCAAACCGGCTTGCGCGTACCCTGAGGGTCTAACGTTCTAATATTACGAGCGGTTCGTGTTTCCGAAAGTTTGACACGCTGCGTCACTCGGCGGCTGTCGATGGTGTCAATAAGCGACTCAAAGGCCTGTTTGGTCACGTCGCGACGACCGCGTGATCGCACATCCTACACCCGTTTGGCAGGCGGGAGCTCATCCTCTTGGCTTCACGATCGTCCACGATCGTTTTCTTGCAGGTCATGCGAACGCGTGACGAACGACCGAAGCGTTTTCCTGAAACGAACTCAAACGGAGCCGTGGCCTTGAGCGAGAGAGTACCAGCGACCTGTGTTGAGTGGGAATATCTGGTCAACGCTTGCAGTGTGAGCAGGTTTTT
>CALHXW010000151.1 GCA_938040325.1 uncultured bacterium | reverse complement strand
CGGCGCTCATGACCGCGCCCTTGCAAAATTCAGTAGCGACGCCTGAACTCGACGATGCACGCATCGCCTTCGTCCAGCGGACGCCGCTGGCAAGCACATCGCCTTCGCCTCGCTCGAAACCAGCGCTTGATTTGGGTCTAGACCTTTGCGACAGAGGTCTTGAACGTTTGCCATCCGCCGCATCCACACCGCCGATGTCGAACGGTCAACATCCCTGTTGTGGACTGTTGGGCCGTTTCGGCCTGGTCACTCTGCGGTCGATCGCGAATCATCCGCCGCGTGTGTTCCAACTTGGTTGGACCGACTCTTGAGCCAGCCGCGCCGCCAAAACGCGGCCATGAGCACAGCGGCCAGAGCAGCCATCACCCCCAAAACGATCGGGTATCCTAGCGGGTGCTTGAGTTCTGGCATGTTGGCGGCTGACACCGCACTGTCGAAGTTCATCCCGTAGACGCCAACGATGAACGTCAATGGAATGAAGATGGTCGAGATGACGGTCAGCACTTTCATCACTTCGTTGAGGCGCTGACTCACCGATGAGAGGTGAAGGTCCATCAGCGATGCCACGGAGTCGCGATAACCCTCGACGAGCTCGATGATGCGTAGCGCATGATCGTGTGCATCGCGGAGAAAAACGTGGGTTGGCTCACCAAAGCGTGGGCTGTCATCTCGGCTGAGGGCGGCGATGGTGTCACGGAGCGGCCACACAGCCCGCTTGAGACTGACCAGCTGACGCCTGAGCGTATGGATATCCGCCGCAACGTTGGGATCGGTCCGTTCGAACACGGTGTCTTCGAGCATGTCGATTCGATCTCCGATCGCAGTGAGCGCTGGGAAGTACTCGTCGATGATGACGTCCACGATCGCGTAGGCCAGGTAGTCCACGCCATGGCTTCGGAGTCGTGTTCCTGGCAGAGCGAGGCGTTTGTGAATCGGTGCCATCACTGCCGACTCGTGCTCTCGAAACGTCAAGACGAAGTCATCGCCCAGCACGATCGCGACCTGGCTTGTTCGCCCTAGCGGCGCGGATTCAGGCATTCGCAAGACGATCAGCGTGTGGTGTTCGTAGTGGTCGACTTTCGCCCGTTGGTGAGCGTGAACGATGTCCTCAACGGCTAAGGGATGCAAAGCGAATCTGTCCGCGAGCTGCCCCAACACACGTTCATCGCGAACACCCACAACGTCCACCCAGAGCCACGCCCCCGTCGGAACTCGCGTGGCAGCGTCGCCTGAGTCGTCGACCTCGCAGGCTCCGTTGGCATCGATGATGGTTGTACGAACAGTGGCTGGATGTCGGGCATGCTCTGGAATCTGGAACTTGCCGGGGGCGGTTCCAGGCGCGGCGGCGAGCGGCCGCGGTCGAATCTGGTCGGGCTGTGACACTCTAAGGAACCACATGGACGGGGATAGGAGCTGGCACGTCGAGCGTTTGGATGGGAAATGGAATCTCGATACCATCGGCCGCAAAGCGCTGTTGCAGGGCCTCAATGAACCGGTCACGGACGGCGAACGTGTCGGGCCACGACGGCGCGGCGAGCACAGCGATGAAGTCGATCGAGGAGGGGCCGAACGCTGTTAGTCGAGCCAGCGGCGTGAAGTCTCCGTTCAGGACGGTCTGGGGAATGACTGCGACAGCGGTTTCGACGATCGCCTGACGCGCGAGTGCGAGCTCGGTTGTGTAATGAACGCCGACAGGAACACGAAACTCACATAACTCCTTGGGTGTGCTTCGATTGACGAGATTGGCTTGTGCGATGCTCGCGTTGGGAACGATGAGCGTGTTTCGCTCTCGGGTGATGAGACGCGTGCTTCGCCAGCCGATCGACAATACGGTCCCGCTCAGCCCATCAAACTCGACGAAGTCGCCGACCCGCACAGGTTGGTCCGCTGCGATGAGAAGGCCGGCGAAGAAGTTCTCAAGCGTCTTCTGGAGCGCCAGCCCGATGGCCAATGAACCAATACCAAGCGAGGCGATGACAGGGGTGACGTTGATCCCCAGCGCTGAAAGCAGCATCAACGTGCCGATAACAAACACCAATATGCGAACCGTGGTTCGGATCACGCTGCCACTGGTCTGCAACACTCTTGAGTGGCGCGAGCGCGACGATAGCCAGCCGTCGACGACACCGTTGACTATGAGGACCAAGAGTACCACGAGAGCAACCGACGCCACTCGGTCGACCGCGAGCTTCGCCGCCGGTGTCGATACGACTAGGCGTGCCCAGATGATGACTCCCAACAGCAGGATGCCAACTCGGAACGAACGGACCGGCAGCTTCGTGACGGCTGCCTCGTCGACTTGGCTCGCCTCCCATCGACGCAGAATGCGTTTAGCGACCACCCCAATCAACAGCCAACCGACGACAACCACAACTATGGCCACGAACGCGGGCCACAGGTAGGGCCACAACGCCTCGAACTCAGTCATATGGAACCTCGTGGATTCTCGAGTGGCGCTCAGTCGCGAGCGCCCTGCGACTCGACGAGCGGTCGCAGGACTTCTGATAACTACAACATCGCAGCGATGCGAGATGCAACAACCGTCGAGCGAGGAGCCTACCAGCGAGGCTCATGTGCTCTGCTTCGGCGGATAGAAGTAGTCCCAAGGACGCTGGAGGAGCCGCTTGAGCAGGAGTTTGAGGACTGTACGTTTCTCGCCGAAGGTGATGTGGCGCGATGCCATGGCGGTCTGCAGCATAAGCCCGAAGCTAACGACAAAGTTGATGAAGCCAATCAACAGGACGCCGAAGACGACCTCCACGAAGAACGATGTTGCTGGGGCGGCGCCGAGCCCCTCTAGCGCGAACCCAACGTTCGCCGATGAGAAGGCGATATGCCGAATATCGAAGGGCAGCCCGAAGACGACACCAAGCGTACCAGCAGTGCCAAGACAGAAGCCGAGGAAGATGTTGCCAGCAATGACGCCGCCATGCTTGTCGACAAAAGCGCCCGCACGCTCAGCGCGGCGGGAACCAAACCACTTTCGAAGGAGTGGATGGTGAGCGACTCGGGATGAGAGCTTGCGGTACAGGTTGCGGTTGTCGAACGCGCCAGAGACGAGGCCGGACACGAAGAGAAAGAAACCTGCAACCGCCGCGAAGAAGAGCGCGCCGCTGAGCCATGGATGGCTGTCAACCAGCAGCTGTTGGGCTTTCACCGGTGACGCTGGGGGACCGCCTGTCAACGCGATGTAGAGCTCCGCCAGTAGGATTGCGGCGGGAAAGGCACACACGAGATTTCCGACAAACGAGATGAACTGGCTGCGCCAAACTCTGACCACCATCTCGGCGATTTGATCGAGCGCATGGCTGCCGTCGGGCTGGTCCATCGCCTTGGCGATAGAGTTGGCGGTCACGGCTGGCTGCTTGGTCGCGAGCGCGCCGCCGGCGAGGTAGATGGCGATAAAGCAGGCGGCGTAGTTGAGGCTGTAGACGATCGCTTCCCCAGCAAGCGAGAGGTCGAGCTTGGTCGACAGCAGCTTCACAAGCGCAAAGACCGCGACGATGAGACCGCCGATGCAGCTAGCCACAAAGAAGCGCCAGTACTCTTGGCGGGTCCGCGTGATGTACTTCGAGCCCTTCTTCGCGACGTGCTCAACGACTTGGTAAGCCAGCAGGTCGACGCTCTCGCGGATGTGGGGCCGGAGCTGGTTGCGAGTGTTCTCGGCCTCGACAAGCTGGTGCATCAAGTCAATGGCGGCGGCCTGGAAGTCGCGCGTTTGTGGATCGGTCAGATGCAGCAAGAGGTCGAGGCGGTCGATTTGCTTCAGCAACCGGTAGGACAACAGCGTCAGCCTTAGGCTCGTGCCGTGGATGTGCTTGTCTGCACGCAGCTGCTCGACCGCGGAGCGGCACTGAGCAAGCGTCTCTAGAGCGCGGTTAAGGTGGCTCTCGTGGTCTTTTTGGGTGTCGTCGAAACACTCGGTGTACTCACGGACGTGGTCGACGAGGGTAAGCAACGGCGAGTCGAGGTCGTCGAGCTGCGGCAACTGGTGGGTGATGAGCGGCGAGAGACCAAGGCTCGAGGTGTGATGCGCCAACACTCGAACTGCGCTCGCGAGGCTCGCGGGGACACCAACCACAGAGTCAGCCGTGAGTCCGACAAGGTCCATCAGGCGACGCCAAGTGGCACCGTCAACGGCGCGCAGCCAGAGATAGTCCCGCTTGTGCCAAAAGACTCGGCGAATGACGGTCTCGAGCTCGTCGGGTGGATCGACCTCTGGCAGCAGTCGGCGGCCGATCCGCCGCTTAATCTGTGCGAAGAACCCGTCGTCGCTCGGCATGCCCGACTCAGTCAGGGCGTGCAGGCACTCGGTCTGCTCGATCGCTTGGCGAAGATGCACTCCAAGCTGTCGCCGCTCGGCGAGCGGTCCGCACTCTAGACGATCACAAAGCGCCACGACCCGCGCATCCGCAAGCTCAGGCTTGTTTGGCCGCAGCCAATCGACAAGGATGCCGAGAACAGCAACCGACTGAACCTCCGCGTCCACGAGACATGCCAGGACATCGCGAAGGTCTTTGGGGCTGTCGAGGTCACTGGCCGGCATGATGTCTCGTCTTCTCCCTGCTCGTTGGCGGCAGAGTCTGGCCTCGCGGCACGCCAACGTCCAGCAGCACCAAGCAGAGTTATCTGTAAACGCGAGACCTACTGAAATCGTTGTGCGTACTGCTGAACCGCACCGAACCAACGACGCAAGGCCGCAGCGCGTTGTCGTGAGGACTCTTGGTGAGCTCGCTGCGTGACTGCTGCTGGGGTGCTCAGGGCTTGCGGCTCGCCGCCAGCTTGTCGAACAGATCGTTGAAGATGGCGTCTCGATGCAGATCAACCACCTCGCCCATCAGCGGACGGTCCTCGCCAGCTCGCCAGCGTAGCTCGTCATCAAGCCATGGGGTTCGGACCAGCTGATGGGTCGTCCACTCGGGCTGAACCAACCAACCCACCGTGGCGAGGTCCCAGATCACCTTCGTCTTGTCATCGCCCCCAGCAAAGAGCTGACCGCTGTAGAGCGCCGATAGGTACCCACCGATCGGCCCGCTGGCGTCCACTCGCCCGGCGATCTCGAACGACGACGTCCTCAGCGCCTCGGCGACGAAAAATCCAGGGACATAGACCAGCTGCGTTAGGCCATCGAAGAGAACGCGTGCAGCATGGAGATCTTGGGCCATGTTGTACGACGCGTTGGGGTGGGGCCAGAACGTTGGGTAAGCGGCTGTCCAGACCACGACGATGCGGTCCGTGATGTCGGGGGCCAAGAGCAGCGCAGACGCAGTGTTCGTCGCGGCGCCGTTGACGACCACGTAGAGAGGCTTTGCGTCCACGTCGCGAGCTCGGGCGAGGGCGATGAGGTGTCGAGCGGCAGGGCTGTCGACCGGGGTGCGCGCGTCCGGCATGAAGGCTGGCGCACCTTCATAGACAGCATCGGAGAGCGCTGGCGCCACGAGGGCAACCACCTCCTCGGCTTCACGACGTGCGGTGGCGGCGCCGTTGTCTGGCGTGAGCGTCGGCAGATCGTCGAGGGTCAGGTTGAACGTCGCCAGGTTTGCCTCGAGCACGCGACGGTCCAGCGGGCTGGTGCCTGTTCCGTCCGCAAAGAGCGACGGCTGCAAGCTGAACGGTGCCGCATACACCGCAAGCACGTTCAGCCGCTCAGGGGACAAGAGCGCATAGACCAGCGCGAACTGGTCGTCGATCTCGTTGCCGACATCGGTGTCGATGACGACATCCAGCAGGGCACCCTGAGCTGGCGTCGACAAGGTTGTGCGCCGACGCTCATCGGTTGAGTGCCCCTCGGCCGCAGTGGGAGGCGGGCCGTGCGTGCCCGGGTCGCACGCGACCGCGACGATGGCGAATGTCATGAAAGCCACTGTGACGTGAATTGACACGCTGAAACCCTAACACAACGCTCAAGTGCGTGGCCGTCCTCTCTGTATGCTGCCAAGGAGCGCGCCGCGCTGTGGCGTTGTGTCCCACAGGCAGTAGAACGGGGTCAGACCGCCCCAGTGTCGGGTGAGGCTGCTACCGCCCTTTCGCGTTGTTACGCCATCAAGGTCTTGGCACGGCGCGTGCACTCTCTGTTGGCAGGTAAGCCACTCGGGCCGCCGATCGAACGCTCAGCAGAAGGAATCTCGTCATGGACAGTCTCTCTACCGCCTTCAATGCCCTCGCCGACCGCGTGATTGGCTGGGGGAAAACGGCCATCACCCACTTGCCCGAGTTCGTGCTTGCGGTCATCGTCGTTGTCCTCGCCTGGTACCTCGCGAAGGTCGCCCGCCGCGGGATGCACAACCTCATCCTACGCATCACCAAGACCGAGAGCATCGCATCGCTTCTCGGCGCCATCGCCCGCGCCGCCGTCCTCACGGCGGGTATGTTCGTCGCCCTGGGGCTCATTGGGCTCGACGAAGCCGTCACCTCGATGCTCGCTGGCGTGGGTATCATCGGTCTCGCCTTGGGCTTTGCCTTCCAGGACATCGCCGCCAACTTCATCTCCGGCATCCTCTTGGCGATACGACGCCCCTTTAATATCGGCGACCTGATCGAGGTCAATGGTGTCAAGGGTGCGGTGAAAGCCATCAACCTGCGCTCGACCGAGATCGCGAGCTTCACCGGGGAGCGCTGCGTCGTTCCGAACAAAGAGGTGCTTTCTGACACGATCGTCAACTACAGCAAAACCCCGCGACGCCGCGTCGATATCGAGGTCGGTGTAGCCTACGGAACCGATCTGAAAGAGGCCCTTCGCGTTGTCGAGGAGGCAGTCGCCGACATTGCTGATAGCAGCAAGGGAGGTGACGCCGTCACCGCTTTTTGCTCCGGCTTCGGGGGGAGTTCGATCGACTTGGTGATACGAATGTGGCTCGCCGATAGCGAGCAGAGCAGCTACGTCCAAGGGCGTTCTAGCGCGATCATCGCGATTGCAGAAGCACTCGACGACGCCGGCATCAGCATCCCGTTCCCGACGCGCTCGCTCATGTTCGAGACGTCTGTGGCGATCGACCAGCACGACGGAGACGATCGCGACGCCTCGGCGATGCCTCACTAGCAGCGTTCGGGCTAATTGCATCCGAATTGGTGCGGACTTGCGTTGGCCCCCACGGCACGACGAGGGAGTTCATCGGGATAAGTGACCAAGGAGCAACGACGGTGGCTGACGTAAGTCCGCAGCATGGCGGGTGCGATGAACCTGTTCGGTGCTCAAGGGCTTGCTAGGAAACGACGAGAAGTGCTCTCAGGACTCGTCGACGTTGGTGTCATCTATAAGCGCTGGCAACACGACGGTCATTAGCGCGCCGCCTCGACGGTCTTCCCCGGCCGCGATGGTGCCCTCATGGGCCTCGACGATCCGAGCGCAGATCGCCAGCCCGAGCCCGACGCCCGATCCAACCTCGCCGCGCACGTAGCTACGGAACACGGATGCGCGGCGCTCCGCAGGGATTCCCGGGCCGGCGTCGCCTACCGTGATTGTGATCTCCTTGGCGCTCTGGTGCCTCACGCAGACCTCGACCGCTGTGCCTTTGGGCGCGAACTTGAAGGCGTTGCCGACAAGGTTGTCGAGCAGCTGGACAAGCCGCTTCGGATCACATCGCACCATCAGCCCACGCGGCGCATCGACCGTCAGTTCGATGCCAAGGCTCTTGGCTTCCTGTTGCTTGAAGTCGACATAGTCGAGCGTGATACGTCCCACATCGTTGGGCGCCAGCGCCATCCGCAAAGCACCGTGACGCATCGCCTCAAAGTCCATGAGGTCCGAGATCATCAGCTCCATGCGATCGACGGACGCCGCGGTCTTCTGAGCGATCCGCGTCACCTTCGGATCGTCGGTCAGCTTTCGAATTAGCGATCCCGCCAGCTTGATGTGGTTAAGAGGCGCTCGCAGGTCATGGCTCACCGTGCGCAGTACCTCGTCTCGGTGGACCTTCTCAGCCGCCAGTTTCTCGCGCTCGGCCTTAAGTTGCCCCACAAGTCGCCGAGCCGCCTCCCGCTCGCGCTGCACGGCTTCGTACGGATCGGTGACGACCCGCCCGTCGAGCGCTTTGAGGAGCGAAGCGAGCGACGCCTTAGGACGACCGGTCGCTTCGTAGACAGTGATGGTGACCCAATACTCGTCGTCGCGAAGCTCAACGCGAGGCGGCTCCCCGCACAGGGCCTCAATGACTGCGTCCTGTTGGCGAACGTACCGCCAACCGTCGTCAGCGGAAGGGGTGTAGACCACTGCGGCGTAGTTGACCTGGGAGATGAAGCCATCGCCGTCCGTCGCCGCGAGCGCAAGCGCACGCGTCTTTCCGACGGCTGCAACTGAGCGGGTTAGCTCGGACGCGGCGGTCGCGACGCGGGTCGCACGCTTTGGCGATAGCCCGATGAGTCGTGCGACGCGTAGGAGCTCGCCGAGTGCGATCTGGACATCACGACCATGTCGCAGCGTCGTCTCAAACAGTGGGGTCGTTTCGCTCACGAGACTCCCACAAGTGACGTCGCTACGACGGTCGTGTCGTCGGTTGGTCGCCGGAAGTCGCGGTAGAGCGTTGCCGCGACCAGCATGGGAACGAAGGGATGACAGCCCTCAAGGTCGTGAGGCCGCCACCGGCCGCTGATGCCATCGGTGTGGGCAACGAGCATCGTGGCGCCGTCGATGTTGACAGGGGTCACAGTCGTTCTTGAGAGTCGTTGACCAACGGTGCCAGGCCAGCTGGGTAACTCACGCGACCGCTGACTGTCGATGAGACGAGCTGAGCAGTTGCCGACGGAGACAAACGTACACGTACCCGTTCGAATGTGGCCTAGCAAAATCGATGCGCCAACGGTGGACCGAAGCTCGGCGTGCATCGCGAACATTAGCTGCTCGAGATCGCTCACATCCGACCGGCGAAAGAGTGCAAGGGCCGCGGTTGTGGCGGCGGCGGCGCGAGCTCCGTGCCCCAGACCATCGACGACGATGAGCGCAGAACGCTGACGGTCAAAGAGCCAGCCATCACCGCAGTCGGGGCCGTCGGCGCGAGCAGCCGAGATACCGAACGTCTCGGGGAACCCGTTGAGCTGCCCACGGGCGAAGTGAGCGCCCACAACCGTCCCCACTCCAGGAGTCGAGGTGATTGCCCATCGGTCAGAGAGCCGCGCGACGGCGCCTAAGCCCAAGCCAGCCGATAACGCGGCCGTGCTGAAGTGGTCGGTGACCGCAGCGTCGATATCGACGATGCCGACGCCGTTGTCCACCGACAGCACCGTGAGCGCGTCGAGGTTAGGGGTTGCGCAGACCAACAGCTCGCCGCCGCCCGCGTGGCGAACGAGGTTGCTCGCTAGCTCGGTTGCGACGATGGCGAGGTCGGTGGCGCGGTCGGCGAACCCGAAGGCCTCAGCCTGGCGCACGACGCGCCGACGAGCGTATCCAACATCGTGGTCACTGCGAACCCGCGACCGCAAGGTGACATCGGGCCGAGCTTGACCCTGGGGTTGGTCCCAGCTCATGCCGCACCGCTGTCCACGGCATCTCGAGATCCGGGGCGGGCGTCGAACATCGCGGACACAAGGGCGCCGCCACCAACCCGGTTGCGAGCCTCGAAGCGATCGGCAAGCCGGCGACTGCCGGCCAGTCCAAGCCCCAAGCCTCCGTTCGTGCTGTTGCCTGCTGCCGCGAAAGCTTGCGTCAGGTCGACAAAGCCTGGTCCCTCATCGATGACCTCGACGGTGAGTGTGCCGCATGTCCACGTCACTCGAAGCTCGCCTCCAGTAGCGTGGCGGAGCGCGTTGCGCGCAAGCTCGTTGACGACCACCAAGACGCGGCTCTCCAGCAGGTTGGCGTCAGGCCCAGCGGGTATCCACCGCTCGATCAATGACCGCACGGCTGATCGAGCACGTGCGATATCGTCGCTGGCGCGAAGCACCACCAACACCTCGGCCGGCGCAGGTCTCACGGAGCCACGACGCGCATCGCACTCTCGACGCTTCGCGCAGTCTGCAGCCGCGTTGTGTCCACATTCAGCTCGACGAGCGCCGAGGCCACGGCGGCGCGGATCCCGACCACCACTAGGTCAACCCCCAGAGCCGCCAGCGTCCGCGAGAGCTGGGTGAGTCGCATGAGGGAGTAGCTGTCGATGATCTGCACGGCTCCTAAGTCAAGGACCATACCGCGCACATGAGGAGCGACGGCGCGATCGCTGGCGTCGACTGTGAGTCGATCGAGCAGCTCGTCGTAGAGCTCGCCCGACGCAGACGCCAACAACACGCCGTCAACCGCGTTGATCGCCACGCGCTCCATGTCATGAACCAGCTTCGTCGTCGACCCGAACGACCTTTGAGTGGGTCAAGGAGAACGCGGTCGTCAGCGCCGCGCGCAGCGAAGACCGAGTCGGGATGTGACCGAAGTCGATCCCAAGCTCGACGATCGTGCGAGCGATCTGAGCGCCGACGCCGCTAATGAGGCACTCGGTGCCCATCAGACGCGCGGCTGCAGCGGTCTTGAAGAGGTGCTGAGCGACGAGCGTATCCACGGTGGGAACACCGGTGATGTCGAGGATCGCAACCTTTGCCGAGTGGGTCTCGACTGAGGCCAAAAGCTCGTCCATCACGCCTTGGGCGCGCCGGCTGTCGAGCGTCCCGACGAGGGGCATCACAATGATGTCCTCCCAGAGGTGCAGCACCGGGGTTGAGAGCTCTGCGAGATCGGCTCGTTGACGGCGAATCGTCGCGTCACGCTCGTCAATGTACGTCGTCGTCGCGTGGTTGATGAGCTCGTCGATGAGCACGCTCGTCCACCAACCCGCGTCGGCGAGCTTGTCGATCTCTCCGGCCCCTAACAGGTAGGTGGCAAGCTGGTCGAGCAGTGGCCTTTTGATCGCGCTGAGGAACGCGTTCGTCTCGACGACCGTCGCTCCGCCGCGTGCTTGGTTGGTAGCGACTTCGCTCACAAGGTCGAAGAGGCGACGCCACTCGTCGGTGACGTGCTCGGGAGCACACGACGACCGGAGCGCCAACGCGAGCAGCTTGATGAACGCAGTCGACTGGCGATGCAGAACGACCTCGCCGTGAGCCAGCTCCGGCCGCATCTCGTGGCGGCGCTGAACGTCGAGCCAGCCCTCAAGCAGCGCCCCTTCCTGGGCGTCGATCGTCGCGAGTATCGCGCGGTGGGTCTCTTCTTGCGTCATGGTTACCTCGTTCGTGTGGGCCAGGTGTCCAGCTATCGGTCTGCTAGCCCGCGTCAGCACCCCAGCGCTTGAGCTTGCGGTGCAGCGTCTTGCGGTCGATACCAAGGGTCTCGGCCGCCAGGCTCTTGTTGTTGTCGGACGCCGCGAGGACCTTGGTGACGTATCGCCGCTCGAGGGCTTCGAGGGTGATAAAGCCCTCGCTTGAGCTCGCATCGAAGGTCACCGATGTGGGTTGGAACTCTTGCAGCCGCCGCGGTAGGTCGGCTACCTGGAGCTCATCGAAACGTGCAAGCGCCACCGCCCGCTCGACCGCGTTCATGAGTTCGCGCACGTTGCCGGGCCAGTCGTATGCCGTCAGCGCCTGGGCCGCTTCTTTGGACATCCCTGCGATGGACACGCCGTGCTTTTCGGAGAACACCGAAAGAAAGTGCTGCGCCAAAAGCAACACGTCGCTATCGCGTGCTCGCAGCGGGTCGACCTCGATCTCGACGACGTTGAGCCGGTAGTACAGATCTTGTCGGAAGTCGTTGGTCTCGACCGCGCTCTCGATATCGATGTTCGTTGCGGCGATAATCCGCGTATCGAATGGCCGGGTGCGGTCTCCACCGACTGGCCTCACGACGCGCTCTTGCAACGCACGCAACAGCTTGGCCTGCATGGGTAGAGGCATCTCACCGATCTCATCGAGCAGCAGAGTGCCCCCGTCAGCCTCAAGAAAGAGGCCGCGGCGAGCCGTCTTGGCATCGGTGAATGCGCCTCGCTCGTGGCCGAAGAGCTCGCTCTCAAGCAGCGAGTCGGGCAGCGCCGCGCAGTTCACCGCGACGAACGGCCCGTCGGCTCGAGAGCTTGCGTTATGGATAGCTCGTGCGGAGACCTCCTTGCCTGTGCCGCTCTCGCCCCGCAAGAGCACCGTGACATCGGTGGCAGCTACCCGTTCGATGAGGTCGCGCAGCTCACGCATGGAGCGACTCTCGCCGATAAGGCCGCCGCTGCTAGACTGCGCTCGAACCCGTCGACGCAGGCTGGTGACCTCGCGCTTGAGGCGGTGGTGCTCAAGCGCTCGGTCGAGGTGGTGCTGCAGAGTGTCGAGCTCGAATGGCTTGGTGATGAAGTCATAAGCCCCGTTACGCAAGGCCGCCACGGCGACGTCCATGGACGCATGGCCAGTCATGACGAGGACGGGCAGGTCTGCGCGAATTGCCGAGAGCGCCCGACATAGCTCAATGCCGCTCATGCCGGGCATCTGGACGTCGGTCAGAACGACATCGAAGTCGGTGTCGGCAGCCTTCTCAAGAGCTTGCGTTCCTTCAACGGCGGTCTCGACGCGAAAGCCCTGTGCCTCAAGTCCCATCGACACCAAGTCGAGCGTTGTCGCGTCGTCATCAACGATGAGGATGAGTTCGTTCATGCTGAGACACTCCAGAGGTGCAGACGGCTTGTCAACGGCAGTTCGAGTGGAGCGGCCTTAGCCAAGGTGGGCTCGCAGCATCCAGGTCGTCTTCTCGTGGTAGCGAAGTCGTGTGACAAGCAGGTCGCTAGTCGCGTCGTCGTTGAGCGTGTCGGCCTTGACGAGCACAGGCCGAATGCTCCGACAGACCGCTTCATGGGCCTCCACCAAGCTGCGAAGCATCGACGCGGCGTCCTGGCGGCCCTTGGCCGGCGTGATCACCGTCAGCGCTTGGAACTCCTCGTACGAGCCAGGAGACCAGCCCCCCAGCGCACGGATACGCTCGGCGAGTGTGTCCACGGCTTCGGCGAGGTCGCGGTAGTGGATCTCGAAGAGGTCGTGGAGTGGCGCAAAGTTCATGCCCGTGACGTTCCAGTGGAACTTGTGGGTCATGAGATAGAGCGTGTAGGTGTCGGCGAGAACGGAGCGCAAGCCCTCAACGACGGCGGTCCGGGCAGACTCTGGAAGACCTGCATCGTGGGTCTGGGATAGCGGGGTCATCTCTGCAGTGGCATGAGACGCAGTGGTCATTGGGGGAAGCTCCTTGGTGGTGCGGTGAAGGCGGGTGGTCGTGCGCTTGCAGCCCGGCGAGCGCACGGCCGAGAGGCGCGCGGTGCCATGGACACCGCGACCTCGTGAGAAAAACGCTTGGGTTGGGGATGGCTTACTCAAGGATCCACAGCTCCGCGCGGCGGTCTCGGGCGTCGCTATACCCATCGGTGTCCGAGGCCGTAGCCTCCCCGACGGCGACGGGCATGAACATGCTACTCGGCACTCCAGCGCTGACCAGGTAGTCGATCACCGCCTCTGCGCGGTCTCGCGCCAGGGCCTGGTTGGACTCCCACGAGCCTTCCGTGTCGGTGTACCCGACGACGGCGACCTTCTCAGGTGCCAGGTCGCTGAAGCACTCGGCGAGCGCGTCTAGCACCGGGAAGTCATGCAGCTCAAGCGAAGCAACGCCGGCGCCAAAGAAGATCTTCGAGTGCAGGAAGTTGCACTCCTCGGCGCTAGTGGTCCGCTCAGTCGGCTCGATGTCGAGTCGCTCGAGCTTGTCTTCCACGGCGCTGGTTGGCCCGTTGGCGAGAGCTACGGGCACTCCTCCGATAAGGGCAGCGGCGATGCCGGATGCGGCGAGGATAAGGGCTTTCTTTAGCGTGTTCATGGTCGCTCCTAAGTGGTTTGGGTTGTGGGCGTCGCCCGGACCATCCGAGCGACGCTGCTAACGAAAGCAAGACGCGTGCCAAGCCTGCTGCGCACGGCGCAAAGACGCGCTATCTTAGCCAAGCGCAGACATACGCCAAGACGCACGGAGCCGCGCAGCGACGATGCGCACGCTGGGTCAAAGTGTGCCGGTCGAGCCCCGCAAAGTTCGGTATCGGTGCCGCACAATATGCCGTTGGTTCCGGCGTGAAGCAGCCAACAGCTGGCGCACACGCCCGCGGCCTGTGAGGCACTCTGACCCACCCCGCCCCAACTCGCCCCAACCCGTCGGAGACACTCTGCGCACTAATGCGCAAGGATGCCCTCTACCCCTCCATCATTAGAAGGCCCCACCGAGGCTGGCGCATAAGGCCGCGCAACAAGCGACGAGCGATGCACTGGCATCTGCTTCAAGAGCTAGTTGGCGGCTGGCACGACGCTTGCAGCTCTTCATGAGAGTACACACCGGTTGGACGCCGTTTCGTCCATCCACCGTCTTTTACCACGATCCAGGACCCAAGATGCAGACCCTGACCCAACACCACACCACCGACGAACACGCACCGAGACGGACGTCACGCGACACTCGTACCACCGTTCGAATGCGTCGCGTTGAGACGCCCGAATCTGAGTCCAGGGAGGCTCTCGACCGCCTCGTCGCGCTTGGCACCGACGCAGCCAACGGGCTCAACATTGCCCGACGCTACCTCGCGACCGATGAGAGCTCAGCGGTTGTTCGGCGGATGGCGGTAGACCGGGCCACAGCCGCACAGGAACTGGCGCGGACGATCGCGGGTGACAACGTTCCCGCTGCCGCCCGCGGCACGCTCAGCGGCGCGCTCCATCGGAGCTGGATGCAGCTCGTTGCGACCGCCGCCATCAACAATGTCGCGCTCTATGATGAGATCGATCGCGGACACCGCGCGCTCATCGCAGCTTACCGCCGAGCGCTCGGGGTGACCGACGCGCCTGAGGTCGTCGCCGTCCTCCAACGGCACGTTCGAGCTATCGAGACCGAGCTGGCTGTCGCTCGCGCGCTCCGCACCGCTGAGTAGCGTCACCTCATCTCACCAATCGCTTCAACCCGCCATCACGACGAGTAGCTCATGACCCGACGCCTGAATTCCCCTGACTTTGACACCGCGCGCGCTGTCCGTCTCCTGACCACAACAGCCCGAGCGCTACGAGCGGTACTCTCCGCTGCACCGGCAAACCGCCAGCGCACCCTAAAGGCAACCATCCGGCTGCGCGAGGCGCACGCTCGCGAGCTTGCGCGCTTGAGCAAACACGACGGACTTGTGGCGGCAGCCAAACGTTACGCGACGCAGTGGACCCTTCGCCGGCATCGCGTATCGAAGACCGTCAACGGCGCTCAGCAGATGGCTGTTGAGGCAGTTGACCAGGCCGACAAGGTCTTGCTCATCGCCCTCGACCGACTCGCACGCAAGACCGACCAGGCTCACGTTCGCGAGGCCGTAAACCGCCAGATTTCTTGGCTCAAGGTCCAACGACACCTCCTCGACGGACTCCGCATCCACCCGATGAAGGCTGCATGAGTTCATCTGATCCCCCACGTCAGAGACCGCTGTGGACATTTCCCCACCGACTCGCGCTTATCGTCGCGACCGCAGTGCTCGCTGCAGTCCTGTGGAACGCACCAACGCTGCCGTTCCTGCTGCTCGCCGCGATTCTTGTCGCCCTCCTCTTGGACGCAGCCGCCGGACTCTTCGGGAAGAAGCTAGCCACGCGAGTCGGTCGCGCCGTCACTGTGGCGCTCGCTGCGCTGTCGCTCACCGGCATCGCCGCGGGTGGCGTCGCTCTGCTTGGGCCCGAACTATCCGCTCAGGCAGATGTCGTTCAGCAGCGCCTACCCCAAGCGGTCGAAAAGGTTCGCGCCGAGCTCAGCGAGTTCGCCATCGGCCGCGCCATCGTCGAGCGGACACCGACCTCAGCGGAGGTCGATGACGCACTCAACGGCGAGGACACCACAAGCAACGTCCCCGTCGCCATAGAGCCCACATCAAAGTCGGACTCAGACGGGCTGGACCTCGCGTCGCTATTCCGCTCGACCTTTGGTTTTCTCGTCGACCTACTCGTCGTCTTGGTGCTGGGCATCTACCTAGCACTCCGGCCCCAAGACTACATCGGCGGCCTTCTTAGGCTGATCCCGCCTGGGGACCGCGAGCAGATCCGAGAGACCCTCGATGAGATGGGGACGCTCCTCAAGCGCTGGCTTCTAGCGCGACTCGTCAGCATGGTGGTCACGGCTGGATTGACAGCACTAGCACTCGAGATCGCGGGGGTACCTTTCGCGCTCACGCTCGGTGTTATTGCTGGTTTGCTGTCGTTCATTCCGAACCTCGGCCCGGTGCTGGGCATGGCGCCCGGCGTCCTGATGGCGATGCTTGAGGGGGGATCGAACCTCGCGCTCATAACAGTTGCTCTCTACCTCGGCGTCCAGCTCGTCGAGAGCTACGTGGTCACGCCGCTCGTCGAGCGTCGCGCCGTCAGTCTTCCTGCGGGTCTGCTCATCTTTATGCAGCTGGTTCTCGGGGTTCTCTTTGGGGGCCTTGGCCTCGTGCTCGCTACACCCCTGACCGTCGTCGCGATCACGCTCATTCGACGGCTCTATGTCGAGCGAAGCCTTGAGAGCGGGCCGCCGGACATCCTTATCTCAACCCACTCAACCTAGGACGAGCCCATGAACACCAGCATCCTGATCTCCCACCACGACCGTGCACTTCTCATTCCCAGCCACGCGGTTGCCTTCGTTCACGCCGTCTTTGACGCCAACGAGGTCACTGTCGGGCTCAAGACTGCCAGCCAACAGGGAGACGTCACCGAACCGGGAGGAGTCGACACCTCGTACACCTTCCTGGTCGCTGATGCCGCCCGCTGCCTCAAAGGCTTTGCGAAGCTGGTCGAGACCGGCGAGCGAGTCGCGGTGTTCGAAGCGACTGGCCAACCAGGTCCGGTCACCGTACTCCGCGGAGCGGAGTAGCCCGCGACGTCGTTCGGCTTGACCGCCCCTGTTGCAGCGCTCGCAGGGGGCCGAGGCACTCCCCTCATGAAATCGCTGCCCCTGGATGTCAGCCATTCGCATGAATGGCACGAGCACGAGCCTCGTCAATCAACGAATAATGATCCCGATGGGTTAGAAGCAGAGCGCTCCGTGAACACCGAGCTTTCGCACGCCACACCAAGAGCCTAAACCGCTTAAGAGTCATAAGCTTTGGGCGCACGACAGCCACAGCCGAGCTGCTTTTTGACCCGCTTTGACAATCGGTACAGCCCAGCGAAGCTCGTGCGCAGCGAGGGTCCACGTGCGAGCGCCCGCGTCACGACACGAGGAAGTCATGGTCAGAACCATCATCTGTGCGATGTTAGTGTTAGCCGGCTGTACGCAACACGTCCGATTGAGCCCGATGGGCGGTAAGGTCCGCGTCTCATCACAGGAAGCCGTCGACGACTGTCGGTTCCTGAAGATGGTTAGCTTTGAAGCCGGAACGAACTTCAAAAGCCTCGAGCACAACATCCAGCTAGCGACGAACCGAATTCGGAACGATGCGGGAGCGCTTGGGGCAACGCACCTTGTGTTAGAGGGGCCTGAGCGAATCGCTGATAGTACCGTCGGGCGCAACTGCCGAAACTGTGTCTATGTGGCAGGCAGGGCGTTCCGATGCCGCTCACAACGCGTGCAAGCACCGCCAGAGTCAACCACCGCCAAGCCTGCCGCAACGCCCATGCGCCGATCCACGGACGGATCCAAGTTGAGTGCAACAGCTGTGACTCGCCGTCCTGTCAGTACGTACGCCGGCCCCGATTTTCTGACCTACGACTGGGGAGCCTCATCTCGAGACCTTGGGCTCTCCGACGAGGCAGAAGGGACGACCCGGCGCGTCAGAAAGGAAGAGCGCAGCGTTGAGCTGCTGGGGATGTCCGGTACAGTCACGCTGTCGCTTGTTGGCAACCGATTCGTCATGGCGTCGGTGTCTTTCGTTCCTGGTTCGAGCCCGCAAGGTACGCAACGACAGCAGATCGCCCAGCTGCTTGAGATGCGCTATGGCCCGGCATGGAAGCCGTCCGTCGATGACCTGAGCGAGTGGAAGACAGCGTCAACCCACATCAAGGTTGGACGAAAGGAAGGGCACAACACCGTCGAATACAGATCGCGTAGCTTCTTTAACGATGTCGACGAGCCGGAGCCGGCCACGGCCGCCAAGGATGCGGCTGTGGACAACCCCGCGCCTGACTTCCGCGGCAACTACTGGGGCACGACCAAAGAGCAGGTCGGTCTTAGGACCGGACGGTCGTTCTCAAGCAGCGGGCTCGGCGTATTCTTGGGTGACGAGCGCTGCCGGGTCGTTGGACTCAAGTGCTCGGTATCGTTCTACTTCCTGGGCGCCGAACTCGTCCGAGGGCTGACTTCGATTCGCGAAGAACACTCAAACAAGAACGACTTCATCCTCGACTACGAGCGGCTGAAAGCGGGTCTCAACCGAAAGTACGGCGCACCAACAAGGACTGACGTGCGTTGGCGTAACGACCTTTTCCGCGAGAACCCTGACGCATTCGGCATGGCTGTTGGTTTGGGCCACTTGATCTTCGAGTCGACCTGGGAAACGGCGACGACGACGATCGACTTGGTGCTCTCCGGTGACAACTCCGAGGTGTTGTTGGCCGTTATGTACACGTCGCGAAAACACAGCGAGGCGATTCGGCATGCGGCTGACCAAGTCGACGTCGAGGGGCTCTAGCGACCGCGCATATCGGATATCTGACCAACGAAGCGACGCCGGGATCGTGTGGATGCGGCCGAGAGCAAATGCTTAAGACTGCTGTCCCGGAGGTCTAGACCCTATGGAGCGACCGGCTCCATAGGGTCTAGCTCGGCCTTGCGACCCATCTCGGAGATGGATGTCCGACTGGGAAGCCTAGCCAGCGCTCACCGAGACGACGGGACAACGACGTAGCGGGCGACGCCACGACGGCTTAGCAGCACAAGGCTCTCTCGGTCACCGGCCCGAGCGAGTAGGTCGCGGCGGTTACGCACGGCCCGACGGTTCACTTCGACGATGGTGTCGCCGTGCTCAATCCCGGCTCGCGCCGCAGCGGAACCTGGCTCGACCCGTGTCACGCGCAGTCCTCGAGGACGGGTCGACCGCTCGACCGATAGTCCCCGCCAATCTAAGGAAGACGGCTTGAGCGTGGTCACGGCGTTGTCGGAGACCTGCTCGTGGAGTTCGACCTCGCGCTGTATCTCCTTGCCTTTGCGGAGAAACACCACCTCGACCGTCTTGCCTGGCGTCGTTGCCGCGACCTGGTTGCGCAAGACGGCGCTGCTCGTGATGGCTCGGCCGTCGAAGCGCACCACGATATCGCCGCTCTGCAAACCGGCTTCTGCGGCGGCGGAGTCGTCATCCACCTCCGCAACCAGCGCGCCGCGGGTGGACGCGTCGGCACTCAGCGCACGGGCGAGCTTGGCGTCGACGTCCTGAATTCGCACGCCCAGCAACCCTCGCCGCACACGGCCGTCCGTCACCAAGCTGTCGACGATGGACCGCGCCATGTCTGCTGGGATCGCAAAGCCGATGCCTTGGTAGCCACCGGAGCGCGAGAGGATCGCCGTGTTGATGCCGACGAGTTGACCGTCCATCGAGATGAGCGCCCCACCAGAGTTGCCCGGGTTGATAGCAGCGTCGGTTTGGATAAAGTTCTCGTAGTCGACGATGCCGACATTGGAGCGCCCCGTCGCAGACACAATGCCCTTCGTGACCGTTTGGCCTACCCCGAATGGGTTGCCGATCGCGAGGACCGTTTCACCGAGCCGTAGCGCCGACGCATCCCCCCAGCTCAGTGGCTCAAGCCCTTCAACCGACTCACGGAGCTTTAGCACCGCAAGGTCAGTCTTGGCGTCGCCTCCAACAAGCTCTGCCGTCAGCTCACGACCGTCGTGCAGCGTGACGCGAACGCGCTCCGCATCTTCCACGACGTGGTAGTTGGTCACAACCAGGCCATCCTCGCTGACGAGAACGCCGGAGCCGAGGCTGCTCCTGTGGGGGCTCGGAGTTAGGCCCTGGTGTCTGCGGCCAAAGAAGTGACGAAAGAGGGGATCGCTGTGGAAAGGTGAGTACGAGCTGGTCGGAGACGTCGAGCGGGTCGACGCAATGTTGACAACGCCGCGGACGGTGCGTTCAGCGATGTCTGGAATGGTTGAAGAGTGGATAACCGGCGGCTCGTCGTCGTCGCCAAGCCAGGCGCTGGCTGAGTTCACCCAGGCAAACGCAACACCAACAGCAACGAGCAGAATCCAGAGGGTAGAATGAGTCACGCGGAAACGCTTCATGATGACCTCCTGAGTCTAGATAGTTCAAGGGTTCTCGCGGTTTCAATCGTAGCCGGCACTCTCGGAAGACACATGGTGGAGAGTGCCATATCCGAGCGATTGGGTAATCTCATCAAGATAGCGTTCAAGGGCTACGCCGCGGAAATTTTTCGAGCTGGCGAACACACGAGTGGCGGTGTCGACGCGGTACGCGCAACATGGATGCCGGGAACGCAGTTGCCGTCGAAGTCGCCGAGCACATGCGGCTGCTCCGTTAAGTCGCGTCGACCGAGAACACCGGCGCGAAGCAGATCTCAGCGCACGTCAGGAAGGTGAACAACCGCCGGCAATGAAGGCAGCTGCCTTGTTCCATACGCGCTCGAACTCCACCCGACCGAAACGGCTTGCGGACGGCAGCCAGTCGTACCGTGGCGGCCGGTCTTCCGGTCCGTGAAAGTGGCCGACTACATCAAGGTGGTCGGCCCAAGCGACGTCGACCACGGGCCCCCAGACCTGCGACCGAGTCGGAACGATCCCATCGTTGGCGTTCGGCGCCATCGAGCCAAACCGCCGAATGAGCTCGTCGGACTGCAGTGACGTCAGGACCGGGTGATGAGGCTGCGCTGCGCGACCTTGCAGCCAACGAAACACGAAGTGTAGCGCTTGGCGCGCAGGGCTGAGCCCGAGCTCGGCCACCGCGGCGATCCCCGGACGCCGCGCTTGCGTGACGATGCACCCGTGCGGCATGTCGCGGCTCAGGCGCCAGGTCGCCGCACGCGCGGCCAGTCGAGCTGGACGAAGCTCCGGAAGGAGTGACTGGTCGCGATGAATCTCGGCGAGGTACTCGGCGATGGCCGGGCGCGCGGCTGGCGCGATGCCGCTGTAAAGACGTTCTTTGACACGCTGCAAGCCATCCGGCGGATCGGGCGCGTCCGGATCGACGATAAGGCGCAGGAGCTGGGCGGTCACGGGCGACACTGGGGTCAGCTCGGTGACCCGTACCGCAAGCAGAGCCAGCAGCTTGAGCAGCTCCGCTCCGGCCCGTTCTTCGAAGTACTCCGCAAGCGGCGCCCCACGGTGGGGCGTCGCGACCGTGAGGACAGAGCGAACACGCTGTCGGGCGTCGGTCCAGGGCCCGTCGCCTAGCTCTGGCGCCACCGACGCCAGGAGGCGGGCATCCAGGCCACCGGTGGAGTGACCGACAAGGTGGACCGGACCCGGCGGGCGGGACGTGACGAAATGAGCCAGCCGACGGGCACGCTGCTCAAGCGATGAGGTTGGGAGCGTGCTGAACACCTCCACGGCCACCTCCAGATCGCGGTCGGCGAATGCTTCCGCGAGCACGGCCGAGACGTGCGAGAAGTAGGACACGCCTGCAAGCGCGTTGAAGCCGAAAAAGCCTGGTATCAGGACGACGTGGTGCATGTACCCGCCTATCTCACACCAGCAGCTGTGCGGGCAACCAAGGCCGTGCGTTCAGTGTCCTCGGATGTCACTTTGTCCTGTCGTCGGGTTGTGGCGAAGCTCCCGGACGCTGCCGAAGCCGAGTCTAGCGAGTGCATCACCAAAGGCGCAGCCGGAAAGAGCGCTTGTTTTGGGACTAGGACTAGCCCTAAAAAGCGCTCTTTCCGGCTGCTGCTTGCGCAATGCACTCGCCCGGTAAAGCCTCCCGGGGCGAACCCGGGAGGCTGGGCAAGGCACGGTTTAGGCCGTTGAGCGGTACTTGGGTTGGAGCCGCCGCGGACGACGACGGCGGCTTGAAGCCCGACGCTGTTGCAGCGCTCGTTGGGCAGCCCCGACCGCCTTGGCGATCGCCTGGCTGCCGGTCTCTGCTTCTGCGCTGACGACGATAGGCGCGCCATTGTCGTGGAGTCCGAGGCGGACAAGCGCGCGACGGCGCCGTTTCGACGTCTTGCTATCGAGCTTCAACACGAGCGTGCGGATTCGCCCGCGAAATCGCTTCATCGCTCTCCTCAGGCGACGTTGCAGCAGCTCCTCGGCG
>CALHXW010000150.1 GCA_938040325.1 uncultured bacterium | reverse complement strand
CAGGTCTCGCCGTCGCCGGCGTAGCCTGTCACACACGCACAGTCGTAGCCGCCAACGGTGTTGGTGCAGTCGGCATTCACGTCGCAGGTATCGGTTCCGAGCGCGCACTCGTCGACGTCGGCGCAGGTCTCGCCGTCGCCCTCGAACCCGGCGACGCACGCGCAGCCGTAGCTGCCGACCGTGTTGGTGCAGTCGGCGTTGGCGTCGCAGGTGTCGGTCCCAAGGGCACACTCGTCGACATCGCTGCAGCTGAAGCCATCACCAGCGTAGCCGGCGATGCACGCGCAGTCGTAGCCGCCGACCGTGTTGGTGCAGTCGGCGTTGGCGTTGCAGCCATCGGTCCCGAGCGCGCACTCGTCGACGTCCACGCAGACCAGCCCGTCGCCGTCGTAGCCAACGTTGCAGCTGCACGTGCGGCTGCCCGGCAGGTTGGTGCAGGCTGCGTTGTCGTCGCAGCCGCCGTTGTCGACCAAGCACTCGTTGACGTCGTCGCAGGTCTCGCCGTCACCGACGTACCCTGTGACGCAGTCGCAGTCGTAGCCACCGACCGTGTTGGTGCAGTCGGCGTTGGCGTCGCAGGTATCCGTGCCGAGCATGCACTCGTCGATGTCCACGCAGACGAGCCCGTCGCCCGCGTAGCCAACGTTGCAGCTGCACTCGCGGCTGCCCGCCGTGTTGAGACATGCCGCATTGTCGTCGCAGCCGCCGTTGTCGACCAAGCACTCGTCGACGTCGTCGCAGGTCTCGCCGTCGCCCGCATAGCCCGTGATGCAGTCGCAGCCGTAGCCACCGACCGTGTTGGTGCAGTCGGCGTTGTCGTCGCAGGTATCCGTGCCGAGCGCGCACTCGTCGACATCGCTGCAGCTGAAGCCGTCGCCCGCGTAGCCTGTGTTGCAGCCACACTCGCGGCTGCCTGGCACATTCAGACAGGTCGCGTTGTTGTCGCAGCCGCCGTTGTCGACCAAGCACTCGTCGACGTCGTCGCAGGTCTCGCCGTCGCCGACGTAGCCGCTAACGCACGCGCAGACGTAGCTACCGACGGTGTTGGTGCAGTCGGCGTTGCCGCTGCAGCTATCGGTCCCGAGCGCACACTCGTCGACGTCACTGCAGCTCAGCCCGTCACCGGCATACCCTGAGCTGCACGTGCACTCCCGGCCGCCCGCAGTGTTGCGGCAGGTTGCAGCGTCGTCGCAGCCACCGTTGCCAGTGGCACACTCGTCCACGTCGCCGCACGAAAACCCGTCGCCAAAGTAGCCGGCGTTGCACGTGCAGTCGTAGCCACCGAGGGTGTTGCTGCAGCTGGCGTTGACGTCGCAGCTAGCCGTGCCGACGGCGCACTCGTCGATGTCTTCGCACACCACTCCGTCGCCCGCGTAGCCGGAGTTGCAGCTGCACTCACGGCTCCCGTCCGTGTTCATGCACGCCGCGTTGACGTCGCACCCGCCGTTGTCGGTCGCGCACTCGTCCACGTCGTCGCAGATCTCGCCGTCGCCCGCGTAGCCAGGGGTGCACGCGCAGCTGTAGCTGCCGACAGTGTTCGCGCAGCTGGCGTTGTCGTCGCAGCTGTCGGTCCCAAGCGCACACTCGTCGACGTCGTCGCAGCTTGTCCCGTCACCCGCATACCCAGTTGAGCAGCTGCACTCGCGACTCCCCGCCGTGTTGATGCAGGCCGCGTTGACGTCGCACCCGCCGTTGTCGGTCGCGCACTCGTCGACATCGTTGCAGGTCTCGCCGTCACCTGCGTAGCCGGGATGACAGGCGCAGGTGTAGCCACCAACCGTGTTGGTGCAGGCGGCGTTGTCGTCGCAGCTGTCGGTCGCGAGCGCGCACTCATTGACATCGTCACAGGTCTCGCCATCACCGGCATAGCCGCTGTTGCAGCTGCAGATCCTACCGCCCGCCACGTTCTGGCAGCCGGCGTCGGCGCTGCAGCCGCCGTTGTCGGTCGCGCACTCGTCGACGTCCCCGCACGAGAGTCCGTCGCCGACGTAGCCCGGGTTGCACGCGCAGTCGTAGCCGCCAATGGTGTTGGTGCAGCTCGCGTTGATGTCGCAGTCGTCGGTGCCACCGGCACACTCGTCGACGTCGTCACAGGCCTCACCGTCGCCCTGATAGCCGGCGTTGCACTCGCACTCGCGGCTGCCCACCGTGTTGCTGCAGCTGGCGTTGGCGTCGCAACCGCCGTTGTCGGTGAGGCACTCGTCGACGTCGTCGCACTCGAAGCCGTCGCCGAAGAAGCCCGGATAGCAGGCGCACTCGAGGCTGCCGACGGTGTTGATGCAGTACGCATCGGCCGCGCAACCGCCGTTTTGCACCGCGCACTCGTCCAGGTCAGCGCAGTACTCGCCGTCCTGCAGGTGAAAGCCCGCAAGGCACTGGCACTCGTAGTCGCCGGGCAGGTTCACGCAGACGGCCCGCTCGCCGCAGTCGATGGCAAGCTCGACGCACTCGTCGATGTCGTCGCAGCCGTCAGCGCCGTCAACATAGCCCGCCAGGCAGTCGCAGGCGAATGTGCCCGGCACGTTGCGGCAGCTGGACCCGGCCGGGCACTCCCCTTCGCCGACCGTGCCACACTCGTCGATGTCTTCACAGACCTGGCCATCGCCCACGTAGCCGGGGTGGCAGTCACACTCAAAGCCGGGGCTGCTGTTGTCGCACAGCGCGTCGGGGCTGCAGGGCGCGTCAAGACACTCGTCGATATCAAGACACTGCAGGCCGTCGCCTTCGAAGCCCGCGCGGCAGACGCACACGGCCAGCCCGTCGTCGCCGACGACGCAGTCGGCGTTAGCGTCGCACTCGAGCGCGCCCGCGTCGCAAGGGTCGATCGGCTGGCACACGCCCTCGACGCACGAGAGCCCCGTCGCGCAATCGCCCGACGCACATGCCTCGCCCTCGACAGCCGCACAGCGACCGGCCACCTCAGCGAGGTCACAGTCCAGCCCAGTGCGGCACTGGCCGACCCCGTCGCACGATGTTCCTACACGCCCGCGGCACGTGTCGCCATCGCAGACCGCGCTCTCAACGCACGGGGTCTCATCACCGCAGTCGCTACCCACGCGGCCGCGGCAAACGCCGTCTTCGCACGCGTGGCCAGCGACGCAGTCGGCATCTGCCTCGCAGATGCCGCCGCCCGGCACGCGACAGCGCGCAGCCACACAGACCAGGCTCGGTCTGCACGGAGCGTCACCGTCACAGACTGCGCCCGGCCCGCCGATGCAGCGGCCATCGATGCAGTCCCCCCCATCCGGACAGCCCAGCGACTCGCAGCCTAGCGCCGAGCAGGTGCCCGCGACGCACGCCAAGTCGCCACCGCACGCGCCGTCGAGACAGCCAAGACCCGCGCCAGGCAGGCACTGAGTCTCGGTGCAGAGAAAGCCTGTCTCGCAGTCGCCGTCGTCGGAGCATTGGCTCACAACCTGGCGGTCGCTGGCACCGCAGCTCAGCATTATTGCAGACAGCGCGAGCGCAGCGAGCTTGCCGCCGCACACGCGGACGTAAGTCGACGTCTTCATGCGATTCCCCTGATTTTTGAGTGCAATGACACTATCACCGCTTCCGTCGAGGCGGTGGCTTGCGACCGTCGCATCCCGCCGACGCTGGCGAATCCGGGCGCTTCGGACAGATAGGCGCGTGACCAGACAGATCGGACAGGTTTGAGCCGCCGCACACCGGCGTCCAACGAGCTTCTGCGTTCGTCGGGCGTGAGTTGGCCCACGAGCGCGCTGAATCTCGTCGGACGTCGGCGCACCGACGAATCAACCTGACGGGGTGTCGTCATAAGCGCGCAGCACGGCTCGCGAACGAGCCTTGACACGGCCGCAGGCGACAGGTTCTGTAAACCCATGCATTCGTTACCGTTGGGGTTGCGCGTCCCGGCTGCTTTGGCGCCGATGGGACGGAGCGACCGTGTGCGTGAATCGCTCTCACGGGCGTGGACGACACACCGTGTTGTGCTCGCCCAGGGACCACCTGGCGCCGGCAAGTCCGTGGCGGCGGCTGCGGTCGCCCCAAGCACCGCGGTCTTCATCCGCTTGCGTCCCGCCAACCTCGACGCGAGTGCCGCGCCGCAAGTGATCGCGGCCCTCGAGAGTGCCCTTCGCGTCGAGCTCAGAGCCGACGATGCCGATCCAATTGCCAGGCTGATTGACGCCGCCGAGCAGGCGGAGCTCTGTGTTGTTGTCGATGGGCTCGAGCGAGGTCACGACGACGCCGAGCAGCTCCTCAACGCCTTGGCGCTTCACGCGCGACGGACACGCTGGCTAGCGACGTCACGCTCGCTGTCGACCCGGGCCCCCGGCGCGTGCAGCGTGACGGTTGAGCCGTGGGCTGCGGCTGACGTTGAAGCCCTCCTCGGTGCCGACGGGTGGCGCTCGACTCGGGGACTCGCACGACGGGTTCACCAGCGCTTGGTGGGCGCCGAGCCACAGCTGGTCGGCGAGCACAACGAGCCGCCGCTGCTGCACGGCGAGCTCAAGGCGCTGGTGACGCTGCTGGCTCACACGGAAGCCGTGGTCTCCATCGCGACCGTGACCGAGTGGGGCGGTGACGCGGGAGCGCTGGCTGCGTCACTGGCGACCGGCGCACTGGTCCAGGATCGCCGAGGCATCGGTCTCGCGCCGGCAGCCGCTGGCGTCGTGCGTGACCTCTGCCCGCTTGAGCCGAGCGCGGCCACGCACCGCTGGATCCAGCTGCTGGCAGCGGAGGCCACAAAGGCGTCGCGTCATGCGCTCTCATTTGCAGCCCTGCGCATCTCGATTGCGACCGGGGCGCTCGACACCGCCCTCGACCTGGTGCGTTCGTTCTACGTCGACTGGCTAGACGCAGGCCTGGCGACCGAGCTCTGGCACGCGCTGCGGCACGTGATGTCGCCCGAGCTCGCGTCGTGGCGCGACATGTCGGCGATCGACGCTGGGGCGATCGGGACCGTCGACGTTGACGCGCTCGGCGACGGGCACGACACGGACCTTGTGCGTCGCTACGCTTACGGACGGGCGCTGGCCATCCGCGGCGACCTCGAGCGGGCCAACGCCGTGGTCACGGCACTGCTTGAGGCGATTGGAAGCGAGGCGCTCGCTGACCATCCGGACGCCAACCCGCGGCTGGTGGCTCGGGTCTACCTGCTTGGCATACCGCTCGCTAACAACCTCGGCGATCACGCGCGAGCGGTCGTGTACGCGCGCGCTATGCCGGCGGCAACGCTGGTTGACCGCGTGAACCGCGAAGCCGGTCTGGGGGGATCGCTGGCCTACGTCCGCCAGTGGGACGAGGCCCGCACGATCATCGAGCGAATCTGGCAGCAGGTCCGCGACCACACCGAGAGCATTCCGCGCTCAAGCCTCGCGCGCCTCGCGGCCTCCGCCTACGAGGTGGACGCACGCGCCATCGCGAGTGCGCTGGTCGAACCGCTGGCACGCAAGCTGACGACGCCTCACACGTCATCCGACCGAGAACCCTTGGTGATCGCCGCCCAAGTCGCGCTCGATGACGGGCGCCTCGACGACGCCGAGCGGAGCCTGACGGCCCTCGACGCCGAGCACTCTCCCGCCTACAACGATGCCTGCGTGCGGCTGATGCGCGCGCGGCTCGCGCTGGAGCGTGGCGACGCGGCGCACTGCGCGTCCGCTCTCGTCCCGCCAAGCGACCAGCTAATGCGTTGGCAGGACCACGCCGAGCACGCCCGCACCGCCGCGGAGCTGGCGATCGTCACCGGCTCGTCGGCGCCGCGCTACGGCGACCTTGAGCCCGTCGCCGTCATCAACGAGGTGATGAGCCTCACCGATCTGGCGGTTGCACGCCACGCCCTCCGCTGGCAGCAGTGTCCGCCGCCGACTCAGACGGTGCGCTGGACCGAGCACAAGCGCGGCACGAGGGCAGGATTTGTCGCCCGTTTTCGCGCGGAGCAACAGCTCCTGGACGGCGACCACGCCGCTGCCCGTGCCTCCGCGGTGCGCGCCAGTGACGCCGCCGACGCCGCCGGGTACCAGGCACTGGCGATCGCGACACGACTGCTCCAAGCCGAGATCGGGCTCATCACCAGCGAAACGGACGACATCGACACTCCGCTCGACGAAGCGGAAGCGCTCGCCCGCCGCTTTGGCTTCGAGCGCTTCACGCGCGAGGTATGCGGGCTACGCGGACTCCTCGGTGGACCCGACTGGCCGGCACTGCAGCGGCTTGCTAGCGACACGGGTGTTGCCGGTCGCCGCGCCCGTGCATTGCTCAAGCTCGCACCCAGCAGCGAGCTTGATGCCATCGACCGCGCGGTGGTCGCAGCGGTGAGTCGCGGAGTCGACGCCGCCACTCGCCGACGCATTGGCACCGGCGGGGAGCCACAGTGGGGCTGCATCCAGCACCGACGGTTGGTGTGGGCCGCAGACGGCCAATCGGTGGAGCTCTCACGCCGGAGCATCGCCTGGCGCGTCCTCGCGGCGCTGCTCGGCCACACGGTCCCGCGAACCCGGCAAGACCTGCTGCGCGACGTGTGGGACATCACGCAGTACCGCCCCCATGAGCACGACAACCGACTGAGCGTAGCGATCTACAAGCTGCGCCGGACACTGCCTGACCCGCAGATCATCGATCGCACCGATGACGGCTACCTCTTGGCGGGAAGCTACCTATTAGCATGAGCGATCGCGGGGAGAGCCTGCTGCCGGCGGTGCAGACGTCTTGGAATCGCCGTTCAATTGGCGCCGCGTAGTGCTAGGCTTGCCGGCGCAAGGGAGGGGATGTTGGCAAAGCGATTCGTAGTGGTTGTGGTCGGTGCGTTCGGTCTCGCAGGCTGCTTGAGTGACCGTGCGGGCGAGCCGCTCAGCCCAACATGCAGCAACGGCGTGCTCGACCCAGGCGAGAGCGGTGTCGACTGCGGAGGCGAGTGCCAGGCCTGTCCCGACGTGGGCTGTGGCGACTGCCTCAGTGACGAGCGCTGCGACGATGGCGAGTGCGTGGCCTCCCGCTGCGACGACGGCGTTCAAGCTGGTGGCGAGACTGGGGTCGACTGCGGCGGCCCATGCGCACCGTGCGCGCCACTCGGCGAGTGCGACAATGACATGGACTGCGGTGCGGGTGAGGTCTGCCGCGAGCAGTCGTGTGTTCCGCAGGCGAGTCGCTGCGATGACGGCATGATTGGCGGAGACGAGACCGACGTGGACTGCGGCGGGGCCGAGTGTGGTCCGTGCCGCGAAGGTGCCAGGTGCAACGAAGCCGGCGACTGCGCCACAGACCTCTGTGTCGACGGACGCTGCGTGGCGTCGGAGGCCTCGTGCCAAGACGGTGTGAAGAACGGCGGCGAGTCGGACGTTGACTGCGGCGGCGACTGCCCGCCATGCCGCACCGGCCTGTTCTGCGCTGACGAGTCCGACTGTGAGAGCCGCCGCTGCGTGGCGGGCCTGTGCACAGAGAGCTGCTTCGACGGCGAGGTCAGCGGCGACGAGACCGACATCGACTGCGGCGGGCAACGCTGCGAGCCGTGCTTTCTGGGGGCCTTCTGTGGCAACGACGGCGACTGTGAGACCCAAGCGTGCGACGACGGCGTGTGCGTGCCGAACGACGGCATTTCGTGCTCACAAGGCATCCAGTGCTACAACGCCTGCGCCGAGAATGCTGTCGACCCTGACGGCTGCATCCAAGACTGCATCGACTCGATGTCACCGGCTGCGCAGGGGCTCTTCATCGCCATCTTCGACTGTCTCTTCAACACCTGCCCTGACGGCGACCAGGAGTGCATCGATACCGCTGCGCAGGAGGCTTGCGGCCCCACTGTTGCAGCATGCTTCTCCGACCAATGAGGCTCCTTTAGCCTCGGGCTGTGACCTGTCGCGTCAGGGACCGCCGCGACCACCGCGACCGCCGCGACCGCGCGGCCGTTCGTCGTAAGCCTCGAGCTGCTCCTCGGTGAGCATCTCCTTGCGGGTCTCCATGTGCTCCTCGCGCATGGCCCGCATCTCGGCTCGCGCTTCTTCGTGGGTCTTGTCGCCGGCGCGAACGGCCTCGCGCGCTTTGTGCCGTGCCTCTCGGTAAGTGGCCTCCAGCGCCTGGAGCTCCTCGGTCACCGACGCGCTGAGCCCTTGGTCGGCCCCAAAGTTGTTGACCCACTCGGTCATCTGGGCGGCGCGGCGGGCATGCCGCTCCTTGCGTCGCTCAACGTGTGCAGCCTCGATGGTCTTCTTGATGGTCTCTTTCGCCTCCGGTGTTTCAACGCCGCGCCCCATCAGGAGCGAGTCCACGTCCGCTCGCAGCGAAGAGAGCTCGTCGACCAGGTCGGGCAGCTCATTGTCGACAACAATCTCGTCGACAACCGACGCCGCCAGGACCTTTTGGCTGGCCGTCTTGGCGAGAGCGCTCACGGTGCGCAAGCGACTCTCGAGCTTGCGGACACGGTCGCCGAGCGCCTTATCGGTGCGAACTTCGGTGGTGTGGATGGCCGTGGTCGGGGTGGCGGTCTTCGCAGACGCGACGCGCGAGGCTGTCCCGTCCATGACTGCAAGCCGCTGCTCGAGGTCACCGATCTCCCCACGCTGTATCAGGACCAGCACGATGGCGGCGGCGGCGATGGCAAGGGGCCCGTAGGTCTTAAGCGCGTCCACAGTGTCGCTCCTGTGCGATGGGGGATAGTCGACAAACGCACACTACCCCCGGCAAATTCATCTGTGCCTGTGCGCACACACTTCAAAACGAATCGACGATCTTCCAGGTGTCGCGGCCGTCGAAGTAGCGCCGTGGCAGGGCGTCCATCAGCGCGCGGTCGGTCAGGAGACGACCGTTGACCGCAACCCGGTCGCTCTCAGCGTGTTCGGTGCCGCTGTAATGAGTCAGGCAAAAGCACGTCTTGCAGTGGTGAAAGTCGATGACCTTGTCGCCCCAGCGGTAGGAGACAAGCGCGTCATCGTCGGCAACCACGGTGATCTCGGACTCGGTGTAGTAGGCCCACTTCGCCCCGTAGCGCCCACAGAGCGAGCAGTTGCACTCGAGCAGATCGGTGGGCGGTGTGGCCATGGTGATTTGCACGGCGCCACAGTGGCAGTTGGCTTGGGTTGTCATGTTCGGTCCTGGGGTTGAGGGCAGTTAAGCGCGTCCGTGAGCCGCTGGGCACGCGCGAGCTACGCGAAGCCCCGGTCTTCCCGCTGAAAGCGCCGGTACCAGGCCACCGTCTTGGCAATGCCCTCCGACCACGGCGTGAGCTCGAAGTCTTTGCCGACAAAGCGCCACATCTTGTTGAGATCGAGCCATTGCTTGTCGATCTCTGCAAATGTCATGGGCTTGTCGATCAAGACGGGCCGAATCTCGGGCGCGACGGCATCACACAGACGCTCAGCAAGCTTGAGGATGTTGAAGTGGTCACCGGAGCCCACGTTGAACGCCTGACCGCGGGAGCTCTCGATGCCTTCCACGAGCCGCACGCAGATCTCGGCGGCGTCGGCAACGTAGACAAACTCTCTGACGTGGGCGGCAGAGCCCGAGTACACGGTCGGCGCCTCGCCGCGCAGCAGCTTCAAGATGCTGCTGGGTATCAGTCGCGACAGGTGCATGTCGCCAGGACCGTAGAGGTTGGCACCGCGAACGGTCACCGTCGGCAGGTCGTAGCTCCGGTTGTAGGCTCGCGCCACGTGACCGGCTGCTGCTTTCGACGCCTCATAGATCGCGGTCGGCCGCAGGGCTTGGTCCTCGTGGTAGGGCAACTCTGTGGCGTCGACCGAGCCGTAGGACTTGTCGCTCTCCATACAGAGGACCGCCTTGACGGTACCCGCCAGACGCGCCGCTTCCAGCACGTTGGCTGTGCCCATGATGTTCGTCTGAAGGCAGCCGATCGGGTTGGTGGCGCAGGTTCGAACGACCGCCGCCGCGGCCAGGTGAAAGACGGCGTCCGCTTCGTAGTCGCCGATGATCCGCCGCATGCTCGCGAGCTCGTTGATGTCACCGCGAACCCAGTGGTCGACGGCAAGCTCTTGGATGCCTGCATACGAGGAACGGTGTTCATCGTGAACGAGGGCCACAACGCGTGCCCCGCGCTCAAGAAGTCGCTCGATGAGGTGGCCGCCCAGCAGCCCCGTCGCGCCGGTCACGAAGACCGTGCGCTTGCTCCAGTTGTTCACGCTGTCGTCCTCAGTCGTTATCCCGCCCCACCGCATGGTACCCGAAGCCGACCGATTCGTACGGCGGCCAGCGAAACGCGTCGTCCTCGGCGGTGCGGGAAAGCTCAGCGCGGCTGGAGATGGCAGGGTCGAGCGGTCTCGCTCTCAAGTAACAAACCACCGGCTGCGAAGGTCCCGCTGCGGGTGCGCAGGTTGAGGCCCCGACGCTCGACGGCGTCTCCCAGCGACGCGATGGAGGTGATCTCAACAGGGTCTCCGAGCGCGCTAAGGACGGTGTCGCCGACGCGTAGAAGCCCTGCGGGCCGCGGTCCAGTAGGCGTGATGACCCGGTGCTCCTCGGTGATTGTCAGCTGGCCGTTGATGCGCAGCCAGGGGCCGCGCGTCCAGTGGACGTCGGCCTCCATCACGACGTCACCCGCCGCAGCGCTGGGCGTCTCAAGCACGCAGAAGCCACAGATGCAGCCCTGCGACGCGCTGTGGAGCGCACCGCTGGCTCGGTAGGAGAGCGACGAGATCTCGTTGAGCCAGCAGCCCTCGGAGTACGAGTCGTCGCGGTCGACGTCGCCGACGCCGTCGGTGTACTGACGCGCGGTGACCGGCTCGCCCAGGAGATAGAGCACCTCGTGTCGCTCGACCGGAAAGCGGAGCATGCTGAGGTGTACGCCCGTCACGCCCGTCCGCCGCACCTTCGGTTGGTAGGTCCAGCTGCCAGCTCCCGGGAGCTTCGAGACGATCGACTGTAGCCGCCCGTCGCGGTCGCGATCATAGACGAGGCTCAGGCGCGCTGCCCCCTCACCGAACGTCGTGCCCATAAGCACTCCGGAGCGGGTGTAGCTATCGACTCGGACCACGCCACGCGCGTCGCGGAACGTGGCCTTGATGCCTTTGCTGCTGTGGTGTTGCGTGTAGACGAGACCGGCTTGAGTCCCTGCTTTCGATGGGTCGACCGGTTCGCGCTTGTCGAGTGTGCGTGTCACGGTCGCACCCTGGGACGTGTAGCGGTAGGTCGACTGGCCCAGTGGTCCATCGACCCGCTTGCTGACGAGGCGGCCTGCTGTATAGCCGAAGGTGGACGTCGCGAAGCGCTTACCGTCGACGTTGACCACCTTGTCGAGCAACCGGCCGGCGGCGCCGTAACGTAGCGTCCAGACGACGCGCTGCTCTGGCTCGAAGACCACGCGCACAGCGCCATCGCCCAGCTCCGAGACCGCCAGCCAGCGTGGCAGCGAGCGGGCCTGCGCCGAGGACAGCAGCCCAACCGGCCGCATCGTGACGGGCGAGTAGGCCTCGTAGAGCCCGGCGGCGGGCGCCGACGCGAAGGCCGACGACGCGCCCAGCAACAGAGCGAGCGTCAGGGCCGTGCGTAGAGCGATGCGGGCGTGTCGAACCATGCCGAGCCTCCTGTTGTGACCGGCACCCACAGGGGAGCGCCACCACGTTGGACCCGCTCCGAACCAAGAGCGGGCACGTCGTCAACGCATAAACGAGGCAAGAGCATCCCGATTGCCTCAAGAGCACTGCTCGGTTGGCTTCCCCCGGACCAACCGAGGTAGAGTCCGACGCAGATGAACGCCACGCCCCACTCGATCCAACCGCGCCACCCTGCAGGACCCTCACATCCGCTCGATGTGCGCCGCTCGACCGCCAGGGCGCGCACCGCTCGACCGCGCGCTGTGCGTACCGTGAGCGCCTGAGTTGGCGAGCGACCTGTCCGTCCGAGACCGGCGCATCCTTGCAGCTCTTAAGAGCGGCGACTACACCGCTGTGCTCTTTGGTGAAGGCAGGCTGAGCCTTGCCACCAAGTTCGATCCGGTCCCGCAGGTTCCCGTCGACGTGCTTGACGTCGTCGGCCGCCTTGTTCGCCACGGCCATCTACCGCCTGACATCTTAGAGCGTGCGCTCACCGAGGCGACGCTGAGCGGTGAGCTCAACCGGGCACTCTATTGCGACTACCTCATCACCTTCCTCGACAGCGAAGACGGCGTTCTGCAGCTCGACGTCGCGTCCGCCTATCAGCGCGTCCGGAGCCTGAAGAGCCGCTATCCGGTCGTCGAGATGCTCCACCGCCGAGTCGCTGAGGGCCTGACGCGGGCCGAGCGGTCGGTTCCGAAGGCGCGTCAGCGTACTCCGAAGACGGACGGACCCGCAGCGCCGACGAAAGCCGCCTCAACGTCGGCACCGCCGCTCGCGCCCCGCGACCTCGACTGTGCGCTCTTGTGTCTGTGCTTTGGTGCTGGGAGCGCTGGCATCCTCAAGCGTCAGCTCTCAGCAACGGCCCGACAGCTCGGGGTCGGAGGTGGGCTGTTTGAGGCCCGGCTATCGGCCCTGCGCGACCAAGGAGCTGTCCGCACGACCCGCTGGCGAGCGATGCTCGGAGACCATGGCCTCTGGGTGTTGGCCCAGATGGATGCCGAGGCTATGGAGCAACGGCTCGCCCGCGTCGGCGTCGAGCGCAGGCTGCTCAGCCGCATCTTCGGCAAGTGGCAGGAGGACTGCGGCGAGGAGTGGAGCTTTAGCTGACGTCAAAACAGGCGCGCCGCCTGGCCGGCAGAGCGGCACAGACGGCGACAGTTAGGCAGCGTGCGGTTAGGCGCTAGAGCGCTGACCAGTATTCGGACCGAGCAGGTGCTGGCGAGGAGGTTGCGGCGGCAAGACGCTAGACTGAAAAGATGCTGGAGCACCTTGAAGGCTAGCAACGCCGCCGCCGGAGCCTTATCGGCAGTGCCCGCTATGGGAGAATACTGATCGGCTCTCTAGCCGTCGAAGAACTCCGTGAAGGCCTCTTCGTTGTACCCGACAATCACCGTCGATCCGACGCGCAGCGTTGGCGCCCGCATGTTGCCGGTGGGGCCAAGCATGGCCGCGACCGCATCATCGGCGACGCTATCACCAACGTCGAACTTTGTGGACAGCCCAATCCAAGACACCACCTAATTTTGTAGCTTTCACTAACGCTTAGCAACTGAGCGCGACTACTCACTGGACGTCCGTTCACTCCGCACCCATCCTAGAGCGGCTTTCAGCTCACAGCCCTCGGAGCCGCCAGAACTGACAAAAACCGACACTCACTCAACGAACCCGTCGCCATGCAGGTGCGGCGGTCCTGCCAAGTGAGTG
>CALHXW010000149.1 GCA_938040325.1 uncultured bacterium | reverse complement strand
TCGTTCTGAGCCAGGATCAAACTCTCCAGTTATACTGAAAAGTGTGCGAACCGAAGTTCACACCTATTAAACTCTCAAATTCTTTGTTCCAGATCCGCCGAAGCGAACCCGGAGGCCCATCTCTTTCGCTGCTATCCAGTTTTCAAGGAACCTTGCTGCCCCCCTCGGAGCGAGGCGGAAGGTCGGTGATCGCCTCGTTCTTGTCAACGCCTTTTTTCGTACCTTTTGCGACTTCCCGTGAATGCCCGTGGTTGCTGGGTCCGCCGCCCATCCAAGGCCATCAACTTGGTTGCGATTCGATCCTTCGTCGGCTAGTTGAGGATCTCATTTATGGAGGCAACGTCGATGCGATTGATTCTCTTTGGCCCGCCGGGCGCAGGAAAAGGTACCCAGGCCGCACGAATCCTCGAGCACAATCCCGGGGTCGTGCATCTGTCGACCGGCGACATGCTGCGGGCGGCCGTGGCAGCCGGCACTGAGCTCGGCAAGGCCGCGGACGGCTACATGAAGGCAGGTGACCTTGTTCCCGACGACGTCGTTTGCGGGCTTATCGTCGAGCGGCTTGCCTCGCCCGATTGCGAACATGGCTTCCTATTAGACGGGTTTCCGCGGACGCTGTCACAGGCCGAGTCTCTCCAGAGCGAGCTGGACCGAGCGAAGATCGACATCGATCGCGTCGTCGTCCTCGAAGTTGCAGACGACCTCATCGTTGAGCGCATCACGGGTCGGCGTATGGATCCGGAGACCAAGCGCATCTACCATATCAAGTTCAGCCCAGCGCCTGAGGACGTCAGCAGCCGGTTGGTCCAGCGGGCCGACGACACGGAAGACGCCTGCCGTGCGCGGCTAGCAAAGTACCACTCGGAGACGCTGCCGGTGCTGCCGTTCTATGAGGCTCGCAACAAGGTCGTCCGCGTCGACGGTGTTGGCGATCCCGCAGAGGTCACCAGCCGAGTCTTGAGTGCACTGGCCCGCTAGTGTCCCGTTCGGCTCGTCCGCTTTCAAAATTCCGGCGACGCGACGGCGCCGAGGTCAAGAAGCGAGACCCCCAGGACCGGCGGGTCAATCAAGGGCGAGCGACGCCGAGATCGTTGTGTCGTGTCCGGGATTTGGCTGCGAGCTAGCCGGACACGGCACTAGTAGCGCTTGGGAGTTGCGATTGCTGATGACGTCGTGATGCGCTCAGCCCGGGTGGCGGGGCGCAGCGGCTGTTGGTATCGAGTTCACTCGCGGACATCACCTGCAACCTGCGTTGAGGTTTGCTCTCGCTCCTGGCTCTAGCGGCTCACCTCACGAGCGTCCCAGCAACCCTACTACCAAGGCGCTTCAGGGGATTTGACCGCCCGCCGCGGCCGACTTCTTCCTATCGCGGCGTCATGAGCACCGGTCAAGGTTGCCGAGTCACTCGTAGTCCTCGGCCTCAAACGACCGCAACGTGCGCCAAGCGTTCAAAGCCGCTGACACGGGTCACGAGTTGAGAACCAACTGGTCCCGTGGCTGCGTGCGCTAGCGCTCGCGTCCCGCTTAGACCTACGAGGGACAGACAACGTGCGTAACCGCCTCGCCGGATGGCGTTGTTCGTTTTGGTACTGACAGGGGCCGCAGCAACTGCGACACGTCACATCGGTTGGATAACCAAGACGGGACTGCTCAATGCCTACTCTGGGTTAAGGTGCAGTCCCGAGAGCAGCCGGCGGATTGAGCACACGAGTCCTCCACTAACTCACGTGGCGGCCGACAGAGGCGTTGGACCTCATCAGGCCCTTAGCCATGCTGGATCGCGGCGCGTTCAGATTGGGCGGCTGTGGGGTTGGCGGCGACACGTCGCGTCGTGGATAGGAGTGAACGACCCTGACGAACAAGACGCGGAGCTGGCCGAGCCCGCGTGGTGGTTCACCGCATCAAAGCTGAGCGGACCTCCCGGCGCTGACGAGGCGTCCACCGCAGAAGTTCGCGCCAGTCGGCCGATGAGTCGCGGGTCTTGGGAGGGATGTGACGTTGCCAGATAACCACGTGAGCTGCGGCGCGAACCTTCTGTGGCCAGCGACTCAAACGACGAGGGTACGGGATGGCGATAGGGACTGCCGCACGCCGATGAGACGCACTGCGCGAGCAGGAAGGTCGTGGCCATGAAGGGACAGTTTCCCGCAGAGGGTGCCTGCGGTCCGGCCCTTACGGGCGTTGCAAGCCTTAAAACTGCAACGGGCTGCGAGACTTGGAACTAGCTTGCGTCTAGCCCAAAGCTCCGGAGACGAAAGAGAAGGCCTCTTGGGGAGACCCGAAGCTCACGGGAGAGAGCGTTCAGGTCGGGACCGAGCCGTGCAAGCGCTTCCGCAAGTTCGTTCCGATCGAGTTCGCTCGCCTTACGGATGCGCGTGCTCCTGTTGATGAGGTCGTAGAGCGATGCGCGTGCGATTCCAAGGGCGGCAGCGGTTGGAGCAATCTTCCAAGAGTGCTCGGCGAGCGTTTGAATCAGCTCGTCTTCAGTCACCGTCGCTGGGCGGCGTTGCCCACGGGCGACGGGAGGCGGTGCGGCGCCAGTTGATTGGCGAAGGGCCGGCGCTTCGGTAGACGGCTTGAGCTGTCGCGCAAGATTGCTCGGCATGATGGCCGTTGCGGAGCCGCGACTCGCGATGACGATCTGTCGTGCAGCGTTCCGAAGCTCCCGGACGTTGCCGGGCCAGGTATAGCGGAGCATCGTTGCGACGAGGTCGGGACCGAGTTGCGGTGGGGGTTCGGATAGCGCGTGGGCTTCTGACCCAACGAACGCGCGGAGAAGCACAGGGATGTCAGCGCGTCGCACGCGTAGAGACGGGACATCGATCACGTAGCCCGCCAGCCGATGGTAGAGGGGAGCCCGAAATGAGCCGTCAGCTACCGCCGCTTCCAGGTCGCGGTCGGTGGCCGCGATCAAGCGTACATTGGCGGGGATCTCTTTCTCACCCCCGAGCGGACGGTACTTCAAGGTCTCGACGGCCCGGAGCAGCGCAACTTGGACCTCGATCGGCGTGTCACCAATCTCGTCGAGAAAGAGCGTACCAGCCTCGGCTTGGCCAAAGTAGCCACGGTGGGACTCCGTTGCCCCACTAAACGCGCCACGGCGGTGACCGAAGAGTGCAGATGCGGCAAGTGATGCGCCTAAGCTGCCCATGTTGACGGCCACGAGTTGTCGGGCCCGACGCTTCGAATAGCGATGGATGGCCCGAGCCACGACTTCCTTGCCGGCGCCGGTCTCACCACGGAGCAGGACCGGTAGGTCCGTGTCGGCAACCCGGAGTATTTCCGCACGGACACGACGTAGGGGAGCACTCACTCCGGTCAAGCCCGAGTCGTCATTCTGACTTTCGGCTGCTGCCGGTGTCTCAAGCACGAGCCAGAGAGCGACGGTGTCGTTAAGAACCACGTCGATCCCGGTTGTCAGAGATTCCCACGGCACATGGTAGACGCCGTTGACGGGGATGCCGCCCACGATGATGCGTGTTGTCGTGCCGGTCGCATCGATCTCGAGCGCCGAGGTGCGTCGACGCAAGACGACAGGCTTGCGCGACAGATGTGGGTCGCCCAGAGGCGAGTAGCTGGCCCTCGTTGGCGGGGAGAAGTCGGGGCTGATGCGACTCACCAGTGCGCCTGCGTCCGTGTCAGCCGCGGTCAATAGGGTCGACTCGCCAACGCGGGTGACGTCGGGATGTGCAGCGACGTACGCCGTGAGCACGTCTTGCAGCGCTGGAGTCGTGCCGCCGCCTGCCCCGACGGGGCCCGAGTCGAGCGTTTCTGTGCGCCAGTCCGCCACCGGGTGACGGTAGCGTCGCAGCGCTCGTCGGTCAAACGGCACCGCATAGACGGCATCCATGGTTGCGCGACACCGTGAGAACCCGAGCTGACAACCGTCGACTCGGCTCTTGAGGTCGCGTGACGTCGGCATTCAGCCAGCCGTGCCGCGGCATCGCGCTAGCTGACGGTCCCGGTGGCTTGAGACAGCAGGACAGTTCAGCGACGGAGCTCGCAACGTAAGTCCTCGCCGTGGTCGTAAAGCTAGTGCCTATGCGGGTGAGAAATCCCAGGGCATGAGGCGTTCATCGCCGTCGGTGTCGCTGGCACGTTTCGCCGCTGCGACGAGGTAGGCGGCAGGGTCGACGCCCGAATCTTTGGCCGACTCGATGATGCTGTAGAGGATGGCTGCAGCCTTGGTTCCGCGCTCGGACTTGGATCCGAAGTGGTTGCGGCGGCCGACGACGGGGCCGCGGAACGCGCGCTCTGTGCGATTGTTGTCGAGCCAGATGTCGGGGTTGTCGACGAAGCGGGTGAGCCGGCCCCAGTGGTTGTGCGTGTGCTTGATTGCCTTGCCGAGGTCCGTCGACGAGATCGTGGTCACCTTGGCCATCCAGTCGCGCATCCGGCTTAGGACGTCGGCAGACCGACTGCGTCGCAATTTGGCACGCAGCTCGCTCGTGTCGGCCTCGCGGTCGATGGCGTAGAGTTCAGCGATGAGGTCGAGCATGGCGGCGGCTTCGGGGAAGTTGGACTCGGCCTCGCGGAACTTGCGGAGAATGTGGGCCCAGCAGCCTGCCAGCTGAACGCCAGGACCTTCGCGGGCGCCAGCGGCGTGGGTGCCGAGTGCGTCGCAGACGATCGTTCCGTGGTAGTCGCCGACAAGCTCGACGAAGGTCGCGGTGGACTTGTCGTCTTTGATGGCGTGGTAGACCGCGCCGGGGCTGGTCAGCGCCCACATCTGCCACTTCGTCTTGCGCTTGTCGCCGAGGTTCGGCCAGCCGGTCTGGTCGAGTCCGATGACCGGCTCTGTCAGAATGTGCTGGTAGATTCCGCGATAGACAGGCTCGAGCAGCCGCGACAGCGCCCACACCTGGTCCCACAGTGCCTGGCTCGTCACGCGCAGTCCGTGTTGCTTCATCATCCGCACTTGGCGCTCAAGCGGCAGGTGGTGGATGTACTTGTCGCAGGCGACCTTGGCCGCGAAGCCGAGCGAGTAGCGGCCGCCTTTGACGGCGCGGGCGGGGCCGTCGGCGGTCTCGGTGTGGTCGCAGCAGGCACATTGGTAGCGTTGACGTTGGACCTGCGTGACGCGGTAGCTCACCTCGACGACATCGATCATCTCGGAGGTCTCAACCCCGCCGGCGACAGGCGCTAGCACGTCGCCGCAGGATGGGCAGGTCTGGTCGGGCTCATCGAGTTCGAAGAGCTCGGTAACATGCTCAAGCTCAGGCTGAGGTGTTGGGCCATGGCCGCGCTTCTTGCGGCCGCCGCCTCGCTTGCCACGAGCCTTTGGCGGCCCGCTTGTCTGCTCGTCAGTAGTGCCATCGGCGCGCACAGAATTGAGCCCATCGATGACCTTTTGGAGGTCGCCTGGTCGGCCCTTTAGCGTGTCGAGTTCGGCGCACTTGTCGCCAAGAACGGTGAGCAAGTGCTTGTTCTGAGCTTCGAGAAGGCAAGCCACATGCCGCAGTCGCTCAACGTTCGTTTCGGTGCTCAGGTCCACGCCATGAGTCGATCATCTGGCCACCGAGGAAGCAAGCGGTTTCGCGCGAATTTCCGATGGCGATAGCGCTGTCTTGCCGACGAGCTGGCAACCCTCGATGAAGAGCGCCAACTCACTCGACGTCAGCTTCAGCGCTTCGGGCGGCGAACGCCAAAGCGACGCGAATCGCCCCTCCTCAAGCCGCTTCATGAAGATGCAGAGCCCGGTCCCGTCGTACATCAGGACCTTGCAGCTCGTGCGCCGACGATTGACGAACAAGAACAGGTCGCCCGACAAGGGGTCGCGTTCCAATCCTTGAGTGACCATGCCGTAGAGCCCGTTGTAGCCACGGCGCAGGTCTGCAGGCGCCGGATATGCCCACACCTGTACCGAGCGCGACGAGCCGATCATGCGAGCGCGCTCAACAACCTCGTTGCCTCCTCGACGCTGATCCCCTCAACGCTCCAGCCCGACGGCGCCACCACGCGCACTCTGCCGGGATTGACGACCCCGACCTTGGCCAAGCGCACAACGTTGCCGCCGTCCTCACACCACCGGCGAAGCGTCACGCCGCGCACGCCCAGCTCACGACCCATTGCGGTCCAACTTTTCCCCATCCGTCGCCCCTGCTGTGCCTGCGCAATCAAGCGGTCGCGCAACTCTCGCGGATAACGCTGCCCGCGGTAGCGTCGATCAAGTCCGACCACCGCCGCGCGAAGTTCGCTGCTTCCCATCGTCCAACCTCGTCATCAAGTTTGCCACGACCTTCCCGCGCGAAATCCGCGATGTCATTTGGGAGCCACGAGGACTTACAGTGTATCGCCTTCGCCGTAGGCGGAAGGAGCGCTTGTTTTGGGGCTGGGCTCTCGCGTGGCCGCGTGGACAGCCAGCCACCAGCGCGATCATCCCAGCCAGTCGCTTTGTTGTAGCCCAACACCACTATCAGCCGGCTCGTAGGACGCAGACCGCTTGGAGTGCGCTTTCAAGCTCCTCAACAGGCGACAGCTTCGGGATCTGGGGCTCGGTTCTCGCAACACGCCGCGTGTTTGGCATCCGCACCAGCACGACAAAGCGTATCCGAGCAATCCCACTCCGGGCGGCGCCGTCGGCCATTGGCGCGGCCGTTGTGTTGTCGCTCGTTGTCACCTCGCATCTAGGCGAGCCGGATGGTCTTCCGCCGAGGACGCGGTTGCAGGATCGCGACGGACGGGCATAATCGTCGCTCCCCCTCAAAAGTTGGTCGGTCCGTGTGGCCATGTGTGGAATTACTGCGGGGAAAGGAGACTTGGAGTGCGGTTTAAGCATGTAGCCATCGCCGGTATGGGACTCGTCGCGACGCTCACGATGATGGGCGGGACAGCGCTCTCCAGCACGCTAGTGCTTGACCACATCGAGACGAAGAACTTCGCCAAGAAGGGCGAGCTCGTCTTCTTCGCTGACATCCTCGACAGCAAGAACAAGCCGCTGACCGAGCAAGAGGCCAGCAAGATCAAAGTCCAGATCGACGGCGAAGAGGTCAAAGGCAAGTTCATCGTCAAGACGGCGAAAGAGGCCAACGAGTTCGTCGGTCTTGGGATCTTGGTTGCGGCGCACACCGACTACAACCAGCCCGACCCTAATATTTTCAAGATGCAGCGCGACGGGTACCAGCGCCTGCTCAACAACATGTCCAACAACGACAAGGTCGCGCTCTGGTTCTACAACGACGAGACGATGAAGCCGATCGAGCCGTGGTCGTCTGACCCAGAAAAGGCCGGCGAAGCGATCGACTCACGCGTCAAGTTCGCCCAGAAGAAGCCTGGCGAAGCGCCGAAGCTCTACTACGCGCTCAATAAGGTCATGGAGAACATCAAGGAGCAAGAAGACCTGCCGCGTCGCAAGATCCTCTTGTTGGTCAGCGATGGCGCCGACGACTGGATCGGCCTGGGCCGCAAGCGGTTTGAAAAGAAGATCAGCAGCATCCCAGAGATGGCGAAGGCGTCGGGTACTAAGATCTATGCGCTTGGGCTCGCGCTCGCATCCACCGAGCACCTCGTCCACCTCAGCAAGCTGGCGAACGAGACCGGCGGCATCTACCGCGAGCTCGGCGACGATGATGTTGAAGGGCTGGCCGACACGCTGGAGCTCATCTCAAAGGAGCTGCGAGAGCAGTACGTCATCACATTCATTCCTGACGAGTACTCGGGCGGGGGTGACGCGCGTGTTGAGGTCTTGATGGAGGTCGAGGCGTCAGACGGCTCAAAGGCCAAGCGCGTCTTCCCAAAGAAGATCATCATTCCAGATCGGCCCGTCGACTGGATGAAGTATGTGACGTGGGCAGGCATCGCGCTGGGCTCGCTGCTTGGACTCTTCTTGCTCTTCAAGCTCATTGGCGCACTCCTGCGTCGGCGCGGTGAGCGACCTGTCTATGTCGAGGAAGACGGCGAGGCAGTGGGGGCCTACAAAGGTAAGCTGACTGCTCAGAGTGGTGGCGACTATGCAGGTGCAGTCTTCTACCTTGTCGAAGACGTGACGACGATCGGCACCCTCGATGCCAACCAAGTCCCCATCGTGGCGCAGGGTGTGTCGAAGCGGCACGCGGGGATCAAGATCGAAGAGATGCGCTACGAGCTCGCCGACTTTGGCTCGACCAACGGCACGTTTGTGAACGGGACCAAGATCACCAAGCAGTTCCTTCGCGACGGCGACCTCATTCAGATTGGCGAAGTTCAGCTGCGATTCACTCTGAAGTAGCCGAACCGCTAACCTACTCGACGGCCAACGGCATGGAACTCCGAAACTTTGGGACCACGTCGCTGGCCGTTAGTGCGTTGGGCCTGGGCGGCGGTCGCCTTGACCAGCTGTCTGACCGTGACGCCGAGAGTCTCTTGGCCGCGGCCCGAGAGCTTGGCGTGACCTACCTCGATACCGCACGCAGCTACGGCACGTCGGAGTCACGGATCGGGCGCTACCTGAAGCATTGCCGCGATAGCTTCGTGGTCTCGACCAAAGTGGGCTACGGCATCGACGGGGTCGAGGACTGGACCGCTGAGTCTGTCTCGCGCGGTGTCGACGCCGCGCTGCGCAGGCTCCAAACGGACTACATCGACATCGTGTATCTGCACTCATGCCCAGCCTCAACACTCCGGTACGGCGGCGTGGTCGAAGCGCTCGTGCATGCCGTCGAGGTCGGCAAGGTGAGGGTGGCCGGGTATGCAGGCGACGGCGAAGGGCTTGAAGCAGCCGTTGAGGACCCCCGGCTAGCTGCGCTGATGGCGTCAGCGAGTCTCTTTGACCAAGTGGCGCTCCACCGGTCGCTCCCCAACGCAAAGAACGCCGGGAAGGGCTTCGTCGCGAAGCGTCCGCTCGCCAATGCGCCATGGCGGTTGTCGGAGCGTCCTGTAGACGCCGAGTGGGTCACCTACTGGGATCGTATGGCGTGTATGGGGCTTGACCCGCTCGAGCTCGACCCAAGCGTCGGTGACGGAGCCGGTGTGCCGTCGAGCAAACTGGCCGCAAGCCGCGCGGCATGGGTCGCGCTCTCGCTTCGCTTCGCTGTCTATACCTGGGGAGTCGACTCAGCCGTGCTCGGGACCACGTCGATTCGGCACCTAACGGACGCATGTGCCGCGATCCGGCAGGGACCTCTGAGTGCGACCGCAGTCCACGCCATACGCTCGCGATTTTCTGACGCAAGTGGCGGCCATTGGGCCGGACACGTGTAGCGGCGGCGCTGTGTCCCGCACCCGGACCCTGGTGAGAACGCTTGGCTAGAATCGGGCGCTGGCAGAGATTGCTGTTGTCACCGAGTCGCCGAGCACAAACTCGGCGGCTAGCTCGAGCTGACCCACGCCAACGACAACGCCGGCAAGTGCTTGGTGCCGGACGGTGGCCTGGGAGTCGGGGACAACGACCGTTGCCTGCGTGGCCTCAGGCTGCACGACGGGTAGGGTGCGAGAGCCGGCCCAGGTTGCGCCGAGCCCGTAGCCTGCGTACGGCGTGAGCTGAACGACACCACCGAGCACGACTTTGTAGCCAATGACCAGCTCGGCTCCAACCGAAACGAATGTGGCGTCGCGAGCACCGAGAAGAGTGGAGCCAAAGAGCCGCATGCCGATGTCAGGCACATCTCGGAGTCCATCAACAAGCGCCCACTTCAGCTCAGCGCCCAGCGCCCAAAGCTCAAGCTCGTGGAGAAAATTGGCGGCGACACCGAGCTCGAACGACGCAGGCAGCCCTTTGCGAATCGCTAGGCGAGACACGGCAGCCGAGTCCGGCATCGCGACGCCGATCGCCGTCCACCCGCCAGGTGTGTCGTCCACGCCGGCGAGCGCGATGTCGTAGGACAGGCGCCAGCCCTGAGCGCCCAGCGTCTGGGGTTGGCGAAAGCTGCCCGGTCGAATCATGCGCCCGATGTCGGCTGTCAGTGCCTCGTAGCCAACGTTGTCGGTGGATTGCTGGCCGTTGCTCAACGACACAAGGCCGCTCAGGTCAAGGGCCGTAGCGCTCCCCGGGACCGAGGCCAGCACAAGCCAGATGAGTGCCGCCGTCTGACGGACAGCTCGTCTCACGCCGGACCGCCCGAACGCTGGATGTGACGCCGTCTCACGTCTTGGAACCAACAAGCTCTTTGAGCTGCGCTTCGAGCGACTCGACCCGCGCTTCGAGCTCAGCGATTCGGCCATGGTTGATGTCGAACTCACCAAGCCGGCCGATCACCAAGTTCCAGCGGTCTTCGATGTTCTTCTGCAGCGCTTCGTAGGCCTGCTGCGGGCCGCTCACAAGCTCACGTACGACGCCCGTCGCTTTCGGCCTGTCCTCGGCGTCGTCAGCGTCGACTTCTTCCTCTTGGGCGCGCGCATCGCCCTTCTGGGGCGACAGCGACTTCACGACCTTCTCGGCTTCTTCGCGGAGGTTGTCGAACTGCTGCTGGATAAAGTCGCCGCCCTGCTGGAACAGGCCCTTCAGCGTCGGCAACGGGAGCTGTTTGCGTGTGCGGCGTTCTTTGTCGAAGAGGATCTGAGTCAAGGTGGCTTGAGTCAGATCTTCCTTCGTGCGGTTGTCGATGATGCGTACGTCTTGGCCCTGCTGGAGCAGCTGCGCGATCTCATCGTGCGTGATGTAGCAGCTCTCTGACATGTCGTAGAGCTTGCGGTTTGCGTATCGCTTGATGATCCGCGGCTCGGTCGACTCGGCCATGGCAGTACATCCCCCATCGGTTAAAGCTATGGTCGGCGGGCGTGCGGGCGTTTGTCAACGTCGTCGACGCGCCGCGTTATGATTTGGCTGCCGCCTTGTGTGGGCATGCTGTTTGCGTGCATCGAGCGTAGATCACCATCTCATGGTGCTCGACCGCGAAGCTATGCGCCTTGGCGATCTCGTCCTGCAAGCGCTCGATCGTGTCGTTGTAGAACTCAACGATCCGTCCGCAGTCGCGGCACACTAAGTGGTCGTGGTGGTCGCTGCTTACCGGTTCGTAGCGTGCGGTCCCGTCGCCAAAGTTGGACTGCTCTGCCAGTCCCGCTTCAACCAGTAATCGAAGCGTCCTGTAGACGGTGGCCTGGCCGACGTTTTTGTCGGTCTCCCGGACTTTTGCGAGCAGCTCTTCCATTGTCGGGTGACCCGCGGTCTCGAAGAACGCGTCTGCGATCACCTTTCGCTGCCGTGTGATCCGAAGCCCACGCTCGGCAAGATAGCTCGCAAGCTTGGGCTCCCAGTCGAGCGTTTCTGAGGGGGAATCGAGACCAGACATGGGTGCAACTCTAGCAGCGTGAGGGGAAATGGAAACTCCAAGGCCGTCGCGGTGGGCACTACCCCTGCCACCCCTGTGGGATCAAGAACGAACTGGTCAAGCGAGGCGGGTTTGTTTGTGTGTCGGTCACCGGCCGGGTCGACGTCACGTGTGTCCCCCAACGTCCATCGAGCGCCGACCGAACGACGACGGCGTGGCTGAACCTCAGCCGTCCATCGGCTCTGGCGCGTCGCTCAGCATCACCGTGACAGTAGCGAACCCTATGACGTCCCCGCGCGCGTCGTGTATATCGCAGGGTGTGAACAATTCCCTGCCGTCAACGCCAAAGCATCGCTCGGTCCGTGTGACGTTTGTCGCATGCGCGCTGTTGATGGCGGGTGGCATCGCGGCCTGTGGATCGGTGCCGACACCGGAGTCGCCGGCTGAGGTCACCAACGCTCACGTCCAAGCCATTCAGGCGGGCGACTTGAGGCGTGCCGAGCGGCTTATCGCGCCATCAACACGCGCTCAGTCGCCTCATCTAGCATCTGCCGACGAGCTGTCCGGTCAAGCGCAGCCTCGAGAGACGAAGCGCACTGCAAGCTGGCGGTCACCGGTGGGGGGGCGGCTGACCCTCACGCGCGGTGCTGCTGGATGGCGTATCACTGAGGGTGTCCTCAACCTTCGTCAGGCGGAGACGCCAGAGAAAGCGCTGCGCTTGCTGGCGCGTGCGATTCTTGACCGCGATCTGCGGGGCCTGGCGGCGCTCGCGCCGACCGAAGAATCGAGCCTCACAAGCGAAGACGTCCGGGCCGTGTTCGGCGACGCCGCGCTCGCAAAGGCACTCACGACGCTAGCGACTCGGCTCGACAGTCAGCAGTACCGCCTCAGCTGGAGCGGCAGCAGCGATGTGCGCGCCTCATCTGGGGAGTCTGTCGTTGTCTTACGTTTGCAGGACGCACGCTGGCGGGTCGTTGACCTCGAACCTGCGTCTGTCTACTCCCTTGCCACCGACTAGGAGACGGCAATGGCCTTAGTGGTTCAAAAATTCGGCGGGACGTCCGTCGGCACGACCGAGCGAATCGGACGCGTTGCACAGCGTGTGGTTCGCACACGTGAGCAAGGACATGATGTCGTGGTTGTCGTGAGCGCGATGGCCGGCGACACCAATCGTCTCGTCGGTCTCGCTTACGAGATCGATGACGAGCCCGTCGGACGCGAGTACGACGTGTTGCTGGCGTCAGGGGAGCAAGTGTCGATCGCGCTCCTTGCGTTAGCCATCCAAAAGCTTGGCCACAAGTCTCGCTCGTTCCTAGGCCATCAGGTCGAGATCATGACGGACTCTGTGCACGGCAGGGCGCGCATTGAGTCCGTAGGCGCAGACGTCCTACGGGAAGCGTTCGCTCGCGGCGAGATAGCCGTCGTTGCAGGCTTTCAGGGCACGGACAAGGACGGCAACATCACGACCCTTGGCCGTGGCGGCAGCGACACAACCGCGGTCGCGCTCGCGGCCGGGCTCGAGGCCGACGTGTGCGAGATCTACACCGACGTTGATGGCATCTACACGACCGACCCCAACTTGGTGCGCGGCGCACAGAAGATCGATCGCATCTCGTACGAAGAGATGCTGGAGCTGGCGTCGCTTGGGGCAAAGGTGCTGCAGACGCGCTCGGTCGAGTTCGGCATGAAGTACAACGTGCCGATCCACGTGCGCTCAAGCTTTTCAGATGCGGAGGGCTCTTGGGTCGTTCCGGAGGAGGATACGATGGAGCAAGTAGTTGTTCGGGCTGTGACTTACGACAAGAGCGAGGCCCGCATTTCGTTGGTCGGCGTTGAGGACCGCCCTGGTGTGGCAGCCGATGTCTTCGACATCCTAAGTGAAGCCAACATCGTCGTTGATATGATCATCCAGAACGCCTCGCGCGAGCAGGGACGCACAGACCTGACGTTCACCGTGCCGAAAGCGAACACCCAAGAAGCAACGCGGCTGATGGATGTTCTCTCGGCGCAGCTGGGCGGTGCGACTGTCAGCGCCGACACGGCGATCAGCAAGGTCAGCGTGGTGGGTGTTGGGATGCGCTCTCACTCGGGGGTGGCCTCGAAGATGTTTCGCACGCTGAGCGACGCCAGCATCAACATTCAGATGATTGCGACGTCCGAGATCAAGATCAGCGTCGTCATCGATGAGCTCTACACGGAGCTCGCCGTGCGCCTACTTCACCGCGCGTTTGGACTCGACGCGGCTTAGCCCAGCGTCCACGCCAAAGTCCGGCTGCAGACGTCGAGCCTCAGCGGTGAGGGCGTGCGCCTAGAGCGCGGAACGTGAACGGTCAGAAGCCGGACGCGTTACGCCGACGCTGCGCGCGGTGATGGTGCCGGCGTTGTCGGAAGCGCGACGTTGAGGCGGCGCTGGGTCCTGTACGCGCGCGTTGCTA
>CALHXW010000148.1 GCA_938040325.1 uncultured bacterium | reverse complement strand
AAGGCTTTGCGAGCATCGTCGAGCTCGGGTGAACGCGGCGAGCGAACCGACGCACCGATCCGTTCGTTTCCCACCTGCGCCACGGCGAATTGAGCCGGTGGTCTGCGTCGCGGCCGTCGGTCACTGAGCCCGATCGGCTGGTCCGTCCGGAAGTGCGGGCTAGGAGCTCCGGCCCTGGTTCACATCTGCGGCAACACATGGGTTCGCTCGGGCGGTGCCGACGCACTTCGTGCCGGCGGCGATAAAGGTGTCAGCCTCGTAACTTCGCTCTCAAGTGTAGGCGCCGCCCCGTCGATGATTAGAGGCAGTTCTCCTGTGTGATAGTGGACGACGGCCGACATGCTCAGGTTTGGTACCCTCCGCGTGTCGGCCGTTCTTTTGAGGACGCGTCCCTGAGCGTCTACCGGTCCTGGCAAGACTCACAGGCAGCAACCATCGCCGCGAGCGCTTTCTTGCCGGCAGGATCGAGGCGCTCAAAGAGCGACCTTCGGGTCTCACATACGGCACGCGCATGACGGTCGCCTGCAGCGCAGGCGCTCGCAAGCGCCAGCGTTCCCCTCGGCACCCCGTCGCCCTCGCAGGTCCAGGTGTCGTTGCCCTTCATGCTGCTCCGCTTGGCAGCGTCCCCGCTCGGGCACAGCGCTTGCAGCCACGGTTGTTCACCGTTGAGGTCTCGCGGCCGGTAGGTCTCAAAGGGAATCGCCTTGGCAAACACCGAGCGCGGTGTGAACCAGCCGTGGTCATCGGTGGCACGGTAGAGGTGGTCGCGGCGCTTGTGGATTGCGGTCGTCTCGGGCTTGTTGCGCGGATGGCAGCTGTTGCAAGCGCTGATCGTTCGGTATCTGTGCTGGCCGCGGGTGAGCTTGTCGCCGCTGAGCTTTGCGTAGAAGCCCATCCCCTCGGACATCGCGGCGACCATCGTGTCGACCACGTAGCTCGCGGCCACGCTGTCGCCCCGGGGCCAGCTGTAGCCAAAGAGCGGTGCGCCGCGTCCGGAGCGCTCGGGTCGCATCACGCGCCACCGGGTCTTGCCCCTTGCGTCCAGCTCAGCGCCGCGGACATCGAGCACGACGCCTTGGGCGGGATCAAACGTCGGTTCGCTCGGATCCGAGCCGAGGGCCCAGTAGTCCACGCGGTCGACGATGGTCTTGGGCGGAAACTTGAGCGTCCAGCGGTCACTGGGCAGTGGCGTGTACTGAATCACGCCATCCTCGGGTAGCTTCAGCCACACCCGAGTGCGGAGACGGCCGTTGCCGTTGGTCGGCAGGCGGACTGCGGGCGTGAGCGCAATGAAGCCACCGTCTCGCCAGTACGTCGCTGGTGCCGGCGCCGAGAGAGGGGATACGCCCGCGGGCGGTGTCGGGGTGGCCTTGGTGGAGACACCCCCAGGAGGTGTGGGCGCCGGCTCGTTGGGGGCGTCGCGGCAGCCAGGCGCGAGGACCAAGACGAGCGCTACCAGCAGGCCTCGATGGCCTCGACCGCACCGTCGCCAAAGATCTGGAAAGCTCGAAATGCTGCTACCTCGCTGAGGACAGTCTCGCGGTCGAGACCGCTCTCTGCAAAAGCTGTTGGCGGTGTCTCGCCGCTGAGCACGCCCAGCGCGACGAGCCCAGCCAGGGTCGGATCGTAGACCTTGATACGTAGATCGCGCGGGTCGCGAAAGATCAAGACGAGCCGCTCTTTCTTTTCGGGACTGCGCTCGGCGGTCTTCATGCGCACGGCCTGCACGAAGGCCGGCGCGTCCCAGCTGTAGCGGCGTGCCTCCAGCACCGGATTGACCAGATGGGTCGCTGGATCGAAGCTGCGGCCGTCGCTCTTGAGGGCGTACTCCAGCCAGTGATAGTCAGCCAGCTCTTCGAGGTAGCTTGGGATCGCGTCGCTCGCTTGGCGCTGAGCTTCGAGCCACTCGGAAAAGGGCTCGCCGAAGTAGTTGAGGTCCCAGTGCATGACGGGGCGCTCGCGCGTGAAGCGATCGATCATCGCCTCGAACTTGCCGGCACCGAGGATGTGCTCAACCGATGGGAACACTGCCCGCATCACGCGGCGGCGGTTGGCGATCATGAGCTGCTGGTAGAAGCGAAACCGCTTTGGCGATGACGGGGTGTCGCCGAGCTCAGCGATGACGTCTTCGGCTTTGCCCTCGCCAGCAAGGAACGGAACCATCACGGAGAAATAGCGCTCAAGCGACATGGGCTTGGGGTCAGTTCCTGGCGGGGTCTCAGCCACCGTGGCGCTCCCAGATGACCGCCGCCTTGTCTCGCTCGTCGAGGACGCGGTCGAGATCTGGGATCTCCAAGTCCCACTCGATGAGGGTGGGCACCTGACCGGTCCTCGCGAGGGCCGCGTCGTAGAGCTCCCAGACAGGATCAGGCACGGGGCTGCCGTGGTTGTCGATCGCCATAGGGGGCTGGCCCTTGTACTTGTGGCCTGCCAGATGAATCCGGCCAACGCGGTCGAGCGGCAGCTCGAGCATGCGCTCCAGTGGGTCGCCGCCGTGGTTGAACGAGTTGACGAAGACGTTGTTGCAGTCGAGGAGCAGCCCGCAGTCTGCTTGCTCGCAGATGCGCGTGACAAACTCGCTGTGGCCCATCTCGTTGCCAGGGATCTCGGCGTAGTAGCTGATGTTTTCGATCATGACCGGCCGACCGAGAGCCTCTTGCACGTAGCGGATACGCTTCGCCACGTGCTCGACGGCCTCGTGGGTCTGCGGCAGAGGCAGCAGGTCGGCGAAGAAGACCCCATGCGCTCCGGAAAAGCACAGGTGGTCCGAGTACTCTTCAGCACCCAGCCGGTCACAGAGAGCCGCGATGTGGCTCAGGTAATCGTCAGGCAGCGGATCAGGACCGCCAAACGACATCGACACGCCGTGCAGGCCGATCGGCCATCGCTCGCGGACCTCGTCGAGCAGGCGGATTGAGTTCCCACCATGGTCGATGAAGTTCTCAGTGATGACCTCGAGCCAGTCGACGTGTCGCTCGGTTCGAAGGATGTCGGCGTGGTGCTCCCTACGGAGACCAATGCCGACACCCTTCAGCGCAACCACTTCGAGCTACTCGGCGTCGGTCGGGCAGCCAGCGTCGCTCGGGCAGCCAGACGGGCAACCGGCATCACTTGGGCATCCGCTTGCCGCGTCGGTCGGGCAGCCTGCGGGGCAACCACCGGCCGCGTCGGTCGGGCATCCGCCAGCCGCGTCGGTCGGGCAGCCTGCGGGGCAGCCACCAGCCGCGTCGGTCGGGCATCCGCCAGCCGCATCGGTCGGGCAACCTGCGGGGCAGCCACCGGCCGCGTCGGTCGGGCATCCACCAGCTGCGTCGGTCGGGCACCCTGCGGGGCAGCCACCATCGGCGTCAGACGTCGGGCAACCGCCCGCAGCGTCCGTCGGACAGCCGGCGTCTGCGCCGTCTTCCTCGGTGTTGGTATCGTCTTCTTCGGTCTCGGGCTCTTGGTCTTGACAGCCAGCGAGGCTGATGGAGCCGGCGGCAATCGCGTAGCCGACAACCTTGGATAAGCGCTTAATCATGGGATGGGTCTCTCTATCTCTGGGGACGATCCAGACAGGATGATGCGTCGAGATCGCGTTCGCTTCCATTATAACGTTCAACTTGTCTCGTTGCATCGGACGCAACGAACCGCTGGAGCCCCGTCAGCGAGCCTATTGGAACAACGGCCCGCCCGTGGCGCTTGACCGGCGGGGCTGGGCTACTAGACCCAAATCAAGCGCTCTTTCCGGCTGCGGCTTTGGCGATGACCTGTGCTGTGGGCTAAGATGTCAAAGAACAATTGTATGAAATATTTGATCGCTGAAAATCTATAAAGATGAGTCGTTTACATTTCCCAGATGGCAAAAGTCGTAGGAATATTGTTTGTCATCGATACGTATTACATACGT
>CALHXW010000147.1 GCA_938040325.1 uncultured bacterium | reverse complement strand
GTCGATGTCACCGTCGTCGACGCGAGCGGCTCGTCGGGGGCTTCGATGGCGGCCACGGCGACGGTCCCTGGTGCGCCTGGGGCCGAGGCGGAGACGACGACGGACGCGCCTGGCGCTCCGGTCAACGCCACATAGTGGCTTCCAAGAATGGCCACGCCGGGGTCGATGCTGGCTGCACCTGAAGCGCTCCCAGCCACCGTCGCGGCCAGCGGCACCTGCGTCTGTGCCGACAGAGCGCCGCCGAAGCTCAGGTGACGCCCGTCGTCGCGGTCGCCGATGTACCAACGCCACTTGGACAGCTCGACGACCGTCGCTGCGACATCCGTGCCGGCTTCCTCGGCCAGCAGCGCATCGAGCGCGACCAGCCAGCTTGCCTCGGACGCGCCTCGCAACCGCGACCAAAGCCGACCGGCGAAGGCCGGGTCGTCAGGGAAGTGCACGGCCTGCAGGACATGGAAGTAGAGAGACGCGCCGTACATCGACCACGTCTCATAGCCATCGTCATGGCCGAGCGTTCGCCAAGGCTCAGCTTGGAAGTCGGGCAGCGTCAGCTCCGCCCACCGCAAGTCGGCGGGTGCCGCGAGGGCTTCCACGTAGGTCGCCGTCATCTCGTAGACGGCGGCCGATTCGAACCAGTCGTCGCTGGCTTGGCATGCGTGGTTAAGCTCGTGAGCAAGGGTGACGTCGAGGAGGTCGCCGCCATAGTCGCTGTCGGGATCGATGACCATCATCGTCAGCGCATCGTCGCCGTCCGTTGCCGGAAACTCCGCCACCCACTCGACCCATGCGGACTCCTGCCCAGGCCACAAGAAGACGTCGAAGCGACCGTCCGGTCCGCAAGTGCCCATGTCGTCGAGCGGCGGCCGAAAACCGAGCTGCTCGGTGCTGAGCGCCCACGCAGCGTCGAGCGAGTCACGCACGGTCTCGACAACCGAGACATCGGTGACCGGGTTGTAGTGGACAACGAAGGGATACGTCGTCGACGGCAGCTGGAGAGGCCATCGCATCATGTGGTCACACGGCGAGGCACTCAGCGGCGGCAAATCGACATGTGGCATCACGGAGTCGGCATCGTCGGTCGGGGTGGTTGTCGCGTCGGAAGCTTCCGCTGCGTCGTCCGGGTCGACGCTGTCTGTCGCCAGGCTATCCACTGCGCCGCCAACGTCGCCGTTGTCAACCGTCGCTGGGGCATCGTCACCGCATGCCCCGAGCATCATCACACACGCGATCATCCAAGCTTGGCCCATACCGCTTGATACCATATCGGCAACGCGGACTCTCGCGAGCTCGTGGGCGTTGACCGTGCGACATGCGCGCTGAGCGCACTCCGAGCGCGTCACCGCCAGCCTGAGTCTCAGCCCACTGCGAGCAGCTCACCACGCATGGATAGGCTCGAGCGTCACCTTTGGTGCGCCCTGAAGCTGGCTACAGCACTCGTAATAGACCATGTGCCATCGGTCGCTTGGGGTTCGCACCACCAGCTCTAGGTCGCGGGCAGGCACGTCGCTGAGCGTGAAGCGCCCCTCAGCATCGGTGACCACCTGCGCCTTCCAAGGCGCCTTGTCGCAAGGAGACGTTGCGCCGTCTCGCAGCACAACCGCGGCGTCCACGCAGGCCTCAAGCCGCGCGCCCGCGAGCGGTTGTCGGCGAAAGGTCACGCTCCCTTGGACGCTGCCCGAGCGAGCCTCCTGAGGCGGGGGCGGATTCTCGGGGCCCATGCCAACCACGGCGAGCGCCTTGACGTCGCTCGCGAGACCGACGCTGCTCGCCGACGGCCACAGGGTGCTGTCGCCGCCTTCGCTCACCAAGACGAGCCCGACGCTCGTCGCTACCCAGGCACGGCCGCTCGCGTCGAGCGCACCATCGATGACGGCAGCAGTCCCCGGCGCACCGGCCGCGCCAGCGGCACGGCTGCCGCTCGCAGGAGGAAGTCCGGCGGCGTGGCGACGTGCGCCGTCCGCGTCGAAGACGACAAGCGACGACCCGTCTCGGCCCAGCAATCTCCCGTCCGCACCGATCACCACCGATGCTCGGAAAAACGAGAGTCGCTCGTGATGGATGTGCGTACGAACCAAGCCGGAGTCATCGAATCGAACGAGCTTGTTGCTTGAGTTGCGGCTGACGAAGTGGCCTTCGGGATGCACGGCGACGGGACCCAAGAGCTCGTCGACTTGGTAGTCGCGCCAGTGATCGCCGGCGTAGACCGCAATGCCGCGGTATCCGGTCACCACAACGTGCCCGGTAGCGTCGATCGCCACCCCGTTGAGCAAGGCGCTCTCTTGGTGCTTGAAGAAGTCGGACTTGGGTCGAAAACCCCAGTTGGTGCCGTCGAAGTGACTGAGCCCGAAGAGGCCGAGTACCCAGAGCTCGCCACTGGGTCCAACCGCGAGCTGACTGAAGCCGCGAGACTTCTCATGATCGGGGGAGAGGCGGTGCATCTTGCTGCCGACCCGCTTGAGCACTGCGTCGCCGAGCAGGATGTAGGTCGCGTCTTTGGCGACAACCACGTGCTTGGCGTCACGCAGGGGAGTGTCGTCGACCCGTTCCGCACCCTCGTCGCCGAACGCGTAGAGCCCACTCGACGTCGCAAGCAACACCGGGCCCGGCTTGGACGAGGAGGCATCGACGGGGCCGCTTGGAGCTGGGAAGCCGTCCAAGGGAACCGCCCCGCCCCGCTCCCAACCGGCTTCTTCGACGACCATGGGCGCCGGCTTCGGCGGCTCGGAAGACACCTGCGCGGCTTCCGACCTGCGTGCCTCCGACGCGTCCGGCCCCGGCCCAGGCTCGGATAGCCCCAACCACCCGCCGACCCCGAGGAGCGCAAGCCCCGCAATCACCCAAGCGAGCCTGGAGCCGTTGCCTGCTTTCTTCGGAGCGCGCGCGCGGGCGGCGGCCGGGGGCTTCTGTGCCTCCGTCCGCGTCTTGGACGTCAGCATGGCGCGCGCAGCTCTAGCCGTGGCCGGGCGCTCCGACGGTCGGGTGGCGGTCATCGCTTTAAGCCACGCAACGAGTCCTGGCGACGCCCGAACGTGCGCGTCGAGGTCGAGTCGGTGATCGGCGTCGAGCATGTCACCCGGCTCGCGGCGCGCCAGCAGAACCGCCGTCATCACCCCGACCGCGTAGAGGTCGCTCTGGCCGGTCGCCTTGCCCCACTGCTGCTCTGGCGCCATGTAGCCAAACGTGCCGGCAACTGTGCTGCCAGCGTCGCCATCGCTGACGGCTTCCTTGACGCTGCCGAAGTCGACCAGCAGGAGCTTGCCGTCCGACGCCCGACGCATGACATTGTGCGGCTTGATGTCGCGATGGACCACCGGCGGCCGCAGCTGCTCGAGCCGCTCAAGGATCTGCAGCAGCTCGTCGGCGATCGCGATGATCTCCCGCTCGGAGTGCCGCTCACTCGCGAGCTCCGCACCCAGGTCCTGTCCGTCAACGAACTCCTGCACAATGTAGAGACAGCGGGCGCGCCCCGTGCCGGCAACAAAGTCGTCGACGTAACGCGGTACCGCCGGATCGTCGAGCTCACGCAGGACCTGTGCCTCGCGACTGAAGAGCTCCTCGGACTTGAGGTCCTGCATCCGGCGATAAGAGAGCTCTTTGACGCAGACGTCTGGCAGCGTTGCAGCGGACTCACCGACACGGCTCGCGCGGTAGGTCACGCCGGCACCGCCCTGACCGAGCACAGACATGAGCCGGTAGCTGCCGGCCGGGCTCACAAGGAGCGGACTGCCACCACACGCTTCGCATGGCATGGCGGCGGTCTCAAGGTGGCAAGCGGCGCAGATCATGACCCGACGCTAGCAGCGTTCGATCCGGTTGTCGGTTGGAAACAACCTCGTCGACGTGACGGGATGGCTGCGATCGCGCGGAGGCTCGGGTGCCGGCCGACCGCGCACCGTGCTTTAACCCCAGACCCGCGCGCGATCGCTAGCAGGCAGGCAGCGCCTCAGGCGATCGGCAGTGTCGACATCGAGAGGTCACAGCGCGGCCTCACGCACCGACGTTAGCGCGTGCAGTGCGGATAGAAGTTGGTGGTGTAGCCAGCATAGTCGCGGGCCGATCCGCCAGCAGCGACCCACTTGTCTCCGTACTCGAAGAAGAGGGCGCAGTGGTGCTGCCGTCCAGCCACGTGCATGACGTTGCGGTACAGCGTCCGCCACAGGTTGTCTTTCGGATCGGTCACCTTAGTCCGACATGCCGTGTCGACCTCTGCGACCGTCGTTGCCAGCGCAGCACTTCCCTCGGTCCGGAGCCGCTGAAGGAGCGCGTAGTCGATGCCAACATTGATGTCCATCGACGCGCACGTGGTGAGCCCGGTTGCGTAGCGATCGCGCTTGCGGATGTCGGCGTTGTGCCGCATCCCGAGCAGCCCCTGGATCTGCCGATCAATGAACGTGTAGCGAGGGCCCGTTGGATGCTTGGTCTGGTGGGCACTGAGCAGCTCAACGGCACCCTCAACGTTGCCGCCGAGCAGGGCGAGGTCGGCGCGCAAACCGACGAGCTCGGCCAGGAGGTAGCCACCGCGTTTGGCGTCTTTCGCAAGGTGGACCGTGGCTGCACGCGATGCATCGTTCGCCAGGCGCTCGGCCAGTGCCCGGTATCGCGCGTCGATGAAGGCCGGCGTCGGGCCAACACGCACCGACAGCTCTCGGTCCACGCTCAAGCGCCCGAGCCAAAGAAACTCGAGCAGCTCACGGCGTTCGTGCTCGATGCGTTCGACCCGCGCGTTCCAGAGCGGCGTACCGGCCACCAGCGGCTCAGCGGCCTTGGGGAGCGGGAAGCTCATGGTGACGTATCCCCGGGCGTCGATGAAGCGCGTCCGGTAGATGGCAAGCTCCGTCAAGAGCAGCTGGTGCTCGGCGACGAGCGCCTTGATGGCCGCTCGGGCAGCGGCGGCGCGGCCGGGTAGCGGCACCGACACCGAGCGTGCCGGCGCGTGTTCGCGGGCGACCCGCCCCAGCAGGTACCCGCAGTAGAGCTTTCGCCACGCGAGGAGCTCGCGGGCCTCGCCTTGGGTCACCCGCTTGATGTCGTGGGCCGCAAACACCTCTTGAGCTGCAGCGACGAGCGCCACTTCGTTGGCATTGAGCGTTTCCGCGCGCGTCTTCTCCTGAGCCTTCTGACGCTCGATGAGCTCTTCGCGGCGCTCGCGTGCGAGCACGAAGAGCGGTGCGAGAGCGATCGTCTTGTCGAGGGCTCGCTTGGCGGCCTTTGTGTCGCCGCGGTCGGCTGCGTCCAGCGCGCTGGAGTAGGCGCGCAGCGCGGCCGCACTCTTCACCTTGGTGCGGGGGGCTCGCGAGTGGCGGTTGAGCTTGCCGGTCAGGGCCTCCACGAAGCGCTCAACGAGCCGCTGCTCAAGCTCGAAGATGGCCGTCAGCTCGCCGACGACCTTCTCGGCCGCGACGACCTCCCCGGTCGCAACCTTCACGAGCCGAATGTCGACACGGAGCTTCGGCGACGCAGTCATGAACGCGCCCGTGACGACGTGGCTTGCGCCTAGCCCCTTGCCGAGCTTCACAGCGGTGGTGGGGTCGAAGTAGGAGCTCTGAGTCAGCGCTAGCTCGGCGAGCACGTCGTTGAGTCGCGCCCGCTCGACCACGGTCATGCCGCTGACGCCGCTCAGATCGGTCACGAGCATGTCCGCGAGCCCCTTCTTGAGCCCGTCGAGGCTGGTGTCGCCGCTGTTGTTGTCGAAGTAGAGCACGCCGACCCGGAGCTCGCCGGCTGCGCGGACGTCCGACGCAGACATCGCCAAGGCGGTGACCGCGACGAGCGCCACGACGCTGCGGAGCACCGCACGCGATGGACTCAAGCAGCAAAGGTATCTCACGTGTGCCCTCCGCAGTGGGTTGGTGTGCCAAATATGTAGCAGGTCACGTACCGTGTGAGGGCAAAAGCTCGTCGGTCGCTGCTGATGAGACACGCGTGACCCAGGCCCCGCTCGCTCCGCCGACCGACGAGACGACCATCGATCCGCTGCTGCTACTCTTTCTGAAGCTCTTCGCAGGCTTCGTTCTGCTCATCTACACGGGCTCTGTCGTTGCCAAGGGGCTGTCTCTGCGCGCGGCCAGACGGGCGAAGACTCTCCCTGCCACGCCGACGGTGCGGCTGGAGCCACGTGGGTTTCCGTACGCGGCACTGGTCCACGTGTACGGCCTGGAGCCCGCCCTTGCAGCACTCTCTGCGACCGTCGAGGCCGACGTACTGGTCGGGGCCGACCCGGCCAACCCCGACGTGGCGGCACTTGCGGAGCGGCTGTCGACGCTTGCCACCCAGCCGCCCCACGTCGGCGTCGCCCAAGACCTCGGGACAGCGCTCGTTGCGCGCTGCGTCGGCGGCATGAGCCTCAAAGAAGCCCTGGACGCATCCGCTGGCAAGCCCATCGCGACCGCGTTGGATGCTCGCCTCTTGTGGCAGACGGCCGCGGCGTACCCAGCGAACCTCTCGCCGGCGACAGCGAGAGCGCATGGCCACGCTCTCCTCGACGCAACCGCAGACGACGTGGAGGCGCGGCAACGCTTGCTCAGGCTCGCTAGCACCCACCGCTGGCCGCTGCCAGCTCATCGACTTGCCGAGGCCGTGCTGAAGCGTCGGCCGCCGCGTGACCCGCGGCCACTCGTCGCTGCGATCACCGTGTCCGACCGCGCAGAGGCCGAGCCAGCCCTCATCGACCTCGCGCTTGCCTATGCCAACGACAAGTCGACGGCCGGCTCCGCCATGGCGCTCGCATCGCTCGAGGCGCTTCGCCGGCACGGCGGGCCGACGTCGATCGTTGCGCTGACGCCGCTGCTGAGCGGCACGACCATGCTGATCCGGGCCACAGCCAAGCAGACGCTGGAGGGGCTGCACCGACGGCTCGGTGACCAGGCGGGGGAGCTCTCGATGGCCCACGTCGAGGAAGCAGGACGCCTGTCGGAGCCCGTTTAGGTGACGCGCGTCTGGGTCGGATGCGGCGGCGCTCAAGCGTGAGCCAACACCTGAACCCCGCTGAAATCCGTGTCACGATCGGCTCTCGTCGAGCCAGCGCTGGTTAAGCAAAATCGGGCCCGCCCGCGCCAATGAAAAACATGTAACAAAGATGAAACTGAACACTGGAGCGAACCGTAGAATATGCCGCTGGATGAAGTGAACACGACAGTGCTGGAAGCGATAGGGACTGCGAATGCTGACGAACCCGAACCCGAATGTGCCTCTCTCGCCCGACGAGACGTCTAGCACTGGCGATGGCTCGGAGACGGCAGCGGCCTGTGAGTCCGCGGCGTCTACGACGAGCGGTGTCACGCTCTCGCTGGTGCCTCAGCCGCCTCCGCGAGACGTTGTGAACGTCACGCCCAGCGACGAAGCCTTCAAGACGCGACTGCTCGCCGCCCTCGGGCGGCTCGACCAAAACGTCACAAGCTTGCGTCACGCAACCGGCGCGCTGATGGTCGGAGCCTCGGACCTAAGCCCGGTCCTCGACGATATCCACCGCGTGCAGCAGGCGGCCCGAGAGCTGAAAGCGGTCCGCGCCATGGCTGGCGGCGCCGCGCATGGCACTCCCAAGTTTGCCTTCTATCTGGCGCTCAACAAGGACGGTCAACGTCGCCTCGACAGCGCTCGCGCCTCGGCCCGTAGGGCTCAGACGACCATGCAGCGCATCACCGACGCCATGGCTCGCAGCGCGAGTCCCGAGATGCTCGAAGCCACGCGGTACAACAACAAGATCCGCGACGCCATCCGCCTGATGGGCAAGATGAAGTTCGAGACGCGGCAGTGGCAAAAGCTCGGCCGCGTCGACCGCGAGCGCCAGGCCAGCGACGACGTGTAGCGTTGCTCGGACGTGGTCCCGTCTGCCCACCGACTGCCGCGGCTGAGCCGCCGCTGACAACGTCCCGACGGCTCGTGTTCGCTACGCGGCCCCCCGAAGCACCCCGGGTGCGTCACCCAGACGCGTCCGACCGCTTGACGACGAGCAGGTGGCCTAAGGCTAGGCAGTCGATGCCGGTTGTCACGAGACAGGCCAGCGCGTCCTCGGGCGTCTCGACGATGGGCTCGCCAGCGACGTTGAAGGATGTGTTGACGAGCAAGGGGATGCCGGTGCGGGCATGGAAGGCTTCGAGCAGCGCTCGGAAGGGACCCGAGCCGCTGGCGACCGTCTGAACCCGCGCGGTGCCGTCGACGTGGACGACGGCTGGGATTTGGTTGCGACGCTCAGAACGAACGGGGCAAACCCGCAACATGAAGCGGCTGGTGGAGACGGGGCCAAGGTCGAACCAGGCAGCGGCGTGTTCCTCGAGGACCGCGGGCGCGAAGGGCCGGAAGGCCTCGCGGTGCTTGACGCGCTCGTTAAGCAGCGCTTGCCCGTTGGGCAAGCGGGGATCGAGCAGGATGCTGCGGTGTCCGAGGGCCCGTGGGCCAAACTCCGAGCCCCCTTGGAACCAGGCAACAACATCGCCGCACGCAAGGCGCTCGGCGGTGGCGGCGTAGATGTCATCAGGCGCGCTAACCGTGAGGCTCTCGTGCCGTTTGAGGGCC